>JAKAJI010000255.1 GCA_021813825.1 Acidobacteriota bacterium | reverse complement strand
GTGTGTGCGACGGTGGAGTCTGAAGACGCAGGCATCGGCCGGGAAAGGCGGCGGCGCGAAGCAGACGGTGATCGTATTGGAAGAACCTGCCGCGGGTGAATCTGAGGACCCAGTGGGCGAGGGTTGGGCTGATGGCGAAACCTGAACGGACGGGCCGCCCGGAGAGTGCGTAATCTACCTGGAGGTGCTGCTATCGAATTTTGGGCGTGCCGGATATCCAGTGGTCGTGGATCGCGTGTGCTTTAAAGGGCGCAGCGCGGGAAGCGCTCAAATCGGCCAATCAACGCCCGCGCCTCGCTGCATTGTGCGCTTTGTGGACGAAAGGCCAGGTTTATCTCCGGCCCCAGGCAAAATCGAGGGACGGACTGCAGTTGGCGGCTTTGAGCATGACGTGGGTGATCCCGCCGGTTTTGCCTCTCACGAAAGGCAAGATCGCGCCCTGATAGTGTCCCACTGAGTCCGCGGTAATCGTAGTTCCGCGCGTTTCCGAGTAGGACTCTGTGAGGAGGGTCGCCTGTTCATTGTTGGCCAAGCCGTAGGCTTCAAGGAGGACAAGCTCGGCGCGTGGCGTCAACAGGATCACGTCAAGAAGGCAGCCGCTCTCTTCGGCCTCAATCGGGTTGGGAACGACGGTGGCGTAGGCCTTCCAGTTCTCGCCGGAGACGAGGGCAATGCGGAACGGTTCGCCGGGAGCGGGAACGAAGGTGAGGCTGATGGGGTCGTCGGGCTTGTCGGGACGTCCGCAGGTACCAGGTTTCCCGGCGCAGATGGCGAGCCCGGAGGACTTTAGCGTAACGCCGCTCAGGGACACCGTTGGAATGGTTTGGGTGACTGGCAACTCGAGGATGGAATAGATCGCGTCGGACGGCAGGCCGTGCGCATAGATCCGGTACTTCACGAAACGTCCTTGCCGCGCGAACTCTCGCAGTTCGAGCGAGGCGTTTGGCGAGTTCTGTTGCGGTCCCCATTCCTCGTACATACTGACGAGGCGGTTGGCGATCTCGGAGGCGTCCTCATGCGGCGCCGGTGAAGCTCGCTGGGCGACGAGCGGGACGGACAGCGCGACGAAGCCGAGCGCACGAAAAAGGCGCCGCGAAGGAGCGCGTCCGGACATGAGCGGAGTGTACCACTGATGGCACGGCCGGAGTGGCCGTCCCGTCAGTTCCGGCCGCAGATTTCAGGAGTGCGGCACATGCCGGAGGGGCAGGCGGGGAAGTTCTGTTTGCCGGGCGAGGAGCCGGAGTGAGCGGCGAAGGAGGAGAACTCCTTTTTCAGGTGGTTTTGGCCGCAGGATGGGCAGGCAACGCCCTCTTCCTTTGCGCGCACGAGCTTTTCGAATTTCGTTCCGCAGTCCTCGCAAAGATATTCGTAAATGGGCATGTCCTTGAGCTCCTTGAGGCCTTAACTGAACTCGATTTTATCAGGCCTCGCGCGTGCCCCGGCGGAGTCCCGAAAGATAGGCTTCGAGCAGGATGAGCAGGAGGAGGAAGCAGGCGGCGAGAGTGCCGAGGAACGGAAGCGCGAGCACGGAGCCGATGCCCCAGGCTTCGGCGAAGTAGCCGAGCAGCCAGGGAGCGAGGAGGGCACCGCTCATGGACAGCCAGAAGATGCCGCGCAAGCGGAAGGGATGGTCGTCGGAGAAGCGGTGTCCGATTTTTTCGGCGACGAGGGGGTAGGTGACCGAATAACCCGCGCCAAGGCAGACGATGCCGACGGTGGCGCCGGAGAGGTTATCGGTTTGGCTGAGAAGGAAATACCCGAACAGTTCGACGAGGACACTTAAGCCGAGCAGGCGGCCGTGATGGAGACGGTCGAGCGTGGACTGGGCGATGATGCGGCCGGAAAAGAGGACGAGCCAGAAGCAGGCGAGCATGAGGATGGCGGTCTGCGGGCTGGCGCCGAGGCGGCGGATGAGAAACAGCGGGAGCCAGCCGGCGATGGACCATTCGCTGGCGAATTGGAAGAACATGAGCAGGCTGAGCAGGATGGTGATTGGGGTTTGGAGGTCACGGAGAGTCTGGCGGCGGGCCGGTGCGGAGAACGGCATGCTGGGATAGTCCGTGCGTTGGAACAGCCAGAGTCCGAGTGCCGGGCCGGCGGCGAGCAGCAGGGGCACGCCCGGTCCGCGGAGCAAGTAGAACGTCTGCGACACCATCAATGCGGTGACGAAGCAACCGAGGCCAAACATGGCGCCGGCGAGGTTGAGGGTGGCGGCGCGGTCGCGCTGATAGAGCGGGCTGACTGCTTCAAAGAGGCCGTTGTTGAGCAGCGAGGCGCCCATGCCAGCGAGGAAGAGTCCGGCGAGCCGCCACAAGGCCGGGGCGGGTGGGGAGGCGAAAGCGAGAAGGATGAAGGCGGCGAGGCCGAGCGACGAGCCCACGGTGAGCCAGAAGCGGACGCTGCGCCAGGGGCTCCAGCCGGAAGCCATGCGGAGGCCGGCGACGAGGCCGAGGCCCATGGCGAAGAAGTACTTGCCGACCTCGGTGAAGTCCTGCGTGAGTTGAGCTTGCCAAACGGGAAGAATGGCGCCGGGGAACGAGAACAGGAGGCCGGAGACGAAGAAGCCAGCCAGGGCGCGCCGGGCGAATCGCGGAGCGGCGGGGGCGTCAACGTGGCCGGTCCCGCTCGGGGCTGAATGGGCCGCACTCACCCCGCTATTCTACCGCCAGGGAAGCGATGGGCACGACGAGAAAATTCCTGCCCGAATCATCCGGCGCGGGGCTTGTGATACCCTTTGGGAGGACTGTTTCGAGCCCTTCCTCCCCTCCAGGCCCTCAACGTTGGAATCGTGGAAAGCGGGTCCTCGAGCGCCAACGAGCAGCATGAATTTCCGTTCTATTTTTAGTCTGTTTTCTTCCGACCTGGCCATCGATCTTGGCACGGCGAACACGCTGGTTTTCGCGCGCGGAAAAGGCATTGTCGTCAATGAGCCCTCGATTGTGGCGATCAATAAGAACACCGGCGATGTGGAAGCGGTGGGCAAGGAAGCCAAGGACATGCTTGGCCGCACACCAGGCAACATCGTCGCCATCCGGCCGATGAAGGACGGCGTGATCGCCGACTTCAAGGTGACCGAGCGGATGTTGAATTACTTCATCCTGAAGGCGCACGGGCGCAAAATGCTGGTGCACCCGCGGATCGTCATCGGCGTCCCGAGCGAGATCACGCAAGTGGAAAAGCGCGCCGTGATCGACTCGGCCTATCGCGCCAAGGCGAGCGAAGTGCACTTGGTGGAGCAGGCGATGGTGGCCGCGATCGGCGCCGGCCTGCCCATTACGGAACCCTCGGGCAACATGGTGGTGGACATCGGCGGCGGAACGACGGACGTTGCCGTGATTTCGCTGTCGGGCATCGTCTACTCGCGCAGCGTGCGCGTGGCGGGCAACGAGATGGACGACGCCATCATGCAGTATCTGAAGCGCAAGTACAACCTGCTGGTGGGTGAGCGGACGGCGGAAGCGATCAAAATTCAGATCGGCTCGGCTTATCCTCTGGATGCGCCGATGACGATGGAGATCAAGGGGCGCAACCTGATCGAGGGCGTACCGAAAACGATCACGATCGACGACACCGAGATCCGCGAGGCGCTGTCAGAGTGCATCGCGACGATCATGAACGCGATTCGCGTGGCGCTCGAGCGCACCCCGCCGGAGTTGAGCGCCGACATCAGCGACCGCGGCATCGTGCTGACGGGCGGCGGCGCGATGATCAAGAACCTGGACCGCCGCATCCGTGAGGAGACCGGCCTGCCGGTGTCGATCGCCGAAGACCCGCTGGCGAGCGTCGTGCTCGGGACGGGCAAGATGCTGACGGACTTCAAGCTGCTGCGGCGAATCGCGATCGAGTAGGGGAAGCGGGGGAGGGGAATGGAGCGGGAGACGGGATTCGAACCCGCGACATCAACCTTGGCAAGGTTGCACTCTACCAGCTGAGTTACTCCCGCCTATGCCAATCCCGATTTTCCCGCAACCGGGATGCCGAGTCAAGTCGGGCTGGCATGCCATGCTAGGATGAGCGCGATGCCTGGGCGAACCATCTACACCGTATTAGCGGAATCGGCGCAGACGTGGCCCGGGATGGCCGCTCTGCAGCAGCCGATCGGGCACGGAAGGTACGCAACTTACACGTTCGCCGACTTCGAGGCTGCCGCGCGGGAGATTGCCTGCGGGCTCCATGCGCTCGGTGTAGCGGCGGGCGAGAACGTCGCCCTTTATTCGGAGACGCGCGCGGAATTTTACCTGGCCGACCTGGGCGTGATGTCCTCGGGCGCGGTGGCGGCGGCGCTGTACACGAGCTATCCGCTGCCGGACCAGGTGCGCAATCTACAGGCTGCGGAAGTGCGCTTCGTTTTCGTCGAAGACGCGGCTTCGCGCGATGCGTTGCTCAAGGCAGGGGATGGCAGGCTCGATCCGGTGCGATGGATCCTGCTGACCGGCGAGGCGCCGGACACGTTGACGCTCAACGGCGTGAGGCAGATGGGGCGGGAGGCGATGGCCGAGGATGCCGCATATTTCGGCCGCATCCGGGATGCGATTCATCCGGAGCAGGCGGCGATTCTATACCTGACCAGCGGCGCCACGGGCGAGCCGAAGATGGGGCTGACGTCGCACGCGGCCATCGTCTCTAACATCGACATGGGCCCATCGGCGCTGGCGCTGAACGCGGGCGACTCGACGCTGGTGTTTCTGCCTTCGGCGCACATCGCGCAGCGTGTCGTACTCGAACTGCTGACCATGCGGATGGGTGTGACGGTTTGGTTTTCGGAAAGCCTTTCCCGGCTGCCGGCCGAGATCCGCTCCGTGCGGCCGAATTTTTTCCTGGCTCCGCCGAGGGTGTGGGAGCGGATGTATGCGAGCATCGGCGCGGAAGTGCGGAAGAAGGGCGCGGCGAGTCAGAAGTTGTTCTACGGCGCGATCGGTCTCGGGCTGCAGGCGAGCCGGTTGCGGCAGGCGGGGAAGTCCGTGCCGCCTCATATTTCGGTTCCGTTGAAGCTGGCTGACCGGCTGGTGTTTTCAAAAATTCGCGAACGGCTGGGAGGACGGCTGCGCCTGGCGGCTTCGGGCGCGGCGCCGCTGGGACGGAACTTGGCGGACTTTTATTCCGCGATCGGGATGCCGCTGATCGAAGGGTATGGGCTGACCGAGGGCGGCGTGGCGACTCTGAACCCGCTCGACCGGCCGAAATCCGGCAGCATCGGGCGTCCGCTGCCGGGCGTGGAGATTCGCCTGGCCGACGATGGGGAATTGTTCCTGCGGAGTCCGGCGCTGTTCAGCGGATATTACAACGACGAAGCTTCGACGGCGGCGGTGCTGCAGGATGGGTGGCTGGCCACGGGCGACATCGCCGAGGTGGATGAGGAAGGTTACATTTACATCACGGGCCGGAAGAAGGAACTGATTGTTTCTTCGAACGGGAAGAAGATTTATCCGGCGCGGATCGAGATGCTGTTCAAAACCGAGCCGCTGATCAACCAGGTGGTGCTGATCGGTGACCGGTTGCCGTTCGTGGCCGCGTTGTTCACGCTGAACCCGGCGCATGCGGAAACGCTGCCGGGGATGAAGGGAAAGACGCTCGCCGAACTGGTGGCAGCGCCGGAGATTCAGGGCGAGATTCGCCGCGTGGTGGCGCGGGTGAATCGCGAACTTCCGCAGTTCGAGCAGATTCGCAAGTTCCGCGTGCTCGACCGGGAATTTACGATCGACCGTGGCGAGGTGACGCCGACGATGAAGATCCGCCGGGGGCGCGTGCTCGAGAATTTTCGCGATCTCATCGGCGAGATGTACATGGGCCGCGAAGAGATGGCCTGAGTTCGCGGTTACCGGATGGTGATGTGCACCGGGTTGGCGGAGATTCCGTTGGCTGATAATTGCACGACGACATCGCCCTTGCCCGCCAGGCTGGGTGGGATGACGACGTTCACCTGGTCGAGGCCGAGGAACGCTTCCTGGGGCCCGGCGTAGGTAATGGAGGCTTGCTGGGCGCCGACGGTGACCTGCACACCGGAAGTGCCGGCGGCGCGAAGCGACATGGCGTGTCGACGAACTGCCCGCCTTGCAGAGCGTAGTCGTTCTCCGGGGTTTGCGTGACGCTTGCGGAGACGTCGAGCACGTTGGCCGCGGCGAGTCCGTTCAGGTTTATGCGGAACAGGCCCGGAGCGAGGGGAGCGATCTGCGTAGAGGCTTGCGATATCGTCCCGGTGGAGGAAGCGATGGTGCAGGTGCCGGCCAGCAAGTTGGGCGCCGGCGTTTTGACGTTGCCGTTGGCGGCGGAGGCGGCGCGGCGGGCAGGATACGCGTGAAGACGTTGCGCATCATCTTGCGTTGCGCAGAGGTCGAGTTGCCGCAGGTGGCATAGCCGGCGAAAGCGACGTCGGGTCTGCCGTCGCCGATCCTGAACGCGAAGCCGGAGTCGGTACACGAGGACGGCTGTGCCACCGCTGGAAGAACAATTGCGAAGCCGAGAAGCAGCGCGAGGGCGCATGCGTGTGGACTGACATGCCCAGCCATTGGGGCGAATTTTAGCGGAGGCCTTGGGGCCGGTAAACTGGATCGGGAGGTTCTTTACTTCTGAAGATCCTTGTTATCGGCTCGGGTGGGCGCGAGCATGCGCTGGCTTGGAAACTGGCGCAGACGCCGGGTGTGGAGTTGCATGCCGCACCGGGAAACCCCGGGATTGCGGCCGTGGCGAAGTGTCATAGCGGGGCTGAGCCGCTGGCGCTGGCTCAGATGCTCAGAATTGAGTTGACTGTAGTCGGGCCGGAAGCTCCGCTCGCGGACGGGATTGTGGACCGGTTCCGCGCGGCGGGTCTGGCGATCGTCGGGCCGACGCAGGCGGCGGCGAGGCTGGAGTCCAGCAAATCGTTCGCAAAGGAGTTTTTCCGACGCGCCTCGATTCCGACGGCGCGGTACACGCTGGCGGCGAATCACGCTGAGGCGCTCGGCGCGATTAAAACATTTTCGCTTCCGGTTGTTTTAAAGGCGGACGGACTGGCGGCGGGCAAAGGCGTGGTGATCGCGCATTCGGCGGAAGAAGCGTCAGAAGCCGCGGCGCGATTGCTGGCTGTGTCGGCGCCGTTGGTGATCGAGGAGTTTCTCGTAGGCGAAGAAGTCAGCTTCATCGCGCTCTGCGATGGGGAGCGCGCGCTGCCGCTCGACGCGAGCCAGGATCACAAGACGCTGCTCGAGAACGGGCAGGGTCCGAACACCGGGGGCATGGGTGCGTACACGGATGGGCGGATCCTCTCCGCGGCCGAACAAGGGCGGGTG
>JAKAJI010000254.1 GCA_021813825.1 Acidobacteriota bacterium | reverse complement strand
CCGCCAGCGCCCCCACGGCCGGTCCCTCGATCACACGCCCCAACCGGTACAACGGCCAGCACGTCAGCGCGCCGGCCACAATGTTAATCCCAATCGCGACCAGAAACGCCGGAAACGTATAGGTTCCGAAGACCCGGAAAATACCCGCCACAAGCAGCGGGTAAAGCGGCGTCATCCACGCCGTGGGGCCGGTCGCGACGCGGAACGGCGACGCAAACCCCTGCCCGGCCGCAACAGAATGGGCGATATTGCCCGATTCAAACAGAAAAGGCACCGTCGCGAGCGCCCGGTGCGGATTGTGCGCCGTGTAAGTCCAGGCAAAGTACAGCCGCGCGGCAAGCGCCACGCAAACAATCAGGGGAAGCGACGCAAAGGCAGAGTGCAGGCGCCGCTTCACTCTAGCGATCCGGTCACTTCGCCGCCACCGAGCCAAGTTCCTTGCTGTTGGGCCCGGCCGGCTCGGCGCTCCAGTTCTCCCGCTTCACCAGACTCTGGTCGCTGAAGAAAGTCCGGCGTCCCGTGCTGCCGAAGGTAACCGGGTTGGCGTTGATCGTGTAGCCCGCGGGGGTCGTCGTCATGACGAAGTTATAACCCTGTTTCGTGCCCAGCGCGAGGTCGCCCGGAATCAGGTCGGCCGCCGAGGGACCGGCATTACCGCTGGTCGGCGGCCCAAGCTCCTGGAGCGTGTTCGCGTACCGGCCGAACTGCGAGTAATACTGCTGCTGCGCCGTGTTGATCGTTTGGATCGCCTGGATCGCCGCCATCTCCTGCGCCTGCATTCTTGCGCTGGTGAGTTTCGGCACCGCGACCGCCAGGATGATCAGAATGATCGCGATGACGATCAGGAGCTCGACCAGCGAGAAGCCCGCGGCGCGAAGGCGCCTTGACACGGTGGACCGCTTCCAATTCGTCATACCAACATATTATGACGCTGCGCCTCCCCGTGCCGTGTATCCTGTCAATGCTCGATCTGCCGGAAAAACAGGAGGCACGGGTCAGGTGACCAACTTTCTGCCGGCATGGGCATGAATCGCCGCCGCCAGCCGGCCCGGCTCGATCGGCTTGGATACATAGCCGTCCATCCCGGCCGCCAGGCACCGCAATTCGTCTTCCCGCAGCGCGTGCGCAGTCAGGGCAATGATCGGGATGTGCCCGCCCGCCTCTGCCTCACGAGCCCGGATCGCGTTCGTCGTCTCAATCCCATCCATCTCCGGCATCTGGACATCCATCAGCACGAGGTCGAAACCCGGCTCCCGCAGCGCATCCAGTACCTCCAGGCCGTTGTTGACCACCACCGCCGAATGGCCCATGCGACCGAGCAACGCCCGCGTGAGCGTCTGGTTTATGCGATTATCTTCGGCCACAAGGATGCGAAGCGAGCCGGCCACCGGTGCATCGGGCCGGCTGCCCGCGTCCGTCTCCGCCCGTCGAAGCGGGTTCCCCGCCGCTGTCGCAAGAGCCTCGCGAAGCTCCTGCCGCCGCACCGGCTTTCGAAGCGACGCCGCCGGTCGTTGGAAACCAGGCTGCTCCGCCCCGGACGCAGCCTTCCCGGAACTCACCAGAAGAACCTGCCGGACATACGCCCCGGCCGGTCCGGCCACCTGCTCGATCCCCGGAAGATCGGCATCGGCAATCACCACTTCATAAGGCCGCCCCTGGCGTGCCGCATCCGCCATGAGAGCCATCGCTTTGCCGGCGCTCGGAGCCAGGTCCGTGGGCAGACGGAGCGCTTCAATCGCCCGCCCTAGCGCGGCCAGCGACGTTGCGTTGTCGTCAACCACCAGTACCGGCCCCGAAGGCAGCGCCAGACCCGCCTCGCGCGTGCTCCCGCTCATCTCCTTCGCCCGGCTGTATCGTAACAGCACATGAAACGTGCTGCCCTCCCCTTCGGAACTCTCCACCCAGATCCGGCCCCCATGCATCTGGACAAGCCGCGTGCAAATCGTCAACCCCAATCCCGTTCCGCCATACTTTCGACTCGTCGAGCCGTCCGCTTGCGAGAACTTTTCAAAAATGAGTTCGTGCTTGTCCGCCGGAATGCCGATCCCGGTGTCGCGAACCCGAACATGGATCGTAACGCTGTCCTCGTCCTGACACGCTATGCCGGCGCTCAGATGGACTTCCCCGGTCTCGGTAAATTTGATCGCATTCGAAAGCAGGTTCGTCAGAATCTGGTGCAGCCGCAGAGGGTCCCCGTGCAGCCACTCCGGAACTTCGGGATCGAGCTCGCAGATCAGTTCCAGACCCTTGCCCTGCGCCGCAGGCGCGACCGCGGCCGCCGTGTCTTCCACTTGCCGTGAGAACGGAAAATCGACCGGCGTCAGTTCCAGGCGCCCCGCTTCGATCTTCGAGATATCGAGAATGTCGTTGATCACGGCCAGCAACGACTCCGCCGAAGTCCGGACCAGGTCGAGATACCCACGCTCGGTGGCTGGCATCGGAGTATCCAGCACTAGCCTCGTCATGCCGAGAATGCTGTTCATCGGCGTGCGGATTTCGTGACTCATGTTGGCCAGAAAGTCGCTCTTGGCGCGGCTCGCCTTCTCCGCCGCTTCCTTCGCCTCCCGCAGTTCCGCCACCAGTTGCCGGTGGCTTGCCCGGGCTCGTAAGGCGAGTATCCCGTGCGCCAGGCTTCCGGCCAGTTGCTCCAGCAAAGTCACTTCTTCGGTCGCAAACGCGGCGCGCTCGGCCGAGTATAGGCACAGCACGCCGATTACCTCTCCCTTCGTCCAAAGCGGAAGCGAGACCATCGAGCGGAAACCGTGGCGGAGCGCATGTTCCCGCCACGGAGCCAGAGCCTCCTCTCGCTCAATGTCGGGCACCAGCGCAATCTGCCCCGTGCGGAGCGCGTGTCCGGCCGGCCCATGGCCCGATGCGGAGTGGTCCCACCGGACCTCAATGTTCCGCAGGTAGTCTTCAGAATCCCCGGCCTGAGCCACAGGCCGCACGCGGCGGGTATCCCCGGCCTCCGGATAGCCAATCCACACCATCCGGTAGCCCCCTTCCTGTACCAGGACGTCGCAGATGTACCGCATCATCTCCGTTTCGCTGGATGCCAGCACCACCGCTTCCTGACACCGCGTGATGACCCGCAAGGCCCGGTTGTACTTACTCAAACTCAGCTCAGCCCGGCGCCGTTCCGCGATCTCGGCCGCCAACGCCTGATTCGCCTCCGACAACTCCGCGGTCCGTTCCTCGACAATCCGCGCCAGGTTGCGCTGGTGGCTGCACAGGTCCTCCGCCATGCGGTTGAACGCTGCCGTCAGCACGCCAATTTCATCCGGCGCGTGAACGGACAGCACCGGAGGCTTGGCGTTCGGGTCGGTCGTCAGAACCGCCAGATCCTTTGCCGCATGCGTCAGGGCTCGTAACGGCGCCGCTACGCGGCCGGTCAACCGCAACAGGAGCAGGTTCGCCGCCAACAGCAGAACGGCAACCCAGCCAAGCGTGTGAAGTTGCGCTTTCCGGATCGCCGCCTCCAGCCACGCCCGTTGCAACGCCACGTGTACTTCGCCGCCCGCTCCACCGGGCACAGGCTCGGAAAACATCGCATATCGGCGGTCGTCCTGGCCCGCCCTCGCCGCACCCGCCGTGCCCGCAACGATCTCCCCCTTGCCCCCAGACACAGACGCCCACTTGACGCCCGGCCTGCCGGCGGCCTCATTCAAAGCCGCCTGGACCGAAGCAACGTTTCCGGCCGCCAAACCCTCCGCAACCACCCGGCTAAGCGTACTCGCCAGCGTTTGCCCGTACCGTTCGAAAGAAGCCGACAGGGGACCGCCAAGCTCGCGGCCCACGATGCAATACAGCGCGGCCCCGATCCCCACCGAGACAACCACCCGAAGGACTATGAGCTTGAGAAAGAAGCTCTTCATGTTCACGCGCCTCGCCGGTAGGGTCGCTCCATCCCCGCCATAGCCCGGCGAGCGCACCGCCCTGCCATCGCCCAATTGCCCCGCTCCGGTCCTCGCCACGCCCTTGCGCTATGTTCCACATCTGCCCTATCGGCTGATTGCCGCAAGACATTTAAGCTTACAGCCAGGTCTTCTGGTATCTGCCCGCCCCTCGGCATATCCCCCACCTCACACCGATCGCTGATACGCCCGGAACGCTCTCGTGGCTACCCACAGGCTCAATACAGTGAACGCCCCCAGCGTCATCAGCCTCACGATCACCCGTCCCCAATCCGGCGCCGCCTCGAGCGCCTCGCGCCCGGACTCCACCGCCCAGGTAACGGGGTTGGCCATCGCCGCCTTCTGCATCCACTCCGGCATCAGCGCCTTGGCCATGTAAATCGGCGAAAGGAACGTCATCGGAAGAAGCAGCATGTTGCTGGCGCCGATCACGGACTCCTCCTTGCGCACCATCAGCGCCATCGCGTTCGACAAGGCCCCGAACGCCGCCATCATCAGCATCGACGCGGCCACCAGCAGCGGTAGCCCGATCCACGGACTTCCATATCGCGCCCCCATCACGAAACCGAGGCCGATCAGGATCAACGATTGCACCCCGCCTCCAACGCAAAGCGAAAGTATCCGTCCCGCGATGATGGCCGGCCGCGACACCGGCGTCAGCAGAAAGCGGTCAATGATGCCGCGCTCCAGGTCCGCGATGATGCCCATCCCCTGCCAACCGCCGGCGAACAACGCGTTGGTAACCACCACTCCCGGCATCAGGAAGCTCACATAAGAGGTCGTGTGAAAGCCCGGCAACTCGACCACGCGCCGGAACAGTTGGCCGTACAACGCCAGCCAGATCACCGGCTGCACCAGCATGAATACGATCCAGAACGGCTGCCGCCAAAGCGCCATCAAATGACGCTGCGTCATATAGAGCGAATCCCGGATGAGCTTCATCTCTTCCCTCCAGCCATCGGAAGCTGGGCGTCCGCTTCCTGAAAGCTTCGCCCCGTGTAGTGAAGGTAAACGTCGTCGAGCGAAGGCCGCGCGATGCGCACCGCCATCGCCCGCAGGCCGGCCTGATCAAGCGCCGAAAGAATCGCCGGGGCCGCCGAGGCGCCGTGCTGGGCGCGGGCGTGCACGGCCTGGCTCTCCACCACGATTTCGCCAATTCCCGCCACCCGTTCCAGCGCCGCGCGCACCGCCGCCTCCTTCTGCGGTTCCCCAAACTCCACCTGCACCGCGTCCCCCTGCAGCTCCGACTTGAGTCCTTCCGGCGTCCCTTCCGCGACCAGCCGTCCCCGGTCCACGATCCCAACCCGCCCGGCCAGCTTATCGGCTTCTTCCAGATAATGCGTCGTGAGTAGAATCGTAATGCCGCTCTCCCCGGCCAGCCACGAGATCTCGTTCCACAAACTCGACCGCGCCTCCGGATCAAGCCCCGTCGTCGGTTCGTCCAGAAACAGCACCGCCGGACGATGAATCAACCCCATCGCTATATCCAGCTTCCGCTGCATCCCGCCGGAAAACGTGCGGGAGATCTTGTCGGCAAATTCGGCCAGCCGGAACCGCGCCAGCAGTTCGTCGATGCGCCGCTCGAGTTCCACGCCGCGCATCCCGTAAAAGCGCCCCTGCAGGCGCAGATTCTCGCGTCCCGTCGCGTTGGCGTCCACTCCGGACTTCTGCGCCACACAGCCAATCATCCGCCGCACTTCGGCCCCGCGCCGCCTCACATCGAGTCCGGCCACCACCGCCTCGCCCGCATCCGCCTGGGTCAACGTCGTGAGGACTTTTACCGCCGTCGACTTCCCCGCGCCGTTCGGCCCCAGCAGCGCGTATACCGTCCCCGGCGCGACCGCGAACGATAAACCGTCCAACGCCTTCACACCGCCGGGATACGTTTTCTTCAGACCCTCCGCCCGGATCGCTGCCACAGCCTGGCTCTCCATTTTCCCTCGTCAATCAACTTCTACCGAATATAACTTGCACTCAGAAAAACAGCCTCAGGATTTTCCCTGCTAATTCGGCTATTATGGGTAGCCACGCGAGCTTGCTCGCCCCGGGACGCGGCGCACGCCGTTCAATTCCGCCGTCGGGCCCGACAGGAGGCCGATATATGTGGATGAGTAAACGGCGCCGCGCTTCGCTGCGGCTCGCCGGAGAAGCTGCGCCAGCCATCCCTCCCGAACAGCAGAAGTTCTCCAAAGCAGCCGTGGATCGCCTCAAGGCGCAAATCCCGGGTGGTGTGGTCCTCTATGGCGACCCCAATTACCAAGACGCCCGCCAGCTATCCAATCCCGCCTTTCAGGATTTCCCGCAGATCATCGTTTATTGCAAGGTATTCGAAGATGTGCGGCACAGTTTGCGATTCGCCCGCGAGCACAACCTCTGGGTCGTCTGCCGCTCTGGCGGCCACTCCACCGCCGGCTATTCCCAGAACACCGAGATGATCCTCGACTTGAGCGGGCTTTGCTACGCCACCGTCGACGTCAAGGCCAAGCGCGTTACCGTCGGCGCCGGCACAAACTTCGGCCATCTCAACTCGACCCTCGACACCTACAGGCTGCACCTTCCCAGCGGCGGCTGCGAGGACGTCAACGTGGCCGGTTACACCCAGGGCGGCGGCTTCGGCTTCACTTCCCGTAAGTACGGCATGCACTGCGACAACATGGTCGAAGCGCTCGTCATGCTCGCCGACGGCAGCATGGTAACCGCGAGTAAGAAGGTGAATCCGGACCTGTTCTGGGCCATCCGCGGCGGCACGGGGAATAACTTCGGCGTCCTGTTGCAAGCCGTCTACCAACTGCACGACCTGTGGCAGGTCTGGGGATTCGGCATCACCTGGCCGCTCAAAAATGCCGCTGAAGCCCTGAACGCGATGCAGACCGGCCTCCACACCGCGCCGCCCGAGTTGGGTTACATGACCATGGTCACCTGGTACAAGGACAAATGCGCCGTCATCCTGCGCGGCATGTACTGTGGCTCGCGCGAAGAGGGCATGAAGCGCATTCAATCGCTGCTGAGGACTCCCGGCGCGAAATTGGACATCGACAAGACCGGAAGTTACTTCGAAATGAACCGGTATCTCCTCGAGAACCCCGACCTGCCCATCGTTCCCGACATCGCCGCCGAAACGAAAGACTGCGCCTACGTCGACAAACCGCTCGGCGTCAAAGGCTGGCAGCGGATTGTCGACGCGCTTCAAAAAACGTCGAACGAGTCCAGCATGTTGCTGCTCGAACCCTACGGCGGGAAAATCGCGGAAATCAAAACGAAAGAGAACGCCTTCATCCACCGCAAAGTGGACTTCGACATGGCGCTCGACGTTTTCTGGATGAACGAGGACGAGCGGCGAAGGGCAGAAGCGTTTCTCGACGGCTTTTTCCAGGACGTCG
>JAKAJI010000253.1 GCA_021813825.1 Acidobacteriota bacterium | reverse complement strand
GAGGAGGTCGAGGGGGTTTACGTCTTTGCGGAGTTCGCCGCCTTTGATGGCTCGTTTGACGAGGGAACGCATGGCTTCGTGGATGGGGGCGTAGGAGGCTTCGATTACCTTGGCGTGGCCGCCGGCGGGGGGATTCAGGGCGGGGGCGATGATTTTTTTCGTGGCGATGTAGTCGACGAAGAGGAGCATCCAGGCGCGGAGGGCTTCCAGGGGCGGGAGGGTTTCGCCGAGTTTCTTTTCGGAGGCGGCGAGTTTCTCGAGTTCGGTGCGATAGACGGCTTCGAGAAGTTCCTCGCGGGTGGGGAAGTGGCGGTAGAGGGTGCCGGGGCCGACGCCGGCTTCTTTCGCGATGTCGTCGAGGCTTGCGTTGGCGCCGAAGCGGGAGAAGGCGCGCTTGGCGACGTTCAGGATGCGTTCGCGGTTGCGTTCGGCGTCGGCGCGGGGCTTGCGGGCGGGGGATGGGGGGCGAGAGACGGCCATATCAGAAATAGTTGAAACCGGAGAGAGTCTCCGGTAATCTAGTTTGACGGAGACACTCTCCGTTTTAGCGAAGTTGTCGAGGATTCGTCAATACGAGGTTTGAGAGGAGCGAAGGGTATGCGTGTTTTTGTTACGGGAGCGACGGGTTTTGTGGGTTCGGCGGTGGTGAGGGAACTGATTGGCGCGGGGCATGAGGTGGTGGGACTGGCGCGGTCGGATCAGGGCGCGGAGCGGCTGAGGGCGGCGGGCGCGGGGGTGCATCGGGGGGATCTGGAAGACGTGGAAAGTCTGCGGAGCGGGGCGGTGGAGTCGGATGGCGTGATTCACACGGGGTTCATACACGACTTTTCGCGATACGGGGAGGTGTCCGAAGTGGACCGGCGGGCGATCGAGGCGCTGGGTTCGGCGCTGGCGGGCTCGGACCGGCCGTTGATTGTGACTTCGGGCATGGGGGTGGAGAAGCGGGGCGATATGGCGACGGAGGAGGACCGGACTGCTCCGAATTTTCCGCGCAAGAGCGAGGCGGCGGCGGATGCGGTGGCGGCGAAGGGCGTGCGTGTGGCGGTTGTGCGGCTGCCGCCTTCGGTGCATGGGGAGGGAGATCATGGCTTCGTGCCGATGCTGATTGGGCTGGCGCGAGAGAAGGGCTTGTCGGCTTATCTCGGCGATGGTGCGAACCGGTGGGCGGGGGTGCATCGGTTGGATGCGGCCCGGCTTTATCGGTTGGTGCTGGAGAAGTGCGCGGCGGGGGTGCGGTATCACGCGGTTGGGGATGAGGGTGTGGCGTTCCGGGAGATCGCGGAGGTGATTGGGCGGCGGCTGGGGGTTCCGGTGGTGAGCAAGAGCGGCGAGGAGGCGCGGGAACATTTCGGGTGGATCGGGCAGTTTGTGGGATTGGACCTGGCGGCGTCGGCGCGGCGGACCCGGGAGTTGCTGGGATGGGGGCCGACGCAGGTGGGGTTAATCGCCGATATCGACGGGCCGAGTTACTTCGGCAGTGCGGGGAGGGTGGGCGCGAAGGCGTAAGGGAGGAACGATGAAAGACAAGATTGCCATTATTACCGGCGGAAGCCGCGGACTGGGACGGAACACCGCGTTGAACCTGGCGCGGCGGGGGGTGGACGTTCTCTTTACTTACCGCGCGAGGCAGGCGGAGGCGGAGCAGTTGGTGCGCGAGATCGAGCAGATGGGGCGGAAGGCGCGGGCGTTCCGGCTGGACACGGGGGACGTGGGCGCGTTCGACGGTTTCGTGGCGGAGGTGCGGAAGACGCTTGCCGAGTGGGGCGCGGAGGGGTTCGACTACCTGGTGAACAACGCCGGAAATTCGCTGCATAGGCCGTTCGCGCAGACGACGGAAGCGGAGTTCGACGGGATTGTGAATGTGCACTTCAAGGGTGTGTATTTCCTGACGCAGAAGCTGTTGCAGCTGTTGAAGGACGGTGGGCGGATTGTGAACGTGTCGTCGGGGCTGGCGCGTTTCAGCATGCCGGGGACTTCGGCGTATGGCGCGGCGAAGGGCGCGGTGGAAGTGCTGACGCGATATTTGGCGCGGGAGCTTGGGGGGCGCGGGATTACGGTGAACGTGGTTGCGCCGGGGGCGGTGGAGACGGACTTCAGCGACGGGCGCGTGCGGGACAATCCGGAACTCAACAAGCGGGTTGCGGAGATGACGGCTTTGGGCCGGGCGGGCTTGCCGGACGATATCGGGCCGATGATTGCGGCGCTTCTTTCGGAGGAGAATCGCTGGGTGAACGGGCAGCGGATTGAGGTTTCCGGGGGGATGAATTTGTGAGTGATTGAGGGGAGGCCGGGGAGGGATTGAGCGGCCCCGGGGCGGGTTAACTGCGTCTTTCTCAGGCGACTTCCAGGCGCTTCAGTTTGATGCGGTCGCGGCGAACGTGGGCAAGTTCGTACTGCGCCTGTTGGATCAGCCAGCCTTCCTCGCTGCCGCCGAAGACCTTCGCTATTCGCACGGCCATTTCGGGCGATATGCCGCGCTTGCCGTTCACGAGTTCCGAAAGCGTGTTGCGTGTGACGCCGAGCGCGGCGGCGGCGCCGGTGATGGTCAAACCCAGAGGCTCGATGCACTCCCGCAAAACAACGTCGCCGGGGTGCGGCGGATTCTTCATGGTCATGCGCTGGCTCCTTTTAGTGGTAATCGACATAATCAACATCTTCGGCGTCTCCGGCGACAAAGCGGAAAGTCACGCGCCAGTTCGCGCGGACTGTCACGCTGAAAACGCCTTTCCGTTCGCCCTTGAGCGGATGCAGCCGGAAACCCGGTAAATCCATATGCGCAACCGTGGGCGCGGCGTGAAGTGTCGCCAGGATGTTTTTCAGCTTGGCGACGTGCTCCCGATTCACGCCGGTTGGGTCGTCCTGTTCAAAGAGCCGTTTCAGCCCCTTGTGGCGTATCGACCGGATCATCCCGTAATGTAACCCGCCACGTGTCGGATGTCAACCTGGAATCAAAGCGGCTGCCATCTCTGGTCAATGCCGCGGACAGAGGAACGGGGCGCAGGGTCAGCGCCGCGTTGACCGGGGCTGGGGCGGTGGCCATTAATCGGAGAGCTTTGGAGGCTCCGGGTCTCGCGTGATCAACTCGCAGGTATCGCACTACCGCATTGTGGAGAAGCTGGGCGGGGGTGGAATGGGGGTGGTGTATAAGGCCGAGGACACGCGGCTGGGGCGGTTTGTTGCGTTGAAGTTTCTGCCGGAGGACGTGGCGAGGGATCCGGTGGCGTTGGAGCGGTTCCGGCGGGAGGCGAGGGCGGCATCGGCGCTGAATCATCCGAACATCTGCACGATTTACGACATTGGCGAGGACCAGGGGCGGACGTTCATGGTGATGGAGTACCTGGACGGGGAGACGCTGAAGCACAGGATCGAGGGGCGGCCGCTGGAGGCGGGGGAGTTGCTGGGGCTGGCGGCGGAGATTGCGGACGCTTTGGAGGCGGCGCACGGGGAGGGGATCGTCCATCGGGACATCAAGCCCGCGAACATATTTGTCACCAAGCGGGGGCACGCCAAGGTTTTGGATTTTGGGTTGGCGAAGGTGGCGGCGAAGGCGGTTGCGGCGGGGGAGGATTTGGCGACGGTGACGACGGGGCCGGACAGCGCGCATCTGACGAGTCCGGGGGTGATGCTGGGGACGATTGCGTACATGTCGCCGGAGCAGGTGAGCGCGAAGGAGTTGGACGCGCGGAGCGATCTGTTTTCGTTTGGGGCGGTGGTGTATGAGATGGCGACGGGGAGGCTGCCGTTTCCGGGGTCGAGCACGGGGGTGATCTGTAGTGGGATTTTGCGTGACGAGCCGGAGCGGGCGTCGGTGGTGAATCCGGGGATTGCGCCGGGGCTGGAAGAGGTGATCGGGAAGGCGCTTAAGAAGGACCGGGAACGGCGGTATCAGAGTGCGGGGGAGATGCGGGCGGATTTGGAGCGGCTGCGGGAGAGCGGGCGGTCGGGGGCGGCGGTGGCTCCGGTGGGGAAGCGGAAGCGGTGGCCGATGGCGGCTGCGGCGGCCTTGGTTGTGCTGGTTGGGGCTGCGGGGCTTTTTTACTACCGTTCGCACCGGGCGGCGCCTCTGACGGACAAGGACACGATTCTGATTGGGGATTTTGCCAACAGCACGGGCGATGCGGTATTTGACGACACGCTCAAGACTGCGCTGACGATTGCGCTGGAGCAGTCGCCGTTTCTGGAGATTCTGCCGCAGAGCCGGGTGGTTGCGACGTTGAAGCTGATGACGCGGGCTCCGGGGACGGTGTTGACGCCGGAGTTGGCGCGGGAGGTTTGCCAGCGGGTGGGGAGCAAGGCGTATATCGCCGGGTCGATTGCGCGGCTGGGGAGCGAGTACGTACTGGGTCTGGAGGCGGTGAACTGCCAGACGGGGGATTCGGTGGCGGAGGAGCAGGTGAGTGCTCCGGCGAAGGAGAAGGTGCTGGATGCGCTGGGGGCGGCGGCGGTGAAGCTGCGGGGGGAGTTGGGGGAGTCGCTGGCGACGGTGCGGAAGTTTGACCAGCCGCTGGATGAAGTGACCACGTCGTCGCTGGAGGCGTTGAAGGCCTGCAGCCTCGCCGTTAGGAAAAGGGCCGAAGGGGGGAATGAGGCATCGCTCGAGGATGCACAGCGGGCGATCCAGCTTGATCCGAACTTCGCGATCGCTTATGCAGATGTGGGAGACGACTACAGCAGCCTGGGGCAGGTGGGGCGGGCAGCCGAGTACATTACCAAGGCATTTGCGTTGCGCGAGCATTGCAGCGAGCGCGAGAAACTCATGATCAGCGGAAGTTACTACCTCTATGTCACGGGCGAACTGGAGAAGGCGGCGCGCGTGGAGGAGGAACTATTGTCGGCCTATCCGAGAAGCCGAGCTAACCCGTTGGCTATCACTTATGCCTCGCTGGGCCAGTATGGGAAGGCGATCGAAGCGATCCGGAAGGAGTGGAAAGGTGTCGCTTATTATGGGGACCTTGCGAACTTTCTGCTGGCCGAGCAGCGAATCGAGGAAGCCGGCCGTACGCTGCGCGAGGCGGAGGCGGGGAAGTTCGATGGCCTTGTCATAGGCGATGCGCGCTACGCGGTCGCGTTTCTTGCCGGGGATGGCGCGGGAGCAGGAGTGGTTCGAGGCCAAGCCGGAGGTGGAGAACTTTGGCTTTTCGCTCGCCTCGGACACGGAGGCGTTTGCGGGGCGGCTGGGGAAGGCGAGGGAGTTGACGCGGCGGGCGGTGGATTCGGCCGTGCGGGCGGACAGCAAGGAGACGGGCGCGACGTGGGAGGAGAATGCGGCGCTGCGGGAAGCGGCATTCGGGAATGCGGCGGAGGCGCGGCAGGAGGCGGCGGTGGGATTGAAGCTGTACCCGGGGAGCGAGGCGGTTGAGGTGGAGGCGGGGCTGGCGTATGCGATGGCGGGTGAAACGGGGAAGGCGGAGGCGCTTGCTGAGGAGATCAATCAGGAGCATCCGCTCGACACGCAGACGCAGGCGTTGTGGCTGCCGGCGATTCGGGCGCAGTTGGCGCTGAACCGGCGGGATCCGGCGGCGGCGCTGGCGGCGCTACAGGCGGCGCAGCCTCCGCTTGAATACGGTCAGATTCCGTTTCTTGCGGATCTGGCGCCGCTGTACACGGCGTATCTGCGGGGCGAGGCGAACCTGGCGGCGGGCGAGGGCGCGGCGGCGGGGGTGGAGTTTCAGAAGATCCTCGACCACAGCGGTTTGGTATGGAACTGTTGGACGGGGGCGCTGGCGCGGCTGGGGCTGGCGCGGGCGGATGCGCTGGAGGCGAAGAGCGGGAAGGGCGCGGATGCGGATGCGGCGCGGGTGCAGGCGCTGGGGGCGTACAAGGAGTTTCTTGCGCTGTGGAAGGATGCGGATGCGGGGATTCCGATTTACCGGGAGGCGAAGGCGGAGTACGCGAGGCTGCAGTAGGGTTAGTGACTTAAGTCATAGTGCGCGGGAGGGGGCGCGGTTAAGCTCGGGGTGAGAGCGAATATGAGCGAACTCATCGACAACCGGGCACAGCGGGTACAGACGCTCAAGAGCATCATCAAACGGCTGCATTCGGGCGAGGCGCCGGAGGTGGTGAAGGAGACGCTGAGGCAGTTGGTCCGGCAGACGGACTACTCGGAAATCACGGCGATGGAGCAGGCGCTGATTGCCGAGGGGATGCCGGTGGAGGAAATTCAGGGGATGTGCGACCTGCACTCGCAGGTGACGCGCGAGGTTCTGGTGCGACTGGAGCCGGCGCCGGTTCCTCCGGGGCATCCGGCGGATACGCTGCGGCGGGAGAACGCGGCGATCGGCGAAACGCTGGGGCGGATGCAGCGGGCGATGGAGCGGATTCAAGAGAACGGGGACGAGGGGGTTGCGGCGGGGCTGGTTCTCGATTGGCGGCAGGCGTTGAACGAGCTGCAGGATATCGACAAGCACTATCAGCGCAAGGAGCACCTGTTTTTTAGCGTGCTGGAGCGGCACGGGATCGCGGGGCCTTCGAAGGTGATGTGGGGCAAGGACGATGAGATTCGGGAGTTGCTGAAAGACCTGGGCGAGGCTCTGCGGGAGCGGGAGTTGACCACGGATGAGGTGAAGATGCTGGCCGCGACGACGGGGGCGGCGGCGGTGGGCGCGGTGCGGGAGATGATCTACAAGGAAGAGCAGATTCTGCTTCCGATGTGTTTGGAGAAGTTCACGGCCGGGGAGTGGGCGGAGATTTGGGCGTCGTCGCCGCGTTATGGATGGTGCCTGGTTGCGCCGCGGGAGGGGTACCGGCCGGCGGAAGCGGAGGCGAGGGATGCGGCGGCGGGCGCGGGCGGGGTTTCGCTTCCGACGGGCACGCTGACGCTGGAGCAACTGGTGGGGATTTTCTCGACTCTGCCGGTGGACCTTACGTTTGTGGATGCGGACGATAAGGTGGCGTTTTTTTCGGAGGGTCCGCAGCGGATTTTCGCGCGGAGCCGGGCGATTATCGGGCGGAAGGTGCAGAACTGCCATCCGCCGCGAAGCGTGGATGTGGTGGAGCGGATCCTGGGCGATTTCCGGAGCGGGCGGCAGAGCGTGGCGGAGTTCTGGATTCCGTTCACGGGGCGGTTTGTGCATATCCGGTATTTCGCGGTGCGGAGCGCGGAGGGGCGGTACCTGGGGACGCTGGAGGTGACTCAGGATGTGAGTAAGATCCGGGGGCTGGAGGGGCAGCGGAGATTGCTGGAATACGATGAGCCGGAGTTAGCGGGCGTGCAATGAGGGTTGCGATTCGTCCAGAGACGAGGGTGGGCGAGCCGGTATTCGGCGGTGTCAAATGGCATCACCGAGGGCGTTTACAATGTGAGTCGA
>JAKAJI010000252.1 GCA_021813825.1 Acidobacteriota bacterium | reverse complement strand
CGAAACTCCGCGCGTAGTCCCGTTGCCGCGCATGCATGAACGACGGAACATAGGCGTGATCGAGAAAGCCTTCATCGTCCGTCGTGGGCTTGCCGATCAACTCCTCGAGAAACACCTCCACGCCGCCGGTGAAGTGCGGAATGAAATTCCTCCCCAACTCCCCGCTCGAATTCGCCACCCCTGCCGGGTACATCCGCGACTTCGACATCAGCAGCAGCGCCACGCTCTGCACGCACGCACAGCAAACGACCACGCAGCGTGCCCGCGCCTCTCCCTCGGCCTTCGTCTTCCGGTCCACGTACCGCAGGCCCGTCGCCAGGTTTTCGTTCGAAACCATCACCTCGCGCACCACCGAATCCGGCCGGATCTCCAGATGTCCGCCAGCAAGCGCCGGCCGCATGTGCACGTCGTAGGAGTTGTACTTCGCGGCCACATCGCAGCCCGCCATGCAGTTGCCGCAGTAGTGGCATGCCGGACGCCCGCCGCCTGCCACGGTGCGCGTCGCCTTCCGGACGTGAATCACCTTCACGCCCAACTTCGCGGCCCCGCGCTGCACAATCAAGTCGCTGCACTTCATCGGCGCCGGAGGAAGAAACACGCCATCCGGCAAATCCTCCAACCCGTCCCGGTTTCCGCACACGCCCACCTCGCGCTCGATCTGCTCGTAATACGGCGCCAGGTCCGCGTAGTCGATCGGCCAGTCCTCGCCCGCCCCATCATGCGACCGGCCCTTGAAATCCCGCTGGCTCAGCCGCAGCGCCACCGCGTTCCACAACATTGTCTTGCCGCCCACGCCCCGCGACCGCTCGGAGTCGAACCCGTCCTTGCCGGGCCGCATCACCGGTATGTGGCGGTTGGGAAACTCAAACGGCAGCGCGTGGGTGTTGAAATCGGTGTGCGTATCGAGCCTCGGCCCACCCTCCAGCACCAGCACATCCGCCCCCGCCCGCGCCAGGTGAGCCGCCAGAACACCCCCCGCCGCTCCAGACCCGGCAATACACACGTCGTAGATTCGGTTCGCCATCGGAATCAGCGTCGATCTTATCATCGTCGCCGCAACTCGAACGCGCTCGCGGCGGATTTCCCCTTACCCGCGCTGTCCTATTATGAGGGAGCGCGCCGGAGTACGGCCCGATTCCACCCGGCGCCGGCGGTGCGGCGAACTAGACCCGAGGCGGCAACGAACAGTGCAAACGCAGCGGTCACGAAAGGTCGTTCTCTTCCTTCCCCGCTACACCGGAAAAGTCTTCGGCCCGCCTCTGGGCCTTCTCAGTCTCGCCGGCTCTCTCCGTCAGGCCGGCTTCGAACCTTGCGTCATCGACGGCGCCGTCACACCGGACCATCATGCCCGCATCGCTGCCGAGATCGTCGACTGCGTCTGTTTCGGAGTCTCGCTGCTTACCGGGCCCATGATTCTCGACGCCATCGACATCGCCCGTATGGTCAGGCGTGTCCGTCCCGAACTCCCCATCGTTTTCGGGGGTTGGCACCCAAGCCTCGAGTCCGCCCAAACGCTCCGCGAAGATTACGTTGATATCGTCGTCCGCCACCAGGGCGACATTACGCTGGTCGAACTGCTCAATCGCCTCCAAGCCCGGTCCTCGCTCGACTTTCTTCCCGGCTGCTGGTTCAAGCGCGATGGCCGCATCGTCCAGAATCCGGACCGAGCCGCCCTGCCCCTCCCGGACCTCGCCCCGCCCGCCTACGACCTCGTCGATTTCGACGCCTACGAGACTGCCATGGGTGAGCGCCAACTCCCCTTCGCCACCAGCATCGGTTGCCCGTACGCCTGCAACTACTGCACCGACATGGTCTTCTACCAGCGCCGGTTCAATGCCCTCGGCGTGGATCGCGTTGTTGCAGACATGACCCTTCTCGCCTCTCGCTACCGGATTGCCAATATCGCCCTCGTGGATTCGAACTTCCCCGTCGACGTTCCGCGAGCCGTCGCCATTGCAAAGGGAATTCTGAGCTCGGGCGTGCGATTCCGCTGGAGCTTCCAAGCCTCGACGAACTTAATTTGCCGGATGAGCCAGGACGACGTCGACTTACTCCGCAACAGCGGCGTGCACCACATCGGCTTCGGCACAGAATCCGCTTCGCCCGACGTTCTGCGCTACATGAATAAGTCCCACCAGAACATTCCCGAAATGTTCGAGACCGCCAGCAAGTGCCAAAAAGCCGGAATCCGCGTTACGTTCAACCTCATTTTCGGTTTCCCGGGAGAACAGGCGTGCCACCGGGCTGAAACGCTTCGCATCATGGGAGAAATCGCAGCCCGGTACCCGAACGTCAGCTTCTCGCCCAACCTCTTCACGCCTTATCCCGGCATCCCGATCTGGCCGGAACTCCGCGAGCGGGGTCTGCAGGAACCGGCAAACCTGGAAGCCTGGGCCCAGGTCCACCTCGGCGCCAACAACCTTCCCTGGCTGACCGGCGCCTCGCTAAAGGCGCTCGAACGCAGCATTCGCTATGTGCTTTTGCACAATCGATTGCGCCGCGCCGCAAGCGGTCGCCGCTTGCGCCATTTCCTCCTAAAGCCCGTGTTCGCTGTCTTGGAATGGCGAATCAGGAACTCCCGGTTTCGAGCGCCCATTGAACTCGCGCTGGCCAACGCCAGGCGGCGGCTTATTGTACGCCGCTCCCTGCTCACGGGCCAACCGCTGAGCAATCGCTTCGCGCGCTCGATCCACTGAACGGCAGCGCAACGCTGCTCCGCGCCCCAGCGCTCGGCCCGCCTATGCGATCGTGCTGGTCAGAAAAGCCGCGGCCCCCGAGTCCAGCCCCAGGTCCGGCGCCACCTGCGCCGCCTCGGTACGGTTGCGGCCCCGGCTCTTGGCCAGGTACATCGCCTGGTCCGCCTTGCGGATCAGTTGCTCAGAGGACGTCGTCGGGCTCGGCACCAGGCTCGCCACACCAAAGCTGCCCGACATCTCATACGACACATCGCCAATGATCACCGGCTTCTCGCACAGCCGGTGCCGCATTCGCTCTGCCTGTTCATACGCGCTCAATTCGTCGCACCCAGGCAGCAGGATGAGGAACTCTTCCCCACCGTATCGTCCGATCGCGTCGTAAGAGCGCATCACTTCCTGCATCCGCCGCGCCGCTTCTCGCAACACGTCATCTCCTGCCAGGTGTCCATACGTGTCGTTTACCGACTTGAAACGGTCCAGGTCCGCCATCACCACACCCAGCGGCCGAAGCTCTCGTGAGCCGCGCGCCAGTTCCCGCTGCAGCATCGCCAGAATCGTGTTCCGGTTGTAAACCCCAGTAAGAGAATCCCGCGACGCCTCGTGTTGAATCGCCTCGCGCGCCCGAAGCAACTCCGCATGAAGCTCCACAATCCGCTTCCCGGCACGCAAGCGCACCTGCAACTCGGCCTGCTCGAACGGCTTGGTCAGATAGTCGTCCGCCCCGGCTTCCATCCCTTCGACGATGTCCTCTTTCATGTTCCGGGCCGTGAGCAGAATCACGTATGTGTACTGCTCCATTCGGCTCTCCCGCATGCGCCGGCAGATCTCCGGACCGGTCATGCCCGGCATCATCCAGTCCAGAATCGCCAGCGATGGCGCTTCCGGTCCGGCTAGAATGCCCCAAGCTTCCGTTCCGTTCGACGCACCGATGACGTCGTAACCCCACTTCCGCAGGGTCACGTCCAGAAGATGCCGCGACACGATGCTGTCGTCCGCCACAAGGACTTTCATCTCAGGACCGTTCCTCAATTGTACTCTCCTGGGTTACAGAACTACTAGTACAATGACTTTCCTTCGCTCGCCTCCAGGCCGCAGCCAGAAACCATACCAGGATAAATCCTTTCGCAAATCTCGGCTATTTCCCTTACTCTACTCCTCATCGTCCCGCAATTTCGCCACAACCGAGAAATCTTCCAGGGTGGTGGTATCACCCTGAATTTCCACGCCAGCCGCCAGATCTCGCAGTAGCCGCCGCATAATCTTTCCACTCCGCGTTTTCGGAAGTCCTTCCGTAAAGCGGATATCGTCCGGTTTGGCTAGCGAGCCGATCTCCTTGGCCACCCACCGCCGCAACTCCTCTCTTAACTCATCGGACGGATTCACCCCGGCCTGTAGGGTCACGAATGCCGAAATCGCCTGACCCTTCAAGTCGTCCGGACGTCCTACCACCGCGGCCTCTGCCACCTTCGCGTGCGCTACCAGCGCGGACTCCACCTCCATCGTGCTTAACCGGTGCCCGCTGACGTTAATCACATCGTCAATCCGGCCCATGATCCAGAAGTACCCGTCTTCGTCCCGCCGCGCACCGTCACCGGTAAAATACAACCCCGGCATCTGCGACCAATACTGCCGTTGGTACCTCTCGTCGTCGCCGTAAATCGTCCGTAGCATCGCCGGCCAAGGCTTCCGTACCACCAGATACCCGCCTCCTTCCGGCACCGACTCTCCTTCTCGCGTCACAATGTCAGCCGCCACACCGGGCAACGGCCGCGTCGCCGATCCCGGCTTCGTCGCGGTCACCCCTGGTAATGGTGAAATCAAAATCATTCCCGTTTCGGTCTGCCACCAAGTGTCCACAATCGGACACCGTCCCCTCCCAATGTTCTCGCGGTACCACATCCATGCTTCCGGGTTGATCGGCTCGCCCACGCTCCCCAGCAGCCGCAGGCTTTTCATCTCGTACCGCCTCGGCCACTCTTCGCCCAGGCGCATGAACGCGCGGATCGCCGTCGGCGCCGTGTACAGGATCGATACCTGGTGCCGCTCGACAATCTTCCAGAACCGGTCGGGCTCGGGCCATGTCGGCGCTCCCTCGTACATCAGTACCGTCGCGCCGTTCTGCAACGGACCGTACACGATGTAGCTGTGTCCAGTCACCCAACCAATGTCCGCCGTGCACCAATACGTATCCTCATCTCGCACATCGAACACCCACTGTGTTGTCGCGTACACACCCACCGAATAGCCACCCGTCGTGTGCAGGATGCCCTTCGGCTTCCCTGTCGTCCCCGACGTGTACAACAGATATAGCGGGTGTTCGGCATCGAGCGGCTCGGCCGGACACTCCGGCGCCGCCAGTTCCATCTGCTCGTGCCACCACACGTCGCGCCCGTGAACCATCTCCACGGCCGAACCCGTCCGCTTATACACCACGCAGTGCTTCACCGACGCGCAGTGGCGCAGCGCCTCGTCCACCACCGGCTTCAGCTTGATCTCCGCGCCGCGACGCCAGCCCCCGTCCTGCGTCACAACAACCGTCGCCTGGCAGTCGTTAATCCGGTCCACCAGCGCATTCGCCGAAAATCCACCGAAAATCACCGTGTGCGGCGCCCCGATCCGCGCGCACGCCAGTAACGCAATCGGCAGCGCCGGGGTCATACCCATGTAAATCGCCACTCGGTCGCCCTTCTTCACTCCAAGCGACTTCAACACGTTGGCGAATTTCTGAACCTCGGCAAGAAGCTGTTGGTAGGTCAGCGTCTCCACCTCTCCCGGCTCGCCTTCCCAGATGATCGCCGCCTTGTTCCTCCGCCAGCCCAACACGTGCCGGTCCAGGCAGTTGTAGCTCAGGTTCAGCTTCCCGCCCACAAACCACTTCACCCATGGCGCGTCCCAGTCGAGCACCTTTTGCCAAGGCTCGAACCAATGCAACTCGCTTGCAACGTCACCCCAGAACTTCTCCGGGTCCGCCTCGGCTTCGGCACACATCCGCCGGTAATCTTCCTCGCTCGAAATTCGCGCTCGGGAACGAAACTCCTCCGGCGGTGGAAACACGCGCCGTTCGTTCAGCATGGAATCGATCGCAACCTGGGGCATAAGGTAATTCTAATGAACCCCAGCCCCGGCTCGCCTCACCCCTTCCCGCACAGCAGGAACCACCCGTTCCTGGCGACCGTCACGCGATCCCCTTTCGCCGCTCCGCCTGCCGCTCGAAGTCCAGTGTAAAGTCGAGCGCGCTCACGTGCCCGTCGCCAAACGTCTCGTGCCCCCACCACCGCCGCCCCCATCTGCTATGTCTGCAAGCGCGCTTGAAGGTACCATATCTCGTGTGAGGATCGACGGACTTCTCCTGCGCTGTGCGGCACTACTCGCCTTCACGGTAGCCATCATCCCTGCCGCTACCCTGCCCGCTCTCCCGTTGCCTCGTTTCCTCACGAAGTCGCGTACCTTCTATCCTCTCAACGACCCCCATATTCCCGCCGTCCTCCGCGACGCGAACATCGACCAACCGGGAGCCGTCTCCGTCGTGAGCGCCTCCGACGGCGCCGTCTGGCTCTCCACACCCACCGGCCTCAAACGCTTCGATCCCACCGGAACCCGCCGCGACCGCTGGCAATACTTCTCGGGCCAGCGCTGGCTCCCGGACGACAATGTACTCGAACTCGCCCCGGACAACCAAGGTGGCATGTGGGTCCGCACTGCGACGGGGATCTCTCATATCGAACTGAGGAAGGCCAGGCTCGAAGAGCGCACGCCCTTGTTCGAGGACCGCGTCGAAACCCGCCACAACCGCCACGGCCTCGTCGCCGACTCCCGCCTCACCCGCCCCGGCGACCTCACCAGTAATCAGCCCGAACCGAGCGATAACGACGGGCTGTGGACCGCCATCTACGGCGCCGCCGAGTGTTTCCGCTACGCCGCGCTCAAAGGCGCGGGAGACTCGGCCGCTCAGGCGCTTGCCCGCGCCACCCGCTCGGTCGACGCACTGCTTTTCCTCGAACACGTCACGGGCATCCCCGGCTACCCGGCCCGGAGCTACGTCGTCCAGGGAGAATCTCACCCGGCCGACGGCCGGTGGCACAACACTTCTGACGGCAAATTCACATGGAAGGGCGACACCAGTTCAGACGAAATTACCGGCCACTTTTTCCTCTACTCCGTCGCCTTCGACCTTCTGCCGGACGCCCAACTCAAACAGCGCATCGCGGCCGCCGCCAGCCGCATTGCCTCTCACATCCTCTCCCACGGCTACACCCTCACCGGACTCTCCGGCAAACCGACCACCTGGGGGAACTGGTCCCCGGCCTACTTCGCCACCCCCGCCGGCTCCTGCGATAGCACGCTCAACTCCATAGAACTGCTCAGCTACCTGAAATCCGCCGCCCACATCACCGGAGACCCGCGCTTCGAAACCGAGTATCACAAGGCCGCCTACGACCTTGGTTACGCCCAACTCGCCACACGCCACCTCGATCTGTGCCACGAGATCAATTACTCGGACGAAGAGCTCGCCATGCTCAGCTTCTATCAGCTCTTCCGCTATGAAACCAGCGACGAGTTACTCGCGCTCTACCGGAAAGCGCTCGACCAGTGGTGGAAGAACGAGGAACGCGAGAAAAATCCCCTCTGGACGTTTATTTATCTCGCCG
>JAKAJI010000251.1 GCA_021813825.1 Acidobacteriota bacterium | reverse complement strand
AGCCGGAGGGGACGGTAATGTGGAGGTCGGCGTTGAAGCGATCCGTGGTGTAGCCCTGGATGGGGAACCAGCGGGCCGGATACATCAGGTAGGCGTAGTCGTTGTGGATGGCGGCGAAGCGGATGCCGAAGACGGGGGAATCTTCATTGCCGGTGAGACGGCCGCCGTAGGTGAAGGTGAGCGAACCGGCCTGTCCCTTTTTGGTGGGTTCGGGGAGGCTGACGAGCAGTCCGTTTTCGCCCGAGCGCGAACCGCTGAGGTCGCGTCCCTGGCCGTCGACGACCTTGGTGAGGCTGAGGGCGCCGTTCAGTTCGAAATCGATGGTGGACATGTCGCTGTCCAAGACGGTGTAGTCGAGCTTCGCGGTGGCGTTTATGGTTTGGGTCCGGGGGTTAACTTCGGCATCGATCTGATAATGCGTAATGTCGATGCGTGCATTCCGGGACCGCTCCTGGGCGGCGAGCGGGAGAGCCGCCGCGGCTGCGATCGCCATAAGCAGAAACTGCACGTTTAGGTATTTACGCTTTCCTGTCATCCTCTTCCAGCTTACTTTCCGGCGACGGCCGGCAGCCTCCCTCGAAGGCACTCTTCCACCGCCGCCGCAGCAACTTCGATCGGGTCGCCCGAACCGGCGAGGCTCGCGCTGACCTTTTCCAACTCCGTGCGCATTGCTTCCCGCCGGCTGGGAGAGGCAAGAAGAGCCAGAGCCTCATCGGCCAGGCGGGCGCCTGTCATTTGTTCCTGCATTAACTCCGGCACGGCCGCATGGCCCGCCAGCAGGTTCACCATGGAATAGAACGGCACGCGGACCAGCGCCTTGCCGGCCAGCCAGCTTGCGGCGTTCACCTTGTAGAACGTTACCATCGGCGTGCCGAGCAGCGCCGCTTCGACGGTCACGGTGCCGCTTGCAGCGAGCGCTAAATCCGCCGAGGCAAGAAGATCCCAACTCCCTCCCTCAACCACTTGGATGGACGCGCGGCGAAAGCGTTCCTCAAAATTTGCGAGATGGGTACGGCCGTGGAAGCCAGGTGGCAAACACAAGGCGAAAGCGGCATCCCGCGCGGTTCGTATGCGGTCCACGGCATCGAGGACGGCCGGCAGATGGCGCTTCATTTCGCCGAGGCGGCTGCCGGGGAGAAGGGCGATGAGGGGTGTGCCGGGACGAGCGCCGAAGCGTTCGCGGAGGGTGAGCGGGTCGGCGGAGGGGCGGACACGGCGGCTGAGCGGGTGGCCGATGTAGGTGGCGTTCATGCCGTGGCGGGAGAAGAACTCGGGTTCGAAGGGGAAAATGCAGAGCAGGCGGGAGAGGGTGCGGCGCATGGCGGGGATGCGGCCGCGGCGCCAAGCCCAGACTTGCGGGGCGATGAGATAGACGACCGGGATGCCGAGTTTGCTGAGACGGCGGGCGAGGCGAAGGTGGAAGTCCGGGCTATCGGTGAGGATGGCGAGGTCGGGGCGGCGGAGTTGGGCGGCGCGGGCGAGGCGGCGGTATTCGCCGTAGATGCGTGGGATGTGGGAGATGACCTCGACGAGGCCGGCGACGGCGAGTTTGGAGGAGTCGGCGACGGGCTCGACACCGGCTTCGAGCATCCGGGGACCGGGGCAGCCGAAGAACTCTGTTCCCGGGTTGCGGCGCCGAAGCGCGCGGACGAGTTCGGAGGCGTAGAGGTCGCCCGAAGGCTCGCCCGCGGAGACGAGAAGCCGAGCGCCCATCTGGTGTTAGTTTAGCAACGGCGGGACTGAGCGGTGACCGGCGGCTTGCGGGGACGTCTGGCATCGCGCTAGAGTGCGTTAGATGCAAAAGCGCTCGTGGGGTCGTAGGCTGGTTGCCGGCCTGTTGCTATCCGCCACCGGAATCATAGCCTTCCTGGTGATACCGTCGTTCGCCATCGTTGTGCTCGTGCCTCACTGGGGACCGCTACGGGCTGCGGCTTCCCCGATCAAACGGGTGATCGTTTTTGCACGTTCGATGCCGGGGCGCGACAAGCGGTGCTCGGCCAGCGACGTCTGGGAAGCTCTCGATGGGCGGCGATTTCGAAGCGCCGAGGCTCAGATCCGCGCCGCCGAGAAGGTGATTGCGGCCGACGGGAACCTGATTCTCGTGGGGACGCCATCCGGTCAGTTTTGGATTCCGGCTCCCGACATCGATACCCTGGCTGAGCAATTGGCGGAACAAAAGCTCGATGAGTATAGCCACGACGTCCGTGCCGGAGAAGTCGTGTTAGATTGCGGAGCTAACGTCGGAGTGTACACTCGCATCGCGCTGGATCGGGGCGCTCGCACTGTGGTCGCGATCGAGCTTGCGCCCGAACCACTGGCTTGCCTACGCCGCACTTTTGAACGGGAGATCCGGGAGGGCCGCGTGATCGTCTATCCCAAAGGCGTTTGGGACAAGGATACGACGCTGCGGCTGACCACGAACCCAGGGCTGGCCTCCGCAGCCGACAGCGTGGCGCTCAACCGCGGCGAGGAGGGCCCGGAAGTTCAGCTCACGACGATCGACGAACTGGTGGCGGAGCTGCGCCTGCCGCGGGTTGACTTCATCAACATGGACATCGAGGGTTCGGAAGCGCCAGCGCTTCGGGGCGCGGCGAAGACGCTTGCGACCTACAAGCCGCGTTTGGAAATTTCGATGGAGCACAAGCAAACCGACCCCGACGTCCTGCCCGCGCTGGTTCTGCGCCTGAATCCGCAATACCAAACGCAATGCGGCAGTTGCGGAATGATGACCGGCCGGATGCAGCCGGAGGTCCTGCTGGCGTGGTGATGGGCGGTAGGCCGTAGGGCCCGGCGGCGGCCAAGGTGGGGCCCGCGCCGGCCGGTTCGAATTCCTCAAGTCTTTGAACGCAAACGGTGGGTGGGCGAACGGGGGTTTGCTAAACTGTGGGTACCCAACTGATGTCCGCGCAAACGAACCTCTCCAAGCTCAGCGTGGGGCAGTTTGCGGAACGATTCCGCAACGAGATGATTCCGCTGAGCAACACCTTTTCTTACTTCTGCGCCTCGGTGCCGATGAGCGAGGAAGATTTGAAGGAGTATCTGGAAGAACCGATCGCCGCGTTGCCTCCGGCGGTGGCCGCCCTGCTGCCCAACATTTCGATCATGCTGGTGCCGTACCTGGAGCGAGCGAACGGCAAGCAGACGGCGCCCGGCAAAGGGGCTGATTTTGTGTGCACGGAGAAGCCCCCGGAGAACAAGCTGTCGTGGGCTTCGCAGGTGACGCTGGGGAACCAGGAGGTGCTGCTGTTCGGGCTGAAGGACCAGGAAGTGGCGGAGTATCACTACCGGTTCTACCGCGGCATTGCGGCGCTGATCGCGGCGCGTCTGCCGGAAGAGGTTCGAGAGCGCTACTACCGGCTGCTACGCGAGGAACTGAAGGCGCCGGCACACGGCGAAGTGGATGAGGAAAGCTGGCGGCTGAAGCAGTCGCTACAGCGCCGGGAGACGGGGCTTCGAAAAGAGACCAAGGCGTTTGTCGAGTACGCGCAAGCGAGTTTCATCGACACGCTGACTCTGTACTTGCACGGCATTTGCTGCGACATCGACGTGGATACCGGGCCGAGGCAGTTGGCGAGCCGGTGGCTGCGCAAGCGGCTGGATTTGCTCCGGGAGCTGTTCGCACCGCCAAAGGGATATGCGGTATTCCCCGAGGAGCTGAAAGAACATAGCCACGATTAGCGCCGGGGCGCCGGGCTGTCAGGCGAGGCCCTCGGCCTGAAGGTCTTCGAGAAGGGTGCCGGAGGCGTTGGCAGGATAGCCCCAGATCCAGAATGCGCCCGGCGTCGCGCTGTCCCAGACCGGACGGGCCGCGGGGATCAGCAGGGCGCGAAGACGCTGGTCGGCATCCTGGACTTCGGCCGAGAGGCCGGCCTGTTCGATGATTTCGCGAAGATCCAGGTCGTTGCGATAGTCTTCCAGACCGAGGCGGTAGCCGGATTCGTTGTCTTGGACGAATTTTTTCCAACGGCGGATGAGTCCCTCGCGGCCGAGGCGGACGATGTGGGGCGGGCAGCCGTAGTTTTCAAGGAACTGGCGGAGTTCGTCGTCGGTCATTCGCGGTATCTCCTTGCCTGGCGGTGGAAGTATCGTTCGCCGTCATTGGGGATGAAGAAGGTGCGGATGGTCCGGTCCGCGTTGTAGGCGCCGAAGTAGCCGTGTCTGCGGTCGAAGCGGCTGAAGACGCCATCGGGACGGACCGCTTCGAGGATCGGTCCGCCGGAAGGTTGGTCACGGAGGTCCTGGGCCAGGCGGAGATACTGGGCTTCGCTGATGGAGCCGAACTCGGCGCCGTGCTTGCGATAGTGTTCGTCGAGCAGGGCCCGGCTGCGGAAGCCGGGACCTCCGGCGTAGAGGATGAGGGCGGCGAGCAGCGAGGCGGCGGCGAAGCGGAGGAGACGCGCGGCGCGGATCATGAAATGGGCACCTCGCGGCCGCCGTCGAGCAGAGACTGGCGGCCGGCTTCGATGACTCTTTCGTTATAGCGGCTGTTGGCGGGCGTGGCAAGAAGGCCTTCGCGGTCGATCGCGTCGAGCGTGGCAGCGCGGTCGGCGGAGGATTCGACGCGCAAGCAGGCTTTGACGATCGTTTCGACGGAAAGATAGCCGTAGCCAGAGGGAGTGAGTCCGGGACCGCCGAGATCAAGGTATTGGAAGTAGTCGGGGCTTGGTTCGGAATAGCCCGCGGCAGTCACATACTCGACGCCGCGGTATTGATCGGAATGGACGAGCATGGCGCCGCGGCCGTTGCCGGAGCAGTAGAGCGTCATACCCTGCGAGTTACTGCCCGGACCGCCGGCGGGGTAGCCGAGAGCGTTCTGGACGTTGAGGCAAGCTCCGTTTTCCCAGACGACGCGGGCATCGGTCCAGAGGTAGCCGCGATTGCCGTTGGGAAACTCGTCGAGTACGCCACGGACGCTGACGGCGGTCGGAGCGAGGCCGGTGAGGAAGTGGACGAGATCGACATAGTGGCAGCCGATGTAAGTGAAAGCGTCGGTGTTGGCGGCGGTGAACCAGTTCTGAAAGTTCGACTCGCGGTAGTACCACTTTTCGAGCAGGCGGGCGGAGCCAAGGCGGAACTCGCCGAACTCGCCGGCGCGGAAGCGGGCGCGGGCCATGAGGCTGCGGGGATCGAAGCGCTTGTGATAGTCGATGGCGACCAGGACGCCGCGGGCGCGGGCCTCTTGCTCGATGCGCTCGGAATCGGCCACACGCAGAACGAGCGGTTTGACCGCAAGCACGTGATGGGAATGAGCAAGGGCGGCTAGAATGACCTCGGCGTGGAGTTGGTCGGGGAGGGCGACGACGACGAGGCTTCGTGGCGGCAGGGCGGCGAGAAGCTGGCGATAAAGATTTGCCTGGGGCTCATCGGGTTCGTTGCGCGTGGGCCACGGACGGAACGACTGGCCGGGAAATGCGGCCAGGAGCGCGGGGGCGGCGGCGAGCGCGGCGACCGAGCGGTGACGGGTGGCGCAGATGTCGATTTCGCCGACGACGCCGAGGCGCTGGAGGTGATAGAGCGACGGCAGGAGTTGATCGTGGACGATCATGCCGGCGCCGATGACGGCGGCGCGCATCAGGAAGCGTGGGCCTGCCGCGAAGGCGCGGCGAGCGATTCGGCGACGGCTTCTTCGAAGACGGCGGTGCTTTCCTCGATGGCTTCGCGCGATATGTTGAGCGGCGGGCAGATCTTGACGGTGGCGCCGCCGGGGCCGACAGGAGCGAACATAAGCAGGCCTTTCTCGAAGCAGCGTTCGACGATCGCCCAGGCGAGGTCGCCATCGGGTTCCTTCGTGCCGGGGCGGACACAATGGACGCCCGCAACGAGGCCCTCGCCGAGGACCGCGCCGATCGACGGGTAACGTTCTTTTATGGCGCGCAATTGTTCGTGCAGCAGGGCGCCCTGGGAGCGTGCCGCTTCGACGAGGTTCTCGTTGACGATCAGGTCGATCGAGGCGAGCGCGGCGGCGCAGCAGACCGGATTGCCACCGTGGGTGGAACTCATGGTGCCGGGGGCGGCGAGGTCCATGATGGAAGCGGCGCCGGCGACGGCGGCTACGGGCAGAGAACTGGAGATGCCTTTGCCGAAGAGGGCGAGATCCGGCACGATGCCGTAGTGCTCGAAGCCCCACATCGTGCCGGTACGGCCGAAGCCGGCCTGTACTTCATCGAGGGTGAGGACGATTTTGTGGCCGGTGCACCACTGGCGAAGGGCCTTCATGAATGTCTTGTCGGCAAAGGCGGCGCTGCCGCCCTGGTAGGTTTCGGCGATGACGCCGGCGATGGTGGGCGCCTCGACGCCCTGTTCCTGGAGACGGCGGAGGAAGGAATCGAAGGAGACTTCCACGGTGCGGTAGCCATCCGGGAATGGGACCTGGACAAAGGCGGCGTCGAGATTGCCGATCCAGGATTTCAAGTCGGCGATGCCGCCGGCCTGCTGGGCGCCGAGGGTGCGTCCGTGGAAGGCATCGTAGAAAGAGACGATGACTTTTTTGCCGCGGCCGCCCGACTGCAGGCCGTGCATGCGGCTGAGCTTGATGGCGCACTCGACGGTCTCCGAGCCGGTTGTGAGGAGGAAGATTTTGTCTAGCTGGGGCGGGAGCAGACTGGAAAGGCGGCTGAGCAGGCGCGCGCGGGTTTCACTGGCAAAGGCGTAGGTGGCCAACACGCCGGCGTTTGCCTGCGCGGCGATGGCATCGCGGATTTCGCGGCGGCCATGACCGGCATTGGCGATCAGGACGCCGGAGGACCAGTCGATCCAGCAATTGCCGGATTTGTCGTAGACCTGGAAGCCGTCGGCGCGGTCCCAGACGATGGGAGGCTGGCCCTGCATGGCGCGCGGTTCGTGCCGGCGCAAGGCGGCCAAAACATCGAGCGAGGAAGGCGAGGGAAGCGGCGTAAGGATGCGCCGGAGGCCCGTCTCGACGCGCGGGACCTCGTGCGGCGTCAATGGGAATTCGCGTGCCATGGACTTCTATTGTACGCATCGAGTGACTCGGCGCCACGGCAGGAGGCACGATGGGGGCGCGCACGGCACAGCGGAGCGCGGGCATCGGCGAAAGTTGGTTAAATAGAACGAGCGCTCCCCGCGCTGTGGGCTTATAAGGAGAACCGATGCGAAAACTGATGATGGCCGTACTGATTGCCGCACCTGCCTGGGCGCAATCGGCGGCGCCCGCCGATCCGATGGTGGCAAGTTCGAAGAGACTGTTCCAGATTGTCAAGGACGATATTGTGCGCACCGCGGCGATGGTGCCGGCGGACAAGTACAGTTATAAGCCGGTGGACGGCGTGCGGACGATGGGTCAGCTTCTGGCGCATGTGGCAGACGGACAGTACGAATTCTGCGGCCCGG
>JAKAJI010000250.1 GCA_021813825.1 Acidobacteriota bacterium | reverse complement strand
GAGCGGCGATTAGATTGTGTACGATCCGGACGTTGGTCTCGCCGACGATGCGCACGCCGAAGCGCACCAGGTGATCGTAGTTCTCATGCACGGAGCCATGCAGCGTGTTTTCGATTGGGATCACGGCGGAGTCGACGCGCTTTGCGGCCAGGGCTTCGAAGACCGACTCGAAGTTCGGGCACGGCAGGACGGCAGCGCCCGGGCCCTTGAGCTGCCGCACCGCTTCCTGGCTGAAAGCGCCGAGTTCGCCCTGAAACGCAACGGGCTTCAAATGTTTTATTCGCTTGGGGCTCAATCGGGGGGATTCTCCGGTTTCGGTTTGGCGGCGCGGGCGCCGTCCCAGCGCCGGGCCTCGCGGTCCGGGAGGCCGAGCAGGTCGAGAACGCGGTCGACCGAGTGGTCGACCAGGTCAAGGATCGTCTGCGGGTTGTGGTAGAAGCCCGGAATCGGCGGAGCGATGATCGCGCCCATTTCGGTGAGGGCGGTCATGGTGCGGAGGTGGCCGAGATGGAACGGGGTTTCGCGGACCATAAGGATCAACTTGCGGCGCTCCTTGAGGCAGACGTCGGCGGCGCGGACCAGAAGATTGTCGCTCAATCCGGCCGCGATTGCCGATAAGGATTGTATCGAACAAGGTGCGATGACCATGCCATCGGTAAGGAAACTGCCGCTGGCGAGCCGGGCGCCGATGTCCTCGAACGGATAACTGTAATCGGCGAGACACTGAAAGTCTTCCGCGCGCTTACCGGTTTCCAGGGCCGCCGTACGAAGACCCGCACGGCTGAGGATCAGGTGAGTCTCCACGCCGGGGCGGCGCAGTTTCTCCAGCAGCCGGAGGCCGTAGATACTGCCGCTGGCTCCGGAGACTCCGACGATTATTCGCAAAACCAACTCCTTAGGGCGCGGCTTGTTCGGTTTTCAGAACAAGGCCGCAGTTTCCGCTTGCCGCTCGCCTTGGCCGCCCGCTATAATGCGGAAGCGAACTGGCGCTTTGCCCCCATAATCATATCGACAGATGGATGCTAAGACGATCCGCGCGCGGCTGGAAGCTCCGGGAAAGCATTCTACCATGGAGGATGCTGGACAGAAGCTGCGTCGCGCCCGCGAGCGGCTGAACCTGCGGGTGCGAGACGTCGAGCAGGCGAGCCTGCGGATCGCCGAACGTTATCAGAATGATGAGTTTGCGGTACTCATCAACCGGATCTCGGAAATCGAAAACCGGGGGCTGGTACCCACTCTGTTCAAGCTCTACTCGCTGTGCGCGATCTACCGGGTGGATTTCCGGGAGGCGCTCGAGTGGTACGGGATCAACCTCTCTTCCCTTCCCTCGGATGCGACCTTCGCTGAAGTTTCCCGCACCCACATGATCGGTTTCCGGAACGATGGTGTGGGCGAAGTCACGCTGCCCGTGGCGATGGATCCCGGCATCGACATCCGGCGGACGACGTACCTGAGCCGGATGATCCAGCGATGGGGGCGAATCCCGCTCATGTTTCTGGAGGCGCTGGACCTTAAGAACCATCGCTACGCCTTCATCGGAACCGAGGACTGGTTCATGTATCCGCTGGTGCAGCCCGGTTCGCTGGTATTAATAGATGAAGCGCGGCGCAAGGTGGCTAACGGTGGATGGACGAATGAGTTCGACCGGCCCATTTACTTTGTCGAGCATCGGGGTGGGTATGCGTGCGGCTGGTGTTCGCTCGACGGGCCGAGGTTAATTCTGCAGCCTCATCCGGCCTCGTCTTGCGTGCCGGAACATTATGGATACCCGGAAGAAGTGGACGTGATCGGCCAGGTGGTGGGAGTGGCTATGCGTTTGGATCAGGGGCGGAGACGCCGTACTCGTTCTTGAGCAGTTCAAGTAGGGCTTCGAGGTCGGCGAGATAGAGCCGGCGCTCGAGGCCGCGGACCGAATTGGGAACCAGGTTCCGGTAGGGGCTCAGGCGCAGCCAGGTCTCGAGCACTTGCGCTTTGTTTTCGAAGAACTGCGAAAGATAGAGGTCGAGGTCCGCCTTCTGTTGTTCGAGGTTGAACGAGATCCACTCGGCGAAGGCCTGGTTGTGGCTGGCGCGGAGAGAACGGTTGGCCTCTTCCTCACTAAACACCAAGGCAAGACCGTGGTGTTCGTAGCGTCCGGTATTGGGGTCGCGGAGGCTGGCCAGGTATACCAAGCGGCCGAAGACGGAGGGAATCTGGGAAAGCGTATGCCGCCATACATCGGCAGCGGCGGTCTTCGAATTGGCCAGATTGGCTTTCCCGATCTTCACTTTCGAATCCTGCTGCCCCAATGATAGCCGAAGTTACCGCAGATTGGTAGAGTCTTTTCGTCTATTTGTTCTGAAATCCGAAATTCTACTTAGACGCCGACCCTTTTACCCAGGGCACTCCTATCCTGAGACTTCGGTTGACGACTGATACTTGGCAACCGGTCGAGGCCAGAATCGAGCCTTATACCTACTATACCCTAGGACTAGCCGACATGATCAAAAAAATCGCCTTTTTGGGAATTCTCGCTTCGCAGCTTTCGGTTTTGGCTTTAGCCTCGATGCCGATCCCGACGTGCTATCCCTGCTTAGTCGGTCCGTCTCCCGTTGCAAGCGCCTCGGTGAAGTCGATGCCGATCCCGACCTGCTATCCTTGCGTGGTCACGCCGGCCACATCGACCACCGCAGTTAAGTCGATGCCGATCCCGACCTGCTATCCCTGCGTCGTCAACCCCACCCCGGCCCGCTAAGACTAGGCTGAACCGCCTATATTGGTGATCCCCTAGAGTGTGGTAGACTTGACCTCGAATGTCCGGGCCCATCCGGATTGACGATGTTCTCCAAGCTTGCACGACAGCGCTGACGTTTGCCGTCATCGTACGCCTGTCGCTGCAGCGCCTTATTCGTTCCTACGTCCTCGTAGTACTTTACCTGCTTGTTGTTGCGTTTGGTGACATTGTTTCGGAGTTCTTCAATCATTCGTCGCCGCGGTATGTAGCTGTGTACATACTGTTCGAGGGTGCATGGGTCGCCGTTTCCGCCTTCGTCATTTTCGACATGTATGGGGCGGTGCTCCGTGGGTTGCCCGGTTTGGCTTCGGTAGGCCGGTCTTTTGTGCGGTGGGCACTGGCTGCCTCCGTGCTGGTTTCCGTTTCCCTTCTTTACTTTGAACACCTGAGCCGCCGTCCTCTGGTTGAATTTCTTCTGGTTGAGCGGGTTGTTACTACGTGCCTGCTAGTCCTGGTTTTCGCGATTACAGGGTTCTTGAGCTACTTTCCGGTTGAACTCGACAGAAACACAATCATCTACAGCATTGGCTATGCGATTCTGTTCACCGCGCGGACAGGAGGCCTCCTGCTCCTCAACTCCGAAGGTTCGGTGTGGGTCAACCGCCTGAACCTGCTCTTCCCGCTCATTGACTGCGCCTGTCTGGTGCTCTGGGCGGTGATGCTGACGGCGGAAGGACAGAAGGTTCAGGTCCGTTTTGGCCACCAGTGGCGAAGAGAGGACGAAGAAAAGCTACTGCGGCAGCTTGAATCCTTGAACGCCAGCCTCCTTCGAGTCGCAAAAAGCAACCATTCGTAACTGTCTGACAAAAAAGTGTGTTTTTGAACGAGAATTTTCGTCGGATGGTCCTTTAGTCCTATTGCAAACCACCCAGGACTCGGATAATCTGCTAGTGAAAGTCCCGTGGAGTGACGGATGACCCTATTCGCCGCAGTCTTGGTTGTGGTTCTGATCGCGATAGCAGGGTTCGCATGCATGGTCGCCCGTTTGGTGCGGCCAGCCGGTTCGAGTGCGGTGTCGCTCGAATGGTTGGATGAGTTTGCGATCGAGAAGTACGCTCCGATGGAGCGGTTATTGCGCGAGACGGACTATGCCTTCCTCTCGCAGCAGCGTGGATTCGAGCCTGCGATTGCCAAGCGCCTGATGGGCGAGCGGAAGAGGATCTTCCGTGAGTATCTGCGGCAATTGCGGGTTGACTTTCAGCGGCTCGTGGCTCTGGCTGACATCATGATCGTCCATAGCCCGAATGACCAGGCGTCGCTGGTGTCGGAAGTGTGGCGGCAGCGCCGGCACTTCTACTGGAATCTCACGGTTCTTGAGTTCCGATTCCTGTTTGCGCCGTTCGGTGCGCAGGTTTGCGGCATCAAGGAAGTTTTAGCCGCAGTGGAGTCCATGCGCGTCTGTGTCAACGATCTGACGCCGGCTGCCCTGCACGCCGCTTAGACTGGTACTTCTCCGTTCTGACTCAAACCGGGGCAGGCTCTTCAGGAGCTTGCCCCGGTTTTCATTTCTTCGGCCGAGAAAACGAGCTCACCGCGCAGGTAGGTTTCCAGAATCTGCAGTCTTCCCTGCACCAGGCGGAAGCGCACAAGGTCGGCGCGCTCGCCGGCACTGAGTCCCCGCTGGCGGCCCGGCACGCGGCAGACGCGGGCAGGATTCCGCGTGGCCAGCGTGATGGCTTCGCGCAGCGTGAGCCCGGCCATCCGCATGACATTTCCGATGGCGCGATCCATGCGCAGCGCGGAGCCGGCCAGGCGCGTGCCTCCGGCCAGGCGAACGCTCTCGTCCGGGTGTAGCACGACGTCGACCTCGCCGAGGCGATACGGTCCCGGCGCGCATCCGGCGGGCATGACTGCGTCGGTGACCAGAACGGCGCGCTCGGTTCCCTTGGCCCGCAGAGCGACTTTCAGGAAAGACAGCGGCAGGTGGATTCCGTCAACGATGAAGCCGGCGGCGAGGCGGTCCTCGGCGAGTTGTTCCCAGATGTAGTTAGGATGGCGCGGGAGGATGGCGTGGGCGCCGTTGCCGATGTGGGTGGACATGGTGGCGCCGGCGTTGACGGCGTCCTGGATCTGGGCGGCGGTGGCTTTGGTGTGGCCGATGCTGACGGTGACCCCGGTGCGGGCGACCGCTTCGATGAATGCCGGCGCCTCGGGCCATTCCGGCGACAGCGTGAAGAGGCGGATGTGGCCGCCGGCAGCGTCCTGGAACCGGTGAAACTCGTCGAGCGAGGGCGGGCGGACCCAGCGCGCCGGGTGGGCGCCGCGGGGGCCGTCTTCGGGCGAGATGAACGGTCCTTCGACGTGGAAGGCTTCGAGCGCGGCGCCGTGGGGAAGGGTTTCGCGCGCCTGACAGAGATTGCGCAACGCGCCGGTCATGCGCTCGGGCGAGCCGGTGATGACGGTGGGAAACAAGCGCGCCACGCCGGTCGAGAACTGGGCCTCGATCGACCGGCCGATTTCTTCGACGGGTGTTTCGGGATCGTTGTAGTCGGCGCCGGCGAAACCGTTGACCTGGACGTCGATCCAGGCCGGGGCGACGAAGACGTCTTTTTCGGCGGTGGGAGCGGGAGCAAGCGAGGGTTCGACCGAGTCTATGGTTTCGGAAAATCCGACTTCAACGAGTTCGCCGGTCGAAGAGTCAAGGCCAGTACATTTCATAGTGTTGTTGTTTTTTGCACAGAATCTTCACAGCGCGGCGGCGCTAAGCGTAGGGAAACAGAGTCGCAAAATGCTGTTGAAATCGCGAAGATGGCCGCATTTTTCGCTAGGCGCAGCGGGCCGCCGCTGGTAAAAAAGAATACAGACGATTCCGCGGAAAACGGTTTGACGGATATCTCGGGGGAGGTGGCCGGTGAACGGTTTTCCGCGGATGGTCGAAAGCCGCTAAGCGTTGACGGGTTGACGGCTTCCGCTGATCGGAGTGAGCCAGCCGTGGGTGTCGGGTACATTTCCCTCCACAAGGTCGAAAAACATTCGCTGCAGTTTCTCCGTGACGGGGCCGCGCGCGCCGGACCCGATCGTGATCTTGTCCACCGAACGGATCGGCGTGATTTCGGCGGCGGTGCCGGAGAAAAAAACCTCGTCGGCAATGTAGAGCATCTCCCGAGGAACCAGGGACTCGACAATCGGAATCCCCGCTGCCTGTGCCAATTGCATCACGGTATCCCGCGTGATGCCGGGTAAGACGGAGGCGCCGAGCGGCGGGGTGACGATTTTGCCGTCGCGGACGACGAAGATGTTTTCGCCGGAACCTTCGCTTACGTAACCGGCTTCATCGAGCGCGATGCCTTCGGCGTAGCCGTTGAGATGCGCCTCCATGCGGATGAGCTGGGCGTTCATGTAGTTGGCCCCGGCTTTGGCCATGGCGGGCAGTGTGTTGGGCGCGATGCGGGTCCAGGAGGAGACGCAGACATCGACGCCTTTGGCGAGCGCTTCGTCGCCGAGATACTTGCCCCATTCCCAGCAGGCGATGTAAGTTTCGATGGGGTTCTTGCCGGGGAGGACGCCGATGTCGCCGTAGCCGCGAATGACGAGCGGGCGGAAGTAGCAGGATTCGAGGCCGTTGACGCGGACCAGTTCGTCCATGGCCTGCATGAGTTCGTCGACCGTGTAGCGAAGATCGAAACGATAGATTTTTGCGGAGTCGAGAAGGCGGCGCATGTGTTCGCGGCCGCGGAAGATAGCGGGGCCGTTGCGCGTTGCGTAGCAGCGGATGCCTTCAAAGACGGAGCTGCCGTAGCTGGTCACGTGCGCCAGGACGTGAATGCGGGCGTCGTCCCAATTGATCAGGCGCCCGTTGTGCCAGATTTTCGCGGTGGGCTTCATGGATTGATTCTAACAGGGGCATTTGAACGGCCGCAGGGCAGCGGCTAGAGGCCGAGGAGGCGTTCGGCGTTGCGGAAGGCGATGCGTTTGCGGTCTTTGGGGCTCACCGGAAGATGGTCGAGGAAGTCGCGGGCTTGCGCCATCGAGCCGTATGGGTAGTCGGCTGAAAACAGGATGCGGCCGGCGCCGACTTGCAGGAGTAAGTCCAGGAACGGAGCGGTGAAGTTAAATGCGCTGATCGAGTAGTGTACGTTCTCGCGAAGATAGGCGGAGATGGGCCGCTTAAGGCCGGTGATGGCGGGAGTCATCAGGTCGGTCCGCTGCATCATGAAGGGAAGCGCTTCGCCGAGGTGGCCGACGATGATCTGAAGGTTCGGGAACTGGTCGAAGACACCGCCAAGAATCATGCGAAGCACGTGGACGGCGGTTTCGATATGCCAGCCCCAGCCGGAGTTAGCGAAGAAGTAATTGACGTCCGGGTTGAACCCGGAATAAGACGCGGCCACGACCGCATCCGGCGGTTGGGTGGGATGAAGGTAGATCGGGACGCGGAGGGACTCGGCACACTCGAGAACCGGCCAGAAGAATTTGTCGTCGAGATAGCGGCCGCGATGATGGCCGTTGATCGCCGCACCTTTGAAGTTCTGTTCGCGGACGGTGCGATCCAATTCCGCCGCGGCCTTCGGCGGGTCGGCGATGGGGAGGGTAGCGAAGCCGGAGAAGCGGCCGGGGTGGCTGGCCATTGCGGCAGCGATG
>JAKAJI010000249.1 GCA_021813825.1 Acidobacteriota bacterium | reverse complement strand
GGTTAGCGCGCTTTCCAGACCGTGAAGCGCTTGAGGTAGAAGGAGGTCTCCGCCCAGGATGATGTCGTCCTTCACTTGATCCACGCCGTTCGGAACTAAGTCGACCGCAGCGCTGCCTGCGTGACGGCTACACATCCGGTGACCCGTGCCGAGTTCTCAAATACGGTGATTGGAAACGCGGCCTGGCTGCGAGCGACGCCGGGATCTCAGCGGGGCTTGTAGCGCAGATGGACTTCCACCGCCAGAGGCGCGCCGGGCTTCACGGCTACGCGATAGACCGTCTGCGGCGGCGGATCGTCTTGCGTGAGCAGGCGGGCACCGTCGGCGGCGGCAACTTGCTCGGCCTGGGTCCAAGCTTTGCCGGCGCCGCCGATCAGCTCAAACGTTTCCGGTTTGGTGCTGCCCCATTGTTTCTCCCAGGTTGCGACCTGAGCTTCGGACAGCGCCAGCGCTTTCGGGCCGATCGCGATGCCTTCGATAGGTTCGGGGGTCAGCAGCACCGTAAGTTCTTCCTCCACCTGATCCGGCCGGCTGCGGCGGAGGGTGAAGAAATTGGGCCGGTCGCTCTGCGCGGGGATATCGATGAGCTTCCCGCCCATCACTTTGTTGTTGCCGTTGCGGGTGCGCGTGGTGGGGAAGATCAGGTAAGGCGTGCCACGTTCGCCGGAGGCATAACGCTCGCGGTCGATGACGTAAAGATAGCCGTGCGCGGGCGATTCGAGGGTCAGACGGACGCGGTCGCCGGCGTTGAGGCGGCTGGTAGACGAAACACGCTCGGGAATCAGCTCGGTGGTTTCGTTCGATTCCTGAACCAGGATCCGCGCGCCTCTGTCGGCGGCTACCGCGGGGCGAAGACGCCAGATGGTGACGCCAAGCTCGCTCGCTGCCGAGGGATGGCGCAGTGAGGCAACCACGGCAGGATTGATCGGACGGTATTTTGGCTTGGCTTGCCCCTTCGTAGTTGCGGACGGGCGCGCGTCAATGACATCTTCGGGGACGATGCCGCGTTCGGTGGAGCCGCTTGCGGCGAGCCCCACATTGCCAAACGAGACGGTGGCGAGCACAATCCCGATGAATACCTGTTGATGGAGCCTCATTTCCAGTCTCCCTGCTGCACAAATGCAGCCCAATAGTAAGGCGATTGCCATTCCTTTTGTTTGCGCAAGGCAAGCTGCGCATCAAGCAGTGCTTCGGAGGGACGCTTGTGGCCACGAAGCAGGCTGCGATAGAACGCGGCCATCAGCTCGGCGGTGGCGCGGTCGTCGACGCTCCATAAGCTGACGATGACGCGCGGAACGCCCGCGTACAGGAAGGCGCGGGTGAGTCCCATGAGCCCTTCGCCGCGCACCTCTTTGCCCAGGCCGGTCTGGCAGGCGCTGAGCACCACCAGATCCGCCGAGAGGCGGCTGTTGTAGATGTCGTTGACGCGGAGGAAACCGTCGATGGGGCGGCCCTGGCGGTCGAGTTGAGAAAGCACAAGCGCGGAAAGCTCGGGACGCTCCGTATCGAGATAGCCATGCGTCGCGAAGTGGAGATAGCGATATTGGCCGAGAATCCCGCTCAAGGTTACGGCGCGGCTGGCGTTGAAGCCGGCGGCTTCGAAATCGGAGGGATCGTGTGCAACCTTGAGGATCGCATCGGCTTCTTGCGCAGTGAAGGGCAAGCGCGGGATGCGGAGGCGAGCGGCGCCGCTTTGCTCGACGCCAATCTGTTCGAGCAGGCGCGAGGCGCCGTCGTCTTGGGCTTGGGCCGGAGGGGCGGGCGCACCGAACCGGGAGCGCGGATCGGACGAATCGAAAACCGGATCCGCAAACACGGCCAGGAGTTTCGGCGCGGGTTTGCGGCCGGCTACCTGAACCCGAAGCTGGGCGATGGCAGACGCCGAGGGGAGCATCACGATTTCGCGGCCTCTTGCCAGCCCGAGGGTCGCGAACGGGATGCGCTGCAACGGACCGTCGGCGACGATGGCCAGGCACTTCGCGCCGAGCACGGAAGCGGCGGGGGCGAGCAGCATATCGTTCAGCTTGCCAATCGCGGGCGCAAGCCCGGCTTCCGGCCGATGCGTGGCCAGGAGCCGGTAAACCTGTGTGGCCTGTTCTTCGATGGCGGCGCGCGGCGGCAGCGCGAAGGCGTGCAACTGATCGGCCGAGACGGTCCACAGCCAGCTTTGTTTGTCGCCGAGGGAATACTCGAGGAGCAGCGTATCGGGATCGAGCACCCGGCGGCGGATCTGGGCCAAGGTGAGCGGCACGGGCTGGGTGAGGGCGGCGTAGCGCGGGTTGGCCGACCGGATGGCGGCTTCCACGTCCTGGTATTCGGACTGGAGGGCGCGAATCTCGGCGCTCAGCGCGGCAGCTTGCGGATCGTCGCGGCCGAGCAGCGGGAGCAGCCGGGCGCCCTTGGCGTTCAGGCGGTCCGAAATATCGCGCTCGCGGGCCAGGAGCTTGGGGTCCACGCCTTGGCGGATGTCCGCGCCGGAGGCGGCCAGCATGTCGAGCAGGCTGCGGGCGCGGGAGCGTTCGTTGGCCTGAAGCGCGGCCGCGGTATCGCCCAGGCGCATGAGCAGGTCAATGTAGAACGAATAGGAATCCTGGCGGGTGGCGAAGAAGGAGGCGCGGAGCTGTTCGCTATCGGTTGCGCCGCGGTTTTCTTCCGTTAGGCGCAGCGCTTCTTCCATGCGCCGGCGCGCCTCGGCAAGATTGCCGCGATCGCTTTCCGCGCGCGCGATAATTTCAAGCGACATCGCTTCGTTGTCGCGGTAGCCGACGGCGCGAAATTCGGCCAAGGCCTGCTCGCCGGCCTCGACTGCCTGACTGGCGTGGCCGGAAAGCAGGTCGGTTCGCGCGAGTTCGGCCAGTGCGATTCCCGTGATCCGGCGGTCGTGTATGTTGCGGGCAAGGTCTATGGATTCAGCGAGTGAGGCTTGCGCGTCATCGATTCGACCCAGTTCAGCCTGAGCGCGGGCGGTGTAGGCGAGAGCTTCGGCAAGACCGCGCTTGTCTCCGGAGGCACGCCAGGATTTCACAGCGCGCTCCCAAACGGGGAGCGCCTTGGCCGGCTCCTTCTCGCCGACGTAAAGGATCGCGAGTGCACCGAGGGTGGTAGCCTCGCCGCGGCGGTCTCCGATTCGTTGCCATAGCGGGATGGATTGATTGAATAGCCTTTCTGCTTCATCCGGGTCTCCCAGGGATCGGTAGGTAACTCCCATGTTCGACAACACGCGAGCTTCCGTCGAGCCGTTCGGACTCTGTTGCAGTAAAGCGAGCGCCTGGCGATAGTCGTCGATGGCAGCGTTCCAGTTCGCCAGCGTGGTGTTTGTCCATCCGATGTTGTTTAACAGTTGCGCTTGAAGGGGGCGGTCCCCGGTTGCCCGGAACAGATCGAATGCCTCCTGATAGAGGCGCATCGCCTGCTGTGGTTCTCCGAGGACATCGAACGTACCCGCCTCGCTATTTACGGAATCGGCCTGCTCATGCGTGGCGCCAAGCGAACGGAAAACTACAGATGCGTTATGAAAGAGAGGCTGGGCCTTGCGATAGTCGCCGGATTCTGCAATGGTGGTTCCCAGGCTGAATAGGGCCAGTCCTTCCATGTAACGATCGCCATATTTGCGGAACAACTCGAGCGCTCTCTCCAGCTTCTCGATCGCGGCTCCTTGTGATTGGGCCGTGTACTCGATTCGAAGATGCTCCCCTTCGGCGTAGGCGCGGTGGGCGGCAACAAGCTCCTCATCGCCGGGCTTCGCCTGGCGCAGGTCCACCAGACGCAACTCATAGCGCGCCGGGAGGTCAGCCGGATCGCCGCCTTTCACTTCCAGACTGTAATCGCCGGCCGATTCGGTGACGGCGACAATCGTTTCCGGGCCGTAGCGGCCGTTCACGGAGTCCGCCTGGATCAGAACGCGGCCCTGGGGATCGCGAAGCGTAAAAGCAAAGTCGATGCCTTTCTGGACCGCCTCGATCCGAACAAACCGATGTGCGGCAAGAGGAATGCGGATGGTATCGGAACCGGTCTTGGCAATCGTTCGTTCGACGTGTGCGCCAGGGCGCCAAACCATATCGCTGGTTGGCGCCTGCGCCGACACGATTCCCGGCAGCATCGCCATGATGAAGAAAGGAGCCGGAAATCGTGCGAGCGAAAGCATACGCTTGGCTCAGGCGTGTGCGCCCTTAGGGAACTCTTTGCCGGACCCGCCTGCCGACCACGTGCCTGCCGTGAGGATCGGGCTGTGCTGGTCGTCTTCTATGTTGCCGCTGCCCGTGCCATCGGCATGGAACGTTCCCCCAAACGAAGTCCACTTTTTATTAGCGAAACCTTTGGGAAATGAGTAGGCCGTAATCTTGCCGCTCTGATCGAGGGTGACGCTGCCGACGTCCAACAGAGGTGCGGTTGAGCATCCCGGATTAGGCGCAGTAGGGCGCTCGCATACCGACATGTCGTAGGTTCCGTCAACCGGTGTCGTTTTCGCGGTCAATTTAATGCAGAGCGTAAGGGTGACGCCGCCGACCGCGATGCTGAACGTTGTGGGTCCGAACCCTGTGAGATACGCCATGACGTTTTCTCCTTGTTTGAATTTATTGGTGCCGAAGCTCGATGGAAGCGCCCAGCACGTCTCCGGCGGCACGCAACTGGACGCCGTCCCGCGTCGTAGAAGCAGACGCGGGAGGCAATTGGGTCAGGTAATCGAGTACACGGCGGGAGGCGGCGGGATCGCGCACCTGCCCGGAGGCGGCCAACAAAGGCAGCGCCTTGTCCGATGAAACCATCCACAGGCGCTCGACGCCCGGGTTTTGATCGAAGACGTACCATTCGGTGAGGAGCTGCGCGGCCGCGGCCGGCTTCGAGCGCGGGTACAGAATCCACAGCCGATCGGCGCCGTCTGCGCCGGGCCCCTGATCGATCAGATAAAGGAATGCCGGACGAGGCGACGCCAACCGCAGTCGAAATCGCCAACCGTTGTGGAAGGTGTCATTCGGCGACGCGAGGTATTCCTGTCCGGCGGGCTTCCCGTCCACGATCTGCTGGGCGATGATGTTGTAGGTAATCGTGCGCGCGTGATCATATCGCGGCAGAACGATCGCGGCCGCGGCGGCCAGCACGGTAAGTGCTCCGGCGACGATGGCAGCTCGACGGGTGACAGCGCCGGGCTTTCGGACTTCGCCGGGCTTGGGGATCGCGGTGGGCTGTTCGACGATCGCGCTCAGTTCGCGCAGCACCACGTCCATGGATTCCGGCCGCTCCTCCGGTTTCTTGCTCAGACACCGCGCGATCAACGCCGCAAGCGGCTTCGGCGCCGCGGGGTTCACCTGATCCGGTGCAGGCGGATCAAGATGCACCACGGCGTAGAGCGTGGACGGCACGTCTTCGCCGGTAAAGGGCCGGCGGCCGCAGGCGATCTCATAAAGGATGACACCGAAGGAGAAGATGTCGGAGCGGTAGTCGGCCGGCTCGCCCTTGGCCTGCTCGGGCGACATGTAACCGGGCGTTCCGAGCACCGCGCCGGTTTGCGTTTCGGGGCCACCGAGGCCGGGCTGCTTGGCGAGGCCGAAATCGAGCACTTTCACCGTGCCCCCTGCGGAGACCATGATGTTTTTGGTTTTGAGGTCGCGGTGGACGATGCCGGCAGCGTGCGCGGCTGTAATCGCGCGGGCGGCCTGGACCGCGTATCCGAGCAGCGTTTCGAGCGGCGGGCGCTCGGTGGCAACGAGGGTGTGCAGGGTATTGCCTCGAATGTATTCCATCGCGATGAAATCGATGGAGTCATCCGAGTCGTATTCATAGATGGTGACGATGTTCGGATGATTGAGGGCGGAGGCAGCCTTGGCCTCGCGCAAGAAGCGGACTTTTTCATCGCCCGAGCCGGAGCTATGCGAGATCAGCTTCAGCGCGACCGTGCGGCCGAGCCGCGAATCGACGGCCTTGAACACGGTCCCCATGCCGCCTTCGCCGATGCGATCGACGATGCGGTAGCTACCGATCGTGCCGGGGGGGACCACCGCCATCGTTACTGTGGGGCTGATCGAAGGGAGGGGGTCGCGATCCAGGACGCCGGACTGCTCGGAGGCGGTGATCAGCGATTCGACTTCGGAACGCAGGGCGGGATCGCCCGCGCAGGCCCGGTCCAGGTAGGACGCACGTTGATCCTGCGGGAGTTTCAAGGCGGAATCCAGGATCTCGCGGATTCGCTCCCAATCCCCGGCCTTCTGGTCTTCCATGTGCGTTGAAGCTACCATAGCGCTTTCTACGGGGTTACGCGGAGCGGCGGGGCGAAACATCTCAGGTTCCGCTAGTTGTCCAGATTCGGCCGCCGATCAAGTTCCCGCAGCAGCCACGCCCGGCCGGTCACCCAGTCGCGATTGACGGTGGCTTTGGAGACGCCCAGCGCCTCGGCCGTTTCGTCGATCGACAAGCCGGCGAAGAAGCGTAGCTCGATGACCTGGCTTTGACGGGCGTCCAACCGAGCCAGTTCATTCAGGGCGTCGTCGAGGGCGATCATCTCCAGGCTGCGCTGGGCCGGCATATCCATGGTTTCATCCAGCGCCAACACCGAGGCTCCGCCGCCACGCTTTTCCGCGTGTTGGGCGCGGGCGTGGTCTACCAGGATGCGGCGCATCATTTGGCCGCTGACGGCGAAAAAATGCGCGCGATCTCGCCAGTGGGCCTGCTTCTGATCCACCAGCCGAAGCCAGGCTTCGTGGACCAGGGCCGTGCTTTGCAAGGTCCGGTTGCGGCGCTCGCGGCGGAGTTGGCGATGGGCGAGTTTGCGCAGCTCGGCATAGATCAGCGGCGCGAGCTGGTCGATGGCGGATTTGTCGCCCGCGGTCCATCTGCGCAATAGCGTGGTGACATCGCTCGGCGGCATGACGACGGGGTAGATCAGTTCATCTTAGAACAGGTTGCGGCCAGGCGGCCTCGGGGCCGGGCGCGGTAGCCGGATACATGAGGACGCGACCTCAATTACAAGCCGATCAAACCACCTCGCAGATTTGGGATCGTGTCTGTGATATCCCCGTTATCGGATTGGGGGCGAGTGGCCGCCAGGTCGACAGATCGTCAGACGCGTTGACGAGTTGTTCTCCCGAAGGAGGGAGGCAGACGTGCCAGGAAGCGCGAGAGATTTCTCCTCCCGCGCCGCCGGCGCTTCTAGCCGAACTCAAGGGTCAGCGCGCTTTCCAGACCGTGAAACGCTTGACGTAGAGCGGGTCCATCGAGGAGGTGCCCGCGGTGAGATGAGCGCCGCCGCCCCAGACGCCCAACTCCTGCTGCATCCATCCGGCGTAGCAGTAGGCTCCGCTGCCCCAGGATGGGTCATTGATCGGCGCCGGATGGTCCACGATCGGCTTGCCATCGATGTAGGCCT
>JAKAJI010000248.1 GCA_021813825.1 Acidobacteriota bacterium | reverse complement strand
CGCTTTTCGCTTGGAATAGCTTTTTGAGTTTTTCCTCGAATTCCGGCGTGATTTTTGCCATCGAGGGCGCACCTCCTGCGGCAAGATTATCACTATTGCCGCAGGGAAAAACCCGATGCAGGCGGGGCACTCCACCCGGCGCCGTTAGGGCATGTCCGAAGGCTCGCCGCCCTCGGCTTCTTTGTTGATTTGCTTCGCAAATTCGGCCGGGCTGACTTCGGTCTCCACCACAGCGATCTCGTCTTCTTCGTCGCTGACTACCAGCATTTGGATCCGCGCCGCCTCCGGGCGCGCGTAGATTCGTACGCGCTCGCTCGATGACTCCGTGCGGATCACCAACTGCCAGCCGCCGCCCGGTTCCGCGATGTGCAGCGGTTCACGCGAGTCCGGCAAGTCCTCGAATACAGCCAATTTCAACGGGCGCATCCCAAATGGCGTCGAAACCATGCCCGCGAGCGCGCCCGTTTTCTCGAACGGGATGTGGAGGGGCTTCACATGGTAGGCGGAAGCGACCTGGTGCACGATCGTGTCGAATGCCGAGTCCGCCGCCTGCGCGGAACCGGCTACCAGAAGCGCCGCAAGCAGATATTTCATTTCGGCCCCTTGCCGGGATCCAGGTTCGGGATACCCAGTACACCGCTCAGTTTGCCGGCATCCTCGGGCTTCAGCTTGCCTACAATGTGCACTACGGTCAACTCCCGCTTCGAGGTCGAAACAATGACCAGCCCCGAAATGTCGCTCGACGACTTGACGTTCTTCAAGTAAATCTCGGTATTCTCGCCCGCGTCCCGGTCAAACGACTGCACGATGCGTCCCCAGTGGTTCTTACCCAGGTGCGACCGGAGCGCTTCGATGTCCTCCCGCGGATAGGCGTTGTCTTTGTCGAACTCGTAGTTATGGACGTAAACACCTTCGAGGCCCCCGAGTAGCGTCTTCAGATCGGCGGCGTCCTTCTTGTCCTGCGCCACGAAACCGGCGACGGACTTAAGCAGCGGCCCGTCCAGCATCACCTCATTCCGCTCCGTGGCGTTGCGGGCGATCTTTTCCCAGTCGATATTCGGCAGACCCGTGTCGGCGGGCGCCGCCAGCAGAGGGATGGCGGCCAGCAGCGGGGCAATGGCGCGAATCCAGCGAAGTTTCAGCATCGTTTTCTAACCTCTCTTATCCGCAAATACGACCGCGCAGCCCAAGAGGATGCGAAACTTTACCGGACCACCCTTACTACCGCGCGGCGAGTTCCGCCGGCGCCGGTTGCGGCTCGAACTTGCGGTGACGCTTGGATCCGCTCAGCAACTGCTGAATCTTGTCCAGGTAGATATAAACCACCGGTGTCAGGTACAGCGTGACAAGCTGCGAAAAGATCAGGCCGCCCACAACCACCAGTCCGAGCGGCCGGCGCGATTCCGAACCCGCCCCGGCGCCCAGCGCGATCGGCAGCGCGCCAAGCAGCGCCGCCATCGTGGTCATCATGATGGGCCGGAACCGGATCAGGCAGCCCTGATAGATCGCCTCCTCCGCCTCTTTCCCTTCGTTGCGTTCGGCCGAGATCGCGAAGTCGATCATCATGATCGCGTTCTTCTTCACGATGCCGATCAGCATGATCAGCCCCACAAACGCGTACAGGCTCAGGTCGATGTGGAACAACTTCAACGTAAGCAGCGCGCCGAAGCCCGCCGAAGGCAGTCCCGAAAGAATCGTGATGGGGTGGATGAAGCTCTCATACAGGATGCCAAGAACGATATAGATGACCAGCGTCGCCACGATCAGCAGCAGCCAGAGGCTCGAAAAAGAATCGGCGAAAGCCTGCGCCTGGCCCTGAAAGCTTCCCGAAATGGTCAGCGGTAACCGCAGCGAATCGACGGCCTTTTGAATGGCGTCTACTGCGGTCCCAATGGCGACATCCGGGCGGAGGTTGAAGGAAACCGTCACCGAAGGAAGCTGCCCTGTGTGGTTGACGGTGAGCGGGCCGACCGTGCGGCTCAAATGCGCCACCGTGTCCAGCCGGACCAGTTTGCCCTGCGCATTCGTGATGCGAAGCTTCGACAGTGCGTCGGGATCCCGCTGATACTGCGGCTGTGTCTCCAGGATCACGTAGTATTCGTTCGACGGCGTGTAGATGGTTGAGATCTGCTGCTCGCCGTAGGCGTCCGAGAGAGCGTGTTCGATCTGTTCGGCGCTGACACCGAGCGCGCGGGCACGGTCCCGGTCGATATCCACCAGGACCTGCGGGCTGGTGATCTGCAGGTCGGTCGTCACGTCCTGAAGGCCGGGAATCTGCTGCATCTTTGCCATCACCAGCGGCGACCAGTGCTGCAGGTCCTTGAAATTCGTCCCGCTCAGCGTGTACTGATACAAGCTCTTGGTCAACTGCCCGCCGATGCGGATCGACGGCGGATTCTGCAGATACACGCTGATGCCCGGAATGCGCGCCATTTTCGGGCGCAGATCCTGGATGATCTCGTCCACCGTGCGAGGCTTGCCGTCTGGCCCCAACGAGCGGTCCTTGAGCGGCTTGAGGTGCATGAACACGCGGCCGGAATTGCTCGCCGTCCCGAAACCCGACCCGCCGATCGAACTCATGATGGAGGTCATGTCGGGATCGGCCTCGAGAACCGCCATCACTTTTTTCTGGTGATCCCGCAGGCCCTCAAAAGAAATGTCCTGGGCCGCTTCGGTAAAACCGAAGATCTGGCCCTGGTCTTCGTTCGGCAGAAAGCCCTTCGGGACCTCGACAAACAACCGGGCGGTCGCCCAGATCAGGACGAAGGAAGCCAGCAGCGTCACCAACCGGTACCGCAGCACCAGGCGAAGCGTCGCGTCGTAGGCCGCCAGCAGGCCATTGAAGAACCGCTCGGAGGCCCGGAAGAATATGCCGTGCTGGTGAGATTCCGCGTGACGGAGAAAACGGCTGCACAGCATCGGCGTTAGCGTCAGCGACACGAAGCCGGAGATGAGAATCGCCACCGTGATCGTAACGGCGAATTCGTGCAGCAGCCTTCCGACAATCCCGCTCATGAAAAGCACCGGAATGAACACGGCGGCAAGCGACAACGTCATCGACAGAATCGTGAACCCGATTTCGCCCGATCCATCCTTGGCGGCCTGCATCATGGTCTTGCCCATCTCGCGGTGACGCACGATGTTTTCTAGCATCACAATCGCGTCGTCGACCACGAAGCCGACCGACAGCGTCAGCGCCATCAGAGATAGATTGTCGAGCGTGAAATTGAGCAGGTACATCGCCGCGAACGTGCCGACGATCGACAGCGGGACCGCCAGGCTCGGAATCAGCGTCGCCGAAACGTTGCGTAGGAAGAAAAAGATCACCAGAATCACGAGACCGATCGTGATCATGAGCGTCGTCTTCACGTCGGAAATCGAATCGCGGATCGTTACGGACCGGTCATAAAGCACGTCCAGATTCACTGAGGCGGGAATCTCGGCGCGGAACGTAGGCATTAACTTGCGGATCGAGTCCACCACTTCCACCGTGTTCGTGCCCGGCTGGCGCTGCACGGCGAGGATGATCGAACGCGTGCCGTTGTACCAACTTGCGGTCTTATCCGTCTGCACGCTGTCGATCACCTGGCCGACTTGGTCCAGCCGCACCGGCGCTCCGTTGCGGTAGGCGATGATCAGGGGCCGGTACGCGGCGGCGTTCATCAACTGGCCGGTCGCCTGGACCGTAAACGCTTGGTGGCGCCCCCACAGCGTGCCCGTCGGCAGGTTCACGTTAGCCTGCGCCACAGCCTGCTCTACCTGGTCGATGCCGATGCCGCGCGTCGCCAGCGCATCGGGGTCCACCTGGACCCGGACCGCGTACTTCTGCCCGCCAAAAACCGCCACCTGCGCCACACCGTCGACCATCGAGATGCGCTGCGCCATCAAGGTTTCGGCAAACTCGTCCACCGTGTACAGCGGCAGCGTTGGCGAATTCAACGAAAGATAGAGGATCGGCTGGTCGGCGGGGTTGACCTTCATGTAGGAAGGCGGCGACGGCATGTTGTTCGGCAGTTGCCGCCCCGCCTGTGAGATGGCGGCCTGCACATCCTGCGCGGCGGCGTCGAGGCTGCGGTTGAGATCAAACTGAATCGTGATCTGCGTGGCGCCTAACTGGCTCGACGACGTCATCGAACTGATGCCGGCGATGGTGGAGAACTGCCGCTCGAGCGGCGTCGCCACGGCCGCGGCCATCGTCTCCGGGCTTGCTCCGGGCAGCGCCGCCGAAACCGTGATCGTCGGAAAGTCCACATTCGGCAGGTCGCTCACCGGAAGGGTCCGATAGCCGAGGATCCCAAAGCCGAGAATCGCCGCCATCACCAGCGTCGTGGTGACCGCCCGGCGGATAAAGAATTCCGGGATACTCATGAGCCGCCGCCCACAATCTGGACCGTCGCGCCCGGCACCAGGCGAGACTGCCCGTCCGTGATGACCCGTTCGCCGGCCTGAATGCCCGAAGCCAGGGCGATCTCCGCGCCAACCGGCCGCGAAATCTTGACCGGCCGCATTGCCACCTTGCCATCCGCCTGAACGACAAAGACGAAATCGCCGTTCTGTCCGCTCTGCACCGCTTGCGAAGGAACCAGAATCGCCCCAGCCTCTGTACCCACCGTGAGCTTCACGTTCACAAACTGGCCGGGCCACAGGCGCCGGTCCTGATTGACGAACTCAGCGCGGAGCTTGATCGTTCCGGTTGTCACGTCCACCGTGTTATCGGCGAAAACCAGGCGTCCACGCGCCGGCGCCTGCGTGTCGCCGGTGGCGAGCGCTTCCACCGCCAGGCCGCCGGCCATCCGCGGACGGATCTTCTGGAAGTCCTGCTCGGTCACCGCGAAGGTCACATAAATCGGCTGGACCTGATTGATCGTCACGATCGGCACGTCGTGGTCTTTAATGATGTTGCCTTCGTCAATCGCCACTTCCCCGGCGCGCCCGTCGACGGGGGAATAAATCTTGGTGTATTGCAGTTGCAGCGCGTCGTATTCGATCTGCGCCCGGTCGGCTTCAATCGCCGCTTTCGCTTCCTTGGCCGCCGCCTGCTTCGCATCGTTGTCCTGGCGGGCCACCACGCCTTCTTTGAAAAGCGCCCCGTAGCGCTCTGCGTCTGCCTCGGCGTTGGCCGCTACCGCCTGGTCCTTGAGCAGCGCGGCCTTCGATTGATCGAGCTTGGCGGCGAAAGGCCGTGGATCGATCTCGAACAAAAGCTGGCCTTTTTTGACCATGTCGCCGTCGTGAAACAGCACGTGCTGCAGTATGCCCGCCACCTGCGACTTCACGCTGATCACTGAATACGCCTCGACGTTCCCGATGGCATGCACCTCGAGTGGAATGGTGCGCGACACCGCCTCCGCAACGGTGACAGGAACCACGGGCGGTCCACTCGCCTGCACTTTCTGAGGTGCTTCCCCCTTCTGGCAGCCAGAAAGAAAAATAAGAACGGCGGCGGACGTCGTAAGGGCAAAAAGACGATACATTGTGCGAAGCGAGGAAGGGTAACCGGCGACGGCTACGCCTTCCTTTAGGTTAGCGTGAAACGGCTCGGGTTGGTTTCCTCTCGTCGAAAGAAATCTTTTCCGGTGACCGATTTGGCCGCAGTCGCTCATCCCCGCCGCCGTCCCTCAGGGCAGGGCGAACGCCACGACGGTATCCAAGAGCGCTGACCCCGGCGCGTCAAATCCGCCCGCCGCAATCACCAAATACTGCTTCCCTCCCGCTTCGTAGGTCATTGGGGTGGCGCGAGCACCCGAGGGTAGCTTGGCCTTCCACAGTTCCTTCCCCGTATCGCTGTCAAAAGCCCGGATGTAACCGTCGAGCGTGCCGCCGATGAAGGTCAATCCGGACGCCGTCACAATCGGGCCTCCCAGACTGGGCGAACCGTACTCCCCTGCGCCAAGGTCCGGTTGGCCGGCGATCCAAGGCACCGAGCCCAGCGGGACTTCCCACTTTCGCTCGCCGGTGTTCACGTCGATCGCGGTGAGCGTACCCCACGGCGGAGCGTTGCAGGGAAGGTGATTCGGGCTAAGCAGAAAGCTTCGTGCCATCCCGTACGGTGTACCTCGCTGGCGGGCGTACTCAAAGCCAGGCATCTGGCCTTCTTCGGCGTCAAACTTCTCCCGGGGGATCAGGTAAACCACTGCTGCTAAACGGTTTGTTGGCAGGATGAGCAGGCTGCGCCTCGAGTCGAAAGCGGCGCCACCCCATGCCATACCTCCGATGTTGCCGGGAAACAATATCGAGCCCTGCAGGCTCGGTGGGGTGAAGATGCCTTCGGCGCGTTTGCCCCGGAACACGTCCTCACACCATTTGCGGTCTTCCGGCGTGGGGCCCCACACGTCCGCTGCGGTCAGCGATTGTGGGGCAACGGGCTTGGGCAGGGTCGGGAATGGTTGCGTGGGCGAAGTCCGTTCGCCAGGAACGTCGGACTGCGGGACCGGTCGTTCCTCGACCCCAAACAGCGGCTCGCCGGTTTCCCGGTTCAACAGGAACAGATTGCCGGTTTTCGAGCCGACGGCGATGCCGGCTACCTCCTTCCCGCCCCGGCGCACCGTGAATAGCGTCGGCTGGCTGGCCACGTCGTAGTCCCACAAGTCGTGGTGCACCGTCTGGAAACGCCAGGCCACCTTGCCGGTCTCGGCATGAAGAGCCACCAGGGAATCGGCGTCGCGATCGTCCCCCGGACGGAGACCGCCAAAGTAATCCGGGCTGGCGCTGCCGGTCGGCAGAAACACGAGCTTGCGCTCCGGATCCGTAGAGATGATCGACCAGGTGTTGGCGGCCCCGGTTTTCTGGCCCGGCATGGGGTCGAAGGTCCACACCAGCTTGCCGGTGCGGACGTCGAAGGCCCGGACCTCGCCGCTGGCGGCGTCGGTATAGCCATTGTCGGCGATGCCGGAACCGACGATGACGAGGTTGCCAATGACTGCGGGCGGGGAAGTCTCCTCGTATTCCGCCGTGTAGTGCGGCGCGTTGCGAAGGCCGCGGCGCAGGTTGACCACACCGCCAGAGCCAAAGTTATCGATGGATTTGCCGGTCGCGGCATCCACGGCGAACAGTTGGGCGTCGATGGTGGCCACGAAGAGCCGGAGGCGCCCGGTGGCCGGATCACGCCATGCCGCCGCGCCGCGGTTGGCGAAGTCCCCGAAGCCGGCCTTGTAGTCGGCATGAGGATCGAACGCCCAGATCTGTTTCCCCGTCGTGGGATCAAGCGCCAAAAGCCGCCCGAACGGCGTCGTCACGAAGAGTTGCCTGTCGATGAACAAGGGCGTGCACTCGAAAGCAGAACGGCGGCCTCCTTTTCCGTGCGGATCGTACATGTCGCCGGTGTGGAAGGTCCAGACCGGCTTCAGTTGGGCAACATTTTTCTTAGTGATCGAAGTCAGCGG
>JAKAJI010000247.1 GCA_021813825.1 Acidobacteriota bacterium | reverse complement strand
CTGCCGCTGGGCGGACGACCTGGGCGATGAGATCGGCGATAAGGCGGAGAGCCTGCGGCTGCTTGCGTGGTGGCGTGGGGAACTCGAGGCGATGTATGAAGGGCGGACGCAGCACCCGGTGTTTGCGGCGCTCGAGGGGACGGCGAAGAAATACGAACTGGAGCCGGCGCTGTTCCGGGCGCTGATCCGGGCGTTCGAGCAGGACCAGGTGGTGAGCCGGTACGAGACGTGGGAGAAGCTGTTCTGCTACTGCCGGAATTCGGCGAACCCGGTGGGACGGCTTGTGCTGCGGCTGTGCGGGTACCGCGATCCGGAGCGGGACCGGATGTCGGATGCGACGTGCACGGCGCTGCAGTTGGCGAACTTCTGGCAGGACGTGGCGGTGGATTTGGAGAAAGACCGGATCTACCTGCCGCTCGAAGTGATGCGGAAGCACGGGTGCACGGAAGAAGACGTGATGGCGCGGCGGTTTACGCCGGGCTTTCGCGAGGCGATGCGCGAGGCGGTGGGTGTGGCGCGGGAACTGTTCGAGCGAGGGTTGCCGCTGGTGGGGACGGTGGACAAGAGGCTGGCGCTCGATTTGGACTTATTCAGCCGCGGGGGGATGAGAGTCCTCGAGAAGATCGAGCGACAGGATTACAACGTGCTGGAGCGGCGGCCGGCGATCGGGAAGACGGAGCGGGTCGCGTTGCTGGTGCGGAGCCTGGTCCGCGTAGGGTTTTCGCGCGCCGCATGAGTGCCGGGGTAGAGGAGTCCTACCGCTACTGCCGCGACGTGGCGCGGCGGCGCGCGCGGAATTTTTACTATTCGTTTGTGCTCCTGCCTCGCGAGCAGAAGATGGCGATGTGCGCGGTGTACGCGTTCATGCGGTTCTGCGACGACCTAAGCGATGAAGCGGGGGCGAGCACGGTGGCGATCGACCGGTGGCACGAGGAACTGGATGCGGCGCTCGAGGGGCGGATGCCGGAGCACCCGCTGTGGCCGGCCTTTTGCGATACGGTGGCGCGGTTCCGGATTCCGCGGCAGTATTTCACGGACATGATCGCGGGGGTGCGGAGCGACCTGGAGCCGCGGACGATCGAGACGTTCGAGGATCTGTATCAATACTGCTACCGTGTGGCGAGCGTGGTGGGGCTGACGACGATTCACATTTTCGGGTTCGAGTCGCCCGAGGCGCTGCCGCTGGCCGAGAAGTGCGGGATTGCGTTCCAGCTTACAAACATTTTGCGCGACCTGCGTGAGGACGAGGAACACGGGCGGGTGTATCTGCCGCGGGAGGATTTGCGGCGGTTCGGCGTGGAGCGGATGGAGGCGGGGGAGAATTTCCGGCGGCTGCTGCGGTTCGAGGTGGAGCGGGCGAGGGAATTTTACGCGGCGTCGCGGCCATTGCTGAAGCTGATTCATCGAAGGAGCAGGCCGTCGTTGTGGGCGCTGATTGAGATTTACCGGCGGTTGCTGGAGCGGATCGAGGGGGCGGGGGAGCGGGTGCTGGAGGAGCGGGTGCGGGTTCCGGCGTGGGAGAAGGTGGGGATTCTGGGGCGGGCTCTGGTGGCTGGGGTGGAGTGACCTGTAAGACTTATCACGTATTAGCTTATATCGAATCGATATAGCCAACTAGATGATACTTGCGGCCCGGCGGTGTCGAAGTGCATCTATCTTAGGGACAATGGAGTGAGACGGCGCGACCGGCGGGGAGGGAGTCAGGCCCGGGCGGGAGCGGAAATCATCATGCGAAACAAACGAACGAGTGTGTTGCCGCTAGCTCTGTTTTTTGGTGTAGTGAGCGTGGGAGCGAGGGCTCAACAGGCGGTCACGTTTCAAGGGAGCGTGCCGACGGGGACGGTTGGGGCGCCGATTGAGTTGACGCTGGACGGGGCGATTGAACGGGGCCTGCGGGCGAATCTTGGATTGCTCGAAAGCGGGACGGCGAGCGATACGGTGCGGGCGCAGCGGATTCAGGCTTTGTCGGCACTGTTGCCGCAGGTGACGGGATCGATGATGGCGGTGGAAGAACAAATTAACCTGAAGACGTTTGGGTTTAATTTTAATTTCCCGTCGATTCCGGCGCTGGGATTCAATGGGATTCCGTCGATCGTCGGCCCGTTTCATTACACGATGGCGCAGGCGAACGTGTCGATGACGGCGTTCGATTACAACAAGCTGAAGACGCTGAAGGCGGCGCGGGAACGGGAGAGCGCGGCGCGGTTGTCGGTGGAAGACGCCAAGGACCTGGTGGCGCAGGCGGTGGCGAACGGGTACCTGCTGATCATCGCGGACGCCTCGCGGACGGAAGCGTTGGAGGCGCAGGTAAAGACGGCGGAGGCGTTGTACGAGCGGGCGATGGATCAAAAGAAAGCGGGTGTGTCGCCTTCGATTGACGTGCTGCGTTCGCAGGTGGAGTTGAAGCAGGACCAACAGAGGCTGCTGGCGCAGCAGAACCAGTACGCGAAAGACAAGCTGGGGTTGGGACGGTTGATTGGTTTGCCGCCAGGGCAGGATTTTCACATCGCCAACCAGACACCGTTTGTGCAGTTCGAGACGATGTCTGCCGAGCAGGCGGATGCGCTTGCGTACAAGCAGCGGGCGGATTATTTGAGCGCGAAGCACCAGGTGGCGGCCGCCGAGCAGACGGTGCGCGCGGCGAAGGGGGAGTGGTATCCGACGGTGGGGGTGAACGGGTACTACGGGGATGCGGGGATCACGCCGAACAATTCGCACGGGGTGTTCGAGGTGGCCGGGACGGTGAACTTCAACATTTTTGATGGAGGGCGGATTCACGCCGATGAGGAGAAGGCGCGGGCGGCGCTGAAGCAGAGCCAGGATGAACTGGCGAACCTGGGGGCGCAGATCGACTACCAGGTGCGGGCAGCGCTGCTCGATGTGAAGACGGCGTCGGACCAGGTGACGGTGGCGCGGAGCAACCTGGAGTTGGCGGACGAGACGCTGGTGCAGGCGCGGGACCGGTTTGTGGCGGGAGTGACGGACAACATTGAAGTGGTGCAGGCGCAGGAGTCGGTGGCGTCGGCGAACGACAATTTAATCGCGGCGCTTTACGCGCACAACGTGGCGAAGGCGGCGCTGGCGCGGGCGTTGGGTTCGACGGCGGAGACGATCAAGAAGTTCATCGAGGTGAAGTGAGATGGCGGAAACGATGGAACAAGAGAAGAAAGAAGCCGGAAGCGGGAGCGCCTCGGTACGGGGGCGGAGCGGGAAAGTACGGATCATCATTCCGATCGTGCTCGTGGTGCTGGCGGTGGGCGGGTATTTTTTGTGGACTTATTTGAGTTCGTATGAGTCGACCGACGACGCGCAGGTGGATGGGCACGTGAATTCGATCAGCGCGCGGATCAGCGGGCATGTGACCGAGGTGCTGGTAGAGGACGCGCAGTATGTGAAGGCGGGGGACGTGCTGGTGAAGATCGACCCGCGGGACTACGAGGTGGCGGTGGCCAAGGCGGAGGCGGACGTGGCGGACGCCGAAGCGGCGGTGATGAGTTCGCAGACGGATGTGCCGATCACGAGCGTGACGACGGAGAGCACGCTGAAGGGGGCGCACTCGACGAAGGCGGACGCGGTGGCGGCGTTGCTGAGCGCGGAGCGGCAGTTGAACGCGTATCATGCGCGGCTCCAATCGGCGCAGGCGCAGGTGGCGGAAGCGGAGGCCGACTATAAGAAAGCGGCCGACGATGTGGGGCGGTACAAGCAGTTAGTGGCGAAGGAGGAAGTGAGCCAACAGCAGTACGACCAGGCGGTGCAGACGGCGGCGGCGGCGAAGGCGGCGTTGAGCGCGCGGGAGGCGTCGTTGCAGGAAGCGCAGCAGAACGTGACGGTGGCGGAGGCGGCGATCCAGCAGGCGCAGGCGCGGATTGCGCAGGCCGATGCTTCGGTGCAGCAGGCGATGACGGGGCCGCAGCAAGTGGCGGTGAGCCGGGCGCGGCTGAAGGGTTCGGAGGCGAAGTTACTGGAGAAGAAGGCGGCGCTGGACCAGGCGAAATTGAACTTGAGTTACACGACGATCGTGGCGCCGGTAAGTGGCGTGGTGGGTAAGAAGACGGTGGAGGTGGGACAGAATATATCGCCGGGCCAGCAGTTACTGGCGATTGTTCCGCTGGACGACATCTGGATCACGGCGAACTTCAAAGAGACGCAACTGCAGCATATGAAGGCCGGCCAGAAAGTAAAGTTTTCGGTGGACGCATTTGGCCGGGATTACACGGGCCGGGTGACGGGCATCGGCGGGGCGAGCGGGTCGCGGTTCAGTCTGCTTCCGCCGGAGAACGCGACGGGAAATTACGTGAAGGTGGTGCAGCGGATTCCGGTGCGCATCGACCTGGACCCCGGGCAGAACGAAGACCATCACCTGAGGCCGGGCATGTCGGTGGTGCCGAAAGTTTACTTGCAGTAACGGCGCCCGAATCGTGAATTGAAACGCGCAAGGGGGTAGTGTGTCCGAACAATGGAAGCCGAAGTATAACCCGTGGGCGATCGCGATGACGGTGACGCTGGCGACGTTCATGGAGGTGCTGGACACGAGCATCGCGAACGTGGCGCTGCCGCACATTGCGGGGAGTTTGTCGGCGGGGCAGGACGAGAGCACGTGGGTGCTGACGTCGTACCTGGTGTCGAACGCGGTGGTGCTGCCGATCAGCGCATGGCTGGCGACGCGGTTTGGGCGGAAGCGGTTTTACATGCTGTGCGTGGCGCTGTTCGGGATCAGTTCGTTTCTGTGCGGGGTGGCGCCGACGCTGGGGCTTCTGATTTTCTTCCGCATTCTGCAGGGGGCGGGCGGCGGAGGGCTGGCGCCGAGCGAGCAGGCGATTCTGGCGGACACGTTCGAGCCGGCCAAGCGCGGGATGGCGTTTGCGATTTACGGGTTGGCGGTGGTGCTGGCGCCGGCGGTGGGTCCGACGCTGGGCGGGTTTATTACGGACAACTTCAGTTGGCGATGGATTTTCTTCATTAACATACCGGTGGCGGTGATTTCGCTGGTATTGACGTCGCGGATGGTGGAGGACCCGCCGTATCTGGCGAGCGAGCGGGCCAAAGCGGGGCCGGTGGATTACATCGGGTTGGGGCTGATCGGGCTGGGGTTGGGGAGTTTGCAGGTGATGCTTGACAAGGGCGAGCGGGAAGACTGGCTGAGCTCGCATTTCATCGTGGCGTTTCTGGTACTGACGGTGATTGGCGTGGTGGGGGCGGTGATCTGGGAGATTTATCAGCGCGACCCGATCATCGAGATGCACTTATTCAAGAACCGGACGTTCGCGATTTCCTTCGTGATGATGTTCATGCTGGGATTCAGCGTGTATGGGACGACGGTGCTGATCCCCCAGTTACTGCAGACGTTCATGGGTTACACGGCGGAACTGGCGGGGAAGGTGCTGTCGCCGGGTGGATTCGTGATCATGCTGTTGATGCCGCTGATCGGAGTTCTGGTTAGTAAGTTGGATCCGCGGCGGCTGGTGGCGTTTGGGTTTTTCATCAGCGCGGCGGCGTTGTATCACATGACGACGATGAACCTGGAGATGGACTTCGCCACCGCGGTGCGGCTGCGGATTTATCAGTCGATCGGGATGGCGTTTTTGTTTGTGCCGATTAACACGCTGTCTTACACGGGTGTGCCGCAGAAGCATAACAACAGCGTGTCGGGGCTGATGAACCTGGCGCGGAACGTGGGCGGGAGCGTGGGGATTTCGACGGTGACGTCGCTGCTGGCGCGGCGGGCGCAATATCACCAGTCGGTGCTGGCTTCGCACACGACGAACCTGGACCATCCGTTCCGGAGCGCGGTGGCGGGGCTGAGTTCGACGCTGGCGGCGGCGGGGACGAGCGCGGCGGATGCGACGGGGCAGGCGTACGCGCAGCTTTACGGGGCGATGCAGCGGCAGGCGGGGGTGCTGGCGTACATCGACGCGGTGGTGGTGTTCGCGGTGGTGACGCTGGCGATGGTTCCGCTGGCGTTCCTGATGCGGAGGCCGAAGGCGGGCGCGGCGGCGGCGATGCACTAAGAAGGGAGAGACGATGGGCAAGCAGGCAACGATTTCGCACTTACCGTTGGGCAGCAGCGCCCAGTTGGACTTGCGGCACTTCCGGTATTTCATTGCGGTGGCCGAGGAGCTGCATTTCGGGCGGGCGGCGCGGCGGTTGCACATGGCGCAACCGCCGTTGAGCCAGCAGATCAAGTGGCTGGAGGAAGAGCTTGGGGTGCGGCTGCTGGAGCGGAGCACGCATTATGTGCGGCTGACGGAAGCGGGGGCGGTTTTTTTGAAGGAGGCGCGGAGGGTGGCGGCGAACGCCGAGCGGGCGGTGCGGCTGACGCGGCAGGTGGGCGAGGGGACGGCGGGGCGGCTGGTGGTGGGATTCGTTTCGCAGTTTGACGGTGGGATTGTGTCGATGGTGAAGAGCGCGCTGGAGGGCGAGTATCCGGAGCTGGAGCTGCAGTTCACGCCGATGGATACGATCGAGTTGGTGGAGGCGGTGCGGACGGCGCGGGTGCGGGCGGGGATCTGCGGCGTGCCGATGGAGGAAGAGGATTTCACGATCGAGCGGCTGGCGCGGGCGCCGCTGGTGGTGGCGATGCCGGAGGGGCATGTGCTGGGGGAGCGGGAGGCAATACGGCTGGCGGATTTGGGGAGCGTGCCGCTGGTGCTGTTTCCGCGGACGGCGAATCCGTGGATTTACGGGATGCTGCAGGAGCGGTTTGCGGCGGCGGGGGTGGTTCCGCGTGTGGTGCAGGAGTCGCTGTCGCCGTTTTCGATTGAAGGGTTCGTGGCGGCGGGGACGGGGTTGTCGATTTTGCCGGCGTGGGTTTGCTCGCACCGGCGCGGGGTGATGTACCGGCCGCTCAAGGAGAGCGAGTTGCCGGTGGAGGTGGCGTTGTTTTACTTGCGGGGGAACGATTCGCCGGTGCTGCGGCGGTTAAGGGAGCAGCTTATGGCGGCGATCAGCGAGTGCACGGTGCGGGGGTAGGGGGGGCGACTTCCCGGAGGACTGCAGTATCAATAGTGCAACGGTCAGTCGTCGTTCTCCACGTGGTGGTGCTTCCAGCGTTGCCAGGAGCAATCGCGGCCGAGATGGGTTCCGATCAACTCGTTCGCATTGAGGTTCAAAACGCTGTAGCTTGCCCCTATCTTGCGGGCGATCCTGATGTGGCGGCCTTCAAGTTGAGGTTTAGTCTTCGAGTGGCGAACCGGTCGAGGACGGCGGTGGACATCCCGAGGTCTGGTGCCGGTGGTCTGCAGGCGACTGGCGTTGTCGTGGTTGGGGTCCAAGCCAAACAGCCGGGCAACAAGTGGACGCACATCGTTCAGTCGAGTTGGTATGACGCTGGCGCCGTCAAATCGTGCGGTTCGATGTCATGATCTTGCGCCGACGAACGGACGGGAA
>JAKAJI010000246.1 GCA_021813825.1 Acidobacteriota bacterium | reverse complement strand
CACCGGCTGGAACGCCAATGCCGAAGACGCCGAAGCCACGAACCGCTCCACACAAGCTTCCGCCCGTTCATCCAGGCGACATTCTCAACGAGACCCTCCACGACATCGGCACCCGCATGAACCGACGCTCCAACGATATCCACGTGCCCGCCAACCGGATCCGTTCGATCGCCGCCGGACGACGCGCCATCACCGGAGAAACCGCCCTGCGCCTCGCCCGTTATTTCAGGACCACGCCCGAATACTGGCTGAACATGCAGGTGCGATACAACCTCGACTCCGCACGCGATCAGTGGGAATCTCGCTTGAATTCTGAAATCCATCCCTTTCGCGCCGCCTGAAGCTTGCTAAGCATCCGCCTGCCCACCGTCTCGACGTATAGAATAGTGCCATGGGCGCTGAGAAAACACTCGAGCGCCTCCTCAGTGGCACAGCCGATGCAGCGATCCGGTTTGACGACTTATGACGGCTCCTGGAGAGCTTCGGCTTCGAGAAACGAGTGCGGGGCAGCCATCACCTGTTCCGCAAAGGCGGCGTCGCAGAAATGATCAACTTGCAGCAGTCTGGGCCAAATGCAAAACCTTACCAGGTGAAACAGGTCCGGGCGGTGATCCTAAAGGCGAAGCTGGGTTTCACTCGATGACTAAATACGAACTAATCATCTACTGGAGCGAAGAAGACCAACTCTTCGTAGCGGAAATCCCGGAACTCCCCGGCTGCGCCGCCCACGGCGCAACGCAGCAAGAAGCGCTAACAAACGCCCAGGACGCCATTCGCCTCTGGATCGACACGGCCAAAGAATTCGGCGACCCGCAGCCCAAGGGCCGCCGCCTCATCCTCGCCTGAGCCCGCCCCTTGCTACACTACGCCCGGAGAATCCCCCTCATGCCCTCCATCCGCGCCCTCCTCCTCCTCGCCGCCCTCTCGACCGCCCAAGCCCAGCAAACCACCTGGAAACTCGTCTGGAGCGACGAATTCAACGGCCCCGCCAACTCCCCGCCCTCCAGCCAAAACTGGAACTACGACCTCGGCGGCGGCGGCTGGGGCAACGGCGAACAGGAAACCTACACCAACTCCACCCAAAACGTCTTTGAGGACGGCCAGGGCCACTTAGTCATCCGCGCCATCCGCGACTCCAGCGGCAACTTCACCAGCGGCCGCATCCGTACCGGCATGACCCAGAACTCCGACACCGCCAATCTCACCTGGCAGTACGGCCGCATCGAAGCCCGCATCAAACTTCCCTTCGGCCCCGGCGTCTGGCCCGCCTTCTGGATGCTCGGCTCCAACATCACCACCGTCCCCTGGCCCGGTTGCGGCGAAATCGACATCCTCGAAAACTTCGGCGCCAACAAGGACACCATCTCCACCATCCACTCGACCCTCCACGGCCCGCCCTCCGGCTCCAACTTCGCCGGCACGGGCGTCTCCACACCCTACACCCTCCCCAACCCCCAAACCATTTCCAACGGTTTCCACATCTACGCAGTCGAGTGGTCCCAGAACTCCATCACCTTCTCCGTCGACGGCACAGCCTTCCGGACCCTCACCCCCGCATCCATCCCCTCCGGCTCCCAGTGGGTCTTCAACCACCCCTTCTTCCTCATCCTCAACCTCGCCATCGGCGGCCCAAATACATTCCTCGGAACACCCACTCCCTCCACGCCCTTCCCGCAGGACATGCTCGTCGATTACGTCCGCGTCTACCAGTCCGTCCCGCTCGCCGCCGGAACTCCGGCCATCGCACCCGGCGGAATCGTCAACGCCGCTTCCTCACTTACGTCCGTCGCCGCCGGCTCCCTCGCCACGATCTATGGTCAGAACTTAGCCGACGCAACTTACTCAAGCCAACTCTTCTTGAACGGAGCCTTCTCGACGACCACCTCCTCCGGCGTCTCCGTCACCGTCAACGGCACAAAGGCCCCGCTCACTTACGTCTCGCCCACCCAAATCAACTTCCAGATTCCCTGGGAGACCGCTCGCGCCCCGAACACCGTCAACGTCGCCGTCACCCGTTCCGGCACATCGAGCGACCCCGTCGCCATCACCGTCAATTCCACCGCGCCCGCCGTCTTCCTCGACCCCTCCACCGGCGTTGCCATCCTCTCAAGCTGCGCCACCCCCGCCGCCGGCGCCACCTGCACCCTCTGGGGCAACGGACTGGGCCCGAAAAACGCCCCCTCGAGCGACGGCGTCCCCTTCGCCCCCACCGGGCTCGAAAGCATGGAGACCGCCAACGCCTGCACCCTCACCATCGCAGGCCAGCCCGCCACCGTCGCCTACTGCGGCGCCGCCCCCGGCTTGGTCATCGACCAGCTCAATTTCGTCTATCCGTCCAACATCCCCACCGGCGCCCCCGTCCCCGCCACCCTCACCATCGCCGGCCACTCCGGAACCTTCCTCATCCCCCCTCCCGCCAACTAACTCCCCACTTACTCCAGCCGCAGTGCCGCCATCGGATCGATCCGCGTCGCCCCCTGCGTCACTTCCGATTAGGACCGAGAAAATAGATCCGGGCTCCCAAAGCCGAAACTTCGATGAGTCGCGCCAGCCGCCGCGCCCGTGTTTCTTCTCTCTTCGCACTCATCGCCCAGAAGCTCACGATCCTTCTGTAGCTGGGAGGCTGAGCATCGAAAAACGATGCTGCTTCCTGATTTGCGCGCACCATCGCATCCAGCACCGGATCGAGCCTGACATGCTCCCGCTCATACGAGTACTGCCGCGCTCTCCGCCCGTCGCGCTCCTCGAACGCACGCGGCCCCGCCGTCTTCATCCGGCCACGGGAAATCAGTTCTTGAACCCGCCGGATGTTCACCACGCTCCAGATGCTTCCCGGCTTCGGCGGGTGAAGCGGATCGTGTACGCTTCCGCGTCGATTCGCTTCCGAACCCCGTCAATCCCCCAAAGCAGAGCGCTTCGTCCAGCGCTTCCTGATAGCGGATGCCGCCTCCGGTCTCTTTCCTGTAAAGTCCAACCAGCAGTTCGCACTTGACGGCGTGATGCTTGTCGAGCCAGCCACGAAACGCCGCCGCCGATTTGAAGAAGGCTGGTTTCATCCGCGCGCAAGCCTCCCTCTCGCCTGCTCTACCTAAAACGCTGCCCCCAGTAACTCCGGCCCAAAATCCCGCACGAAATGAATAAATGCCCCGCCCAACGGCTGACCAAACCGCGAGCACGCGGGGCAGGCCATGCGTCGTCACTCTAAGGGACGCGTGACCAGCGAGTTCTTCCAGGGTGCCCGAGGAGACCGGTTTTCCACGCCTGCGAAAAAATGCGCCAACACCCTCGGCCGCCGGCCGCTGGGGCCTGATGCACCATAGCGTCAACGCGTTGCTGCCCGAGCCGGCAACGCCACGCAAATTGGAGCCCCGTCAAACGAGGCAAAGCCGGCCAGATCAATCGTGAGATTGGACTGCACCGCGACCGAGGGGCTCGGCGCGCCACAAGGCACTGCGGTCGATGGCGGCGTAGGTATAGTTACATTGACCTGGTAAAGCCCTGGGTACCGTGCCACGGACCAGCTCTCCGCCACCGGCCCCGCGTAGCCCGAGAATGGACCCGCCCTCGCCGGGAGCGACTCGCTCGGAGATGCGTTCGGCCGGAAGTCGAAAATTGGCGCTACACCCGGCCCCGGCATCGGCGAAGGCGGCCCCGCTCCGGTCTGTGGTTTTGGAAGCTGCATGTCCTGCATTCGCGCCAGCCCGTCGCCAACGCCTACAACGTAAATGACCACCGTTTCTCCAGGCTGCGCCGGGTTCTGCTCGCTGACCCGCGTACCATCGGCGTGCGTCACCACCGGCATCAGCTCCGCTAGGGATGACGCGGGCGGCGAGAAGGGTCCCAGCCCCGTGAGACTGTCGCCGTACCGCACAATGTGGATCTGGTCCGTGACTACGCTCAGATCTACGGTCGCCGAAGAGGTGCCATTTTCAGTGACGGTCAGCTTCCCGTAATTAAAATTCGGCGTTACCCCCCCGGCCGGGAAAGCCACGCTCATTTCGTACGGGACCTGCAGATTGATGCCGATAAAATGCGTACACCAATCCGGACCAAGCCCACATGAATCCACGGGAAAAACGGAAAGCAGGGGCGAATCAACGGGCGACGGCCCAACCGTTTGTTCGAACTTCACCGAGATACCCGCGAGCGAGGTAGGCAGCGGTACGGACTGCGCATCTACCGGAGCGGTTAGGTTTGCTCCCATGTCCTGAACGTAAATCGTCAGGAGCTGACCGGGAGCCGCTGCTACAGGAAGGGTCGGAACGTACCCGTTCCCAACCACGGCTTGACCCACCGCCTGGCCGCCGCGGTGCGCCCAGGCAAGCGCGAAGACCAAAACTGCGAAAGTAACCAATCGCCGCGCAGAGTTTCGCATGATCCCTAACTCCCGGCTCCTACTGCTTCGAGCTCGAACTTAGGCTCAGCCCAGTCCTGTACGGCTTCCAGGCGTGAAGCCCCTCTTGGCCCGCCGCTATCGGGACCCGGCTATCCCCGCCGAACGGGGTGACCGGCCCGACGGTCAATCCCGGCAGTGGCGCGGCTCCAGTTTGGGGATCCTGCACAAACGTCTGCAGCAGATCCGTAAGAAGCGAGGAGGGAGCGGCGATCATCGGAAGCGTCGCACTGGTGTAGGTGTTCATCCCCGGTAGCACATACTCACCCGCGGCGAAGCACGGGTAGCCCTGACATCGGAGTGAGCTGTTAGCGTAATACAACCAGTATGTAGGATTAGTCGTCGTGGGGGCCGGCGCGTTCAGGAAGCTGCCGCCGACCGTGCGGTAGACCGCAACCTGCTGCAAAATCGGAGGGCCGCTGGTATAGGTGAACAGGGAGAGCCAGAGGTCCCCGTTGGCCGATGTGGTAATACCCGGATAGAAAAGGTCGGCCGTGTACGAGATCGTCTGGCATCCGTTTATTCCCTGCGCACAGAGCTTCACCCAGTTCGCGCCATTACTCCCCGCTACCGGATAGGCGACCACCCAGCCCAGCGGACCCCCGCCGCCCTGCGCGCTGGCCCAGATCGGTTCATCAAGATAACCGCAGGTGCTCGTTTGCGGCCTGCAGAACTCCACACCGGACTGCGGGCGCGGCGGCGTGAACGTATCCAAAGTAAGCGGGCCACTCCAGGTATGGCCGTTGTCCGTCGATGTGTACATGTCGAGGTTCGAGGAGTACGGATTTCCCGAGGTGTCTATGCCGAAGAAGTAAAAAGTACTCCCGGCGGCCGCGACCCTGCCCATCATCGGCGCAACGGAGTACGGACCGCTCCATTGCCGAGTCCCGCTGTCCCAGATCACCGCCTCCTCGACATAGCTCGAAAACGGGAGATCGAAAGTAACCACGACGTCGTTGCTTGAATTCACGGCGACCGACGGGAAGTCGCCATTCCCATTACCGAGAAGAAGTTCCGCACTGTTCCAGTTAAACCCCTCACTGTCCTGAGCGCTCTGGAACCACAGATTGAAGCTCCCGTCCAGCATGGCCAATACAGGGTTCCCATACGCGTCGTGTGTGAGGTACAGATCACAGATCATCGTACGCTCCGTGGTTCACATCGACCCAATTTGCCGCCGCCGAATCCCAAAAACCTGTCCAGCCCGTGAAGGAATAGCTGGAAGTAATCTCGTCCCAACTATGGATCCAGGTGGACGTCACTGTCGACGACGGCTCCCAGCGGTAGTAGGAGCCATTTGTATTCACTACGTGTGAGCTGAGAAACTGAACGTAGCCTCCGCCGGCGAAAATAAGTGCCATAGGGGCCAGCAGAACTACGGCGCAAAACGACGCAAGCCAAAGCGTTCGCACGCGGCGGTCTGCGCTGCGACGCGGACCGACATCCGCCGCGCTACATACCAGGGCGGCTACATTCCTTCTTGCGCCCGACACCAGCAGCGGAAACCGATCTTTCATACGTCTGTCCCTCCAATCGTCTCCTGCGGATATCCGATCCCGGAGTTCCACTCCTTGACGGCATCGCACAACTCATCCGCTCCAAACGAACCTACCGCTGGAGCACCCCCAAGGCTCGCACTACAGGCACAGCGGATACCTTGACCCACTACCCGTATGCGGATTCCTACTCCGGCCCGGTGAGGCCGCCGGAAAGAGAATAAACCGATCGAGTGGCGTTGGTCAAGGGAAAAAGGGATGACAATGCCAACCAACTACCGATTGCCCGCACGCAAACTGATGGGATATTGGCGGGCGTTGTTCGTATTTCCGAACCACGCGTGGCAAGCACTACCATTTCCAAAGAACACCAGCACCCCTGCCAGGCCCACGGCTCGGGCGAGCCCTTCGGCTTTCCCAACAAAATTCTTCGCGTGACGCGCCGCCCGCCTCGAAGCGAGACAGATCGCCACAGAGACCCGCGTGCCGCTATTGCGCCCATTCGAACAACGGAGCGGCATCCTGCGCCGGCCTGCCGCGTGTTTCCACCATCATTGGCTGGCGGATCGAACCGGGCACAGCGTCGGCAATCTGGTCCGCGAGCGGGCACATGGCATCGCGTTGGGCGACGACGATCTCAACGATCACGACCGGTCGCGCCCGTCCGGCTTGTCCGCCCCTCCCAAATTCAACCCGTCGCCTCCGTCTCACTAACTCCCCCACCTACAACGCCGCCCCCAATAACTCCGGCCCGAAATCCCTTACAAAATGAATAAATGCCCCGCCCAGCCCATCTAACTCCGGCCCCTGCGGATACACAAACGACATATCCCGGATAACTCGCAGCCCACTTACTTCCACTTCCCGCAGCCCCGTCGAATTCAGAATCGCCCACCGCGATACCAACCCCACCCCCATCCCCGCCTCCACCGCCGTCTTGATCGCCTCCGTCGCATCCAGCTCCATCACGATCTTCAGCTTCCCCACATCCACGCCCGCCGCCTCGAGCGCCGCCTCCACCACCTGCCGCGTCCCCGACCCCCGCTCCCGAATCAGCAGCGGCGACTCCGCCAGCATTGCAATCGTCACCGGCCCCGCCTTCCTCCCCGCCCACTCATGTTCCCTCGGCACAATCGGCACAATGTCATCCTCCATGAACGTCTCCGTCCGCACATCCCCCCGGTGCGCCGGCCCCTCAATCATTCCCAGCTCAATCCGCCCGTCCCCCAGCCACTCGATCACCGCTTCCGTGTTCCCGCTCGCCACCGAAAACCGCACTTCCGGATGCGTCCCCGCAAACGCCCCCACAAGCCGCGGCAATATGTACTGCGAGATCGTGGTCGACGCCCCAATCCGCAGCGTCCCCCGCCGCTCCCCGGCGAGCAGCCCCATCTCCCGCCGCGCCTCTTCATACAACGCCCCGATCCGCCGCGCATATCCCAGCAGCGCCGCCCCTGCCGCCGTCAGCGTAACCCTCCCTCCCGAACGGTCGAACAAACGCACTCCC
>JAKAJI010000245.1 GCA_021813825.1 Acidobacteriota bacterium | reverse complement strand
TCGTGTACCCGAAATCGTTCTTCTTATACTCCGGCACATTCGCATTGAAAAAGTTCCGCGCGTTAAAGTCGTTGTTCCGCAAGAACTCGAACACGTCGCCGTGGAACGCCGTCGTCCCGGATTTCGTCACCGTCTCGATCGTCCCGCTCCCGTTCCTCCCATACTGCGCGCCGTAGTTCGACGTCATCACCTTCACTTCCGCGATCGCGTCCACGTTCGGATACACGTTCAACGTCTGGTTGCTCCCGTTGTCCATCACGTTCCCGCCGTCGAGCTCCCAATTGTTGTTCTCCGTCCGCCCGCCGTTCATCGACATCGACACGTTCCCCGCCACGCCCACCAGACCCTCGTCCTGGCCCGACTGGTTGCTCACGCCCGGCACCAGCGTCACTAACTGCGTGAAGTTCCGGCCATTTAGCACAAGCTGGCTGATCTCCTTGCCCGTTACGACACCCGACATTTCCGACGATTGCGTCTCCACCTGCGCCACGCTCGTCCCCTGCACGCTTACCTCACTCGTCAACTGGCCTACCTCAAGGCTCGCGTCTACGCGCGCCTTCTGGTTGATCCGCAGAATCACGCCCGTCGCCTGGTACTTCTTGAACCCCTGCGCCGATATCGTCAGGTTGTACGACCCCGCCGTCAGGCCGCCGATGAGGTAGTCACCGTCGTCGTTCGTCTTCGCTTTCAACTCGACCTTCGTGCCCACGTTCACCAGGGACACATCCGCCCCAGGAATGATGGCCCCCGTCGAGTCCCTCACCGTACCGGTGATCGAAGAGCTCGTTTGAGCGATTGCGCTCACGCTAATGAGCAGAAATAAGCACAGAAACGCCGTCCGGCGCAAAGACCACATGATTGATATCCCTCTCCCCAATCGGAACTTTTGATTATCCTAAGCGAACTCGCGCACAGTTTCAAGTGGAATTTTCGATTTTTTTGTAGGCCCTCCTACATTCCCTTTCCTCACGAAATCGCCACGCTCCCGCGGCTATACTGGAACCGGTGGACCACCCCGTCTTCACCGCCATGCCCCCTTCTCTTCTCACCACCGACATGCCGGGTGCAGTACGCGCCCGGGCTGATTTTGAGCGCGCCTGCCAGAATCTCGACGACGACCAGCGGCAGCACATCGAGCGCCTCGCCTCCGCCTCCGCCTCTCCCGGCCAGATGCTCCACTATCTCGCCGCCTTCCGCGCCCGCGCCCCCCGGTCCTTCGACTTCCTCCTCGCCCACCCCCTCCACTTCCGGGCCGCTTCCCAGATTTTCGCTGTCTCTCGCTTTCTCTCCGAATGCTGCCTCGAACACCCCGACTGGCTCACCGGCCTCGATGACCTCGATCGCGCCCGCTCTGCCGAACAGTACGCCGCCTCCCTCGCCGATGAACTCAATCGCCATTCCGGAGGCCGCGTCGAACCCGTCGCGCTCGCGCGCTTCCGCCGCCGGGAACTCCTCCGCATCCTCGCTCGCGACCTGCTTGGCCTCGCCGGGCTCGCCGAAATCACCGAAGAACTCTCCAGCCTCGCCGACGCCGTACTCGAGATCTGTTACGAGCGTTTCTACGCCGGCCTCGCCGCCCGCCACGGCGAACCCCATGTTGATGGCGTCCCCTGCGGGATGAGCGTCATCGCACTCGGCAAACTCGGCGGCCGCGAACTCAACTACAGCTCCGACATCGACCTAATGTTTGTCTACGGCGGCAACGGTGAAACCGGCGGTCCCGCCCCCATCACCAACAAAGAATTCTTCAAGAAGATAGCCAACCAGTTCTCCGAGTTACTCTCCACTTACACCGTCGAGGGCATGTGCTACCGTGTCGACTTACGTCTCCGCCCCGACGGCAGCCTCGGTGAAGTCTGTCTCTCGCTCGACGGCGCGCTCAAGTACTACCGCACCCGCGCCCGCGACTGGGAACTCCAGATGATGATCAAGGCCCGTGTCGCCGCCGGCGACCCTAACCCGGGGCGCATACTCCTCGACGCCGTCGAACCCCTCACGTACTCGACCACGCTCGACTTCTCCGCCATCGAAGCCGTCTCCCTCACCCGCGAACGAATTAGTGAAAAACTCGCCGCCCGCCGCCATCGCAACCAGGGCCTCGACGTCAAACTCGCTCCCGGCGGCATCCGCGATATCGAGTTCCTCGCCCAGTGCCTCCAGCGTCTCCACGGCGCCCGCGCCCCCTGGGTCCGCCATGGCGGCACTCTCCTCGCCCTCTCCCGCCTCAGCGACAAGAATCTCCTCTCCGATTCCGAACACGGCCGCCTCGCCGCCGCCTACCGCTTCCTCCGCGAAGTCGAACACCGCCTCCAGGCCGCCGACGACCGCCAAACCCACACCATCGTCTCCGATCCCGCCGCCCTCGACTCCCTCGCCCGCAGCATGCCCCGCACCCCCGGCTCACCCGAACCCACCGGCGCTCAGTTCCTCCAGGAACTCAATGCCCACCTCGAAGCCGTCCAGGAAATCTACGAAACCGTCATCCACTCCCAGCGGCCCACTTACTACGCTCTTACTCCCGCCCCCGAACCACCCCGCGAAACCCCAGGTTGGACCACCCCAGCTCGCACCCCCCACGTAGCCGGATTCCTCAGCACGGCCGCCCCCGCCATCGCCTCCGCCGTAACTCGCACCCCACTCAAACGCGGTGGCCCGCTCTTCGAACACTTCCTCGAAGGCCTCCAGCGCAATTCCTCCCTCCTCCAGGAGATCAACGCCGATAGCGCCGCCATCCGCTACTTACTCGATATCTTCGAGCACAGCCCCTTCTTCTCCGAACAACTCGCCCGGACCCCGGACTTGGTCCGCGAACTGGAAAACTTACCCGATGCAGCCGGCGACTCGGCGGAGATCATCGAAGAAACCATCGAGGAAGCTCTCGACGGCGCCGCCGACCTCCGTAAGTGGTACCGCCGCGAAATGTTCCGCATCCAGGCCGCCAGCATCTGCCTTTCGGCTCCCATCTTCGAAACCCTCGAACGCACCTCCGATCTCGCCGACGCCGCCATCCGCGCCGCCTACCGTATGGCCGTCGAACAAACCCGCGGCGAGCACCCGCCCGCCCGCGATGGCTACAAGCCCTCCAACCAGATGATGGTCATCGCCCTCGGCCGCCTCGGCATGCGCGAGTTCGACCTCTGCTCCGACGCCGACCTCGTCTTCGCCCTCCCCGAACGCGACCAGGAAGAACACGTCTTCTGGACCCGAGTCGCCAACCGCATAATCGACATCCTGACCACTTACACCGGTGACGGCCAACTGTTCAGCGTCGACACTCGCCTCCGCCCCAACGGCAGTGCCGGCACCCTCGTCCAGGCCGAATCTTCCTTCCTCGATTACTTCGCCAAACACGCCGAAGCCTGGGAAGGCATCTCCTACATGAAAGCCCGCGCCGTCGCCGGGGAAACCGAACGCGCCACCGGCTTCCTCAACAGCCTCCAGGAAGTCGACTGGCGCCGCTACGGCCAAAGCGGCCGCTCCCGCAAGGACCTCCGCGCCATGCGCATGCGCCTGGAAAAGGAACAGGGCCCCTCCAACCCCCTCAAAGCCGGACCCGGCGGCTACTACGACATCGACTTCATGCTGCTCTACCTGCGCCTCAAAGGCGCGGGCATCTTCTTCAAAGTGCTCAACACCCCCGCCCGCATCGACGTCGTCGAAAAAATGGGCCACCTCGAACGCGCCGACGCCGAGTTCCTCCGCGACGCCGCCGCCCTCTACCGCTCCATCGACCACGGCCTCCGCGTCCACGACGGCCACGCCGCCGGCAACCTCCCCACCAACGAGGTCGCCCGCGAAGCCGTCGCCGCCCTGGTGAAACGCTGGACCCCCGAGCACTTACACCAGCAACCGCTCGAAACCACCCTCACCCAGATGCGCCTCCGCACCCGTGAGATCTTCGACCGCCTGTTTCAGTGACTCCGCGCCGCGGCCACTGCGGCCAGAAACTTCTTTGCCCGTTCTTCAAACACTTCGTACTTGCCCGCCTTGATCGTCGCCCCGTCGATTAACTCCGCCCCCACCCCCGCCGCGCAAGCCCCCGCCTTCAGAAAATCGCCGATCGTCTCCAGGTTCACCCCACCCGTCGGAACCATCTCGATCTGCGGAAACGGTGCCTTCAGCGCCTTGATGTACTTCGCCCCACCCACCGCCCCCGCCGGGAATATCTTCACCGCGTCCGCCCCCGCTTCCCACGCCGCCAGCACTTCGGTCGGCGTCAGCGCCCCCGGCACAATCGGCTTCGAATACCGCCGCGCCATCTCAATCGTCTTCCGGTTCAGGCTCGGCGTCACGAAAAACTCCGCCCCCGCCAGCATGCAAGCTCGCGCCGTCTCCGGATCGAGCACTGTCCCGGCTCCCAGCACAATCTGGTCGCCGAACTGATCGGCGATCTTTTCGAGCGCCCGGATCGCCCCCGGAACCGTCATCGTAATCTCGGCGGCCCGTATGCCCCCGCGGTAAATCGCCTCAATGGCCTGTATCGCGCTCGACGCGCTCTCCGTGCGAACCACCGGCACAATGCCGATGTCGCGAATGGCGGATAGAATCGATTCTCTCGTCATGATCTCTCTGTGCGGATAACTTCCGCCTCCAGTGTATCCCTCCCCCCTTACGGCTTCTCGTCCGGCGCCCCTTCGAGCGGCACATGAACTCCCGCCAGCGCATACGCCTCAATCAACGCGCCCGCCGCAGGACCGTGCTTCGCCTCTTCCACCGTGTTCCCCGCCACACCTCGGGCAATGTGCGAAAAATTCTCCCGCACCATCGTCGACCGGAACACCCCGCCGATCGGACAAATCAACGCGCTCTCCCGCGCCCGGAACAACTGTTTGCGCACCGCCTCGGCCAGTGCCGCCAACGCCCCCGCCGCCTTCACCAGAATCGACGCCGCTACCGCATCCCCCGCATCCGCCGCTTCGTCCACCAGCCTCGCCAGCCTCGCAATCTGCGGCCGCGTAAACTCCGGCGTATAGAAGCGATGCAGTAACTCATTCGCCGTCGTCGCCCCGCAAGCGTCGAGCAGCCTCCCGCGCAGCGACGTCGCCGGCCCCCATCCTTCTTCATAACGAAGCGAAGCCCGTAGCGCCTTCCGCGTGATGTCGAACGCGCTGCCCTCATCGCCGAACACGTACCCCCAGCCACCCGCCCGCGCCTTCCGCCCCGCCGCGTTCCGCCCCAGCGCGATCGAACCGGTCCCCGAAATCACAATCAACCCCGGCTCGCCGCCCGTCGCACCGATCAGCGCAATCCAGGCATCATCGGTTACCTTCACACGCTCGGCGGGCAGCAGCGCCTTCACAATCTCCTCTTTATCCTCGGGCCCCCCGCTGAATCCCAGGCACGCTCCTCCGAATCGCACCGCCGCAAAGTCCAACCCCGCCGCCTCACACGCCTGCCGGATCGATTCGCGCACGGCATTTTCCAGTTTCGCCCGCCCCTCACCGGCCGACGCATGATTGCACGGTCCCGCCAGCCCCATGCCCAATACGCGCCCCCGCCCGTCGCCGATCACCGCGGTCGTCCGCGACTGCCCGCCATCCACACCAAGAAATAGTTTGTCCGTCATTATTCAATCCGGTACAGCCTCGTATCTCCGCTCTCGCCGATCAGTGTCAATCCCCAGTACTCCGCATTCCCTCGCAGGTCCTCCGCACCATAAGCATCCGTATTCACCAGGAAATAATGCAGCCCCGCCTGCTTCAGCGTCGTCATCGCGTCCCGCCGCAGACTATAAGGCACCGGCGCCGCTTTGACTTCCGGCGACTTACTCAACTCCACCCACTTCCCGCCGCCCGCCTCGCCCTCCACCCGCAGGCTCGGCCCCGCTTGATCCGCCGTCAGCGTCAACTCCACCCCATCCACCATTCTCGCCTGCATCATGTCCAGCGTAAGCGACATCCCGACGCGCTCGGCTTGCCAACTCCGCCATCGCGTCGCCAGGTTGTTGTCGAAAGCCAGCGGCGCATCCCACGCATCCGGCCGCGCCGTCACCCGCCACGCCGTCGACCGCGGAATCTCCTTCGCCCCGAACATCACCCGGAACTCCGTCACGCTCCACTTCGCCGGCGAGCTCACCTCGTTCACCACCCGGATCCGCCGCAAAGTCCGCGGCCCAAACGAAAACGTCACCCGCACCGACGGCTGATACCCGCTGCTGATCGCACTGAAGATCGCATCCTGCAAAGTCTCCGCCGGCGCCGACTCATACGACACCACCACATCCCGCGTCGTGTAAGCCTCGGCCACCTGAAACATGCTGTACACCCGCTCATTCTTTGGCACCAGCCGGTCCAGCATCCGGTCAATCAAATACCCCGGAAAATGTTCGCTCAGCCACCGGTCTTCCGGAACCACCCTGAGGCCCGCCCGCCACGGCCATTTCGCGTTCAGCCGCCACGCATACGGTGAACAATACCGCGGCGTCACCACCGGCAGCGAGATCGCCGCATGAGCCAACGCCACCCCCGCCGCCAATCCCGGATGCACCCGTCCCAGCACCATCCCCACCGCCAAAGCCGCGAACGGCAATGCCGGAATCAAAAACCGCGCGCCGATGTTCGCCGGATATGCCGCCGCCGCAAACACCGCCGCCAGCAACACGAATCGTCCTTCCTTCGTCTTCAACGCCAACAGCCCCAGCGGAACCAGCAGAAACAGCGGACCCAGAAACCCTTCCGTCTTCTCCCCAAACCAGAACAACTGCCGCGGCAGATCCTCATACCCCGTCATCCCGTAGTGCCGCAACTGCTCGCCCCACTCCGTCACAAACGAAGGATGAATGTTCGGGTTCGGAAACACCGTCGCCAGAAACGGCGTCACTGGATCGCCCATAATAATCCAGCTCTTCACCGTCCACGGCAATATCCACACGGCCGCCGCCACCGCCACCACCCCCAGCGGCCGCCACACCGACCGCCGCGCCCGCCACCCGTTCCACGTGATAACGACAGCCGTGAACACGAGTATCGTCGCCGCCGTATATTTCATCGAGAACGCGAATCCTCCCAGCGCCCCCGCCGCCGCCAACACCCGCAGATCCTCCGGCTCATCCACCCACATCCGCGTCAGATACGCCGCCCCGAACACCGCCGTCACCACCGCCGCGTCCACATACGCGCACGTCCCATCCGCCCCCACCACCGGCGAGCAGAACACAGCCAACGCCGCAAACACCGCCGCCGGCGCAAAACCGTACCGCCGCCCATAGCTCACCACCAGCCACGGCAGCAGCAGCAAAAACCCGAAGTGAACCATCGAAGCCGCCGAGTGCTTCCCGAACTCGAACGCGAACAAGAACAACATCTCCGTCCCCGCCGGCATGTTCTTGTAAAAATCCGACCGCATCGGCCGGAATCCATGGTCCCGTGCCATATGCGAAACCAGCCCCAGATGATACG
>JAKAJI010000244.1 GCA_021813825.1 Acidobacteriota bacterium | reverse complement strand
CCCCATGGTCATCTACGCTCTCGCGCGCCGCGGCGTCAACCCCGTCCTCAACGCCCTATCGGCCATGATCTTCCTCGGCCTCGGCTCCCTCGTCCTGCTCTCCCAGGCCCTCACCCGCCGCGCGGAAACCACCGGCGTGGACACAAAATGACACGCCGCGACCTCCTCGCCGCCTCGCTCGCCCTTAGCGGCTGCGCCCGCGACCGCCGCCCCCACCTCAACATCCTCAACTGGTCCGCCTACATCGCCCCCGACACCGTCCCCAAATTCGAAGCCGCCTTCGGCGTCCGCGTTCGCTACTCGGTCTATGAAAGCAACGAAGAAATGTTCGCCCGCGTCGCCAGCGGCAACTCCGGTTGGGACATCGTCTTCCCCAGCGCCTCTTTCATCCCGCCGATGCTCGCCGAAGAACTACTCGCCCCCCTCGACCATCGCCTGCTCCCCAACCTCGCCAACCTCGACCCCGCCTTTGAGCACCCCGTTCACGATCCCCAACTCCACTGGTCCGTCCCCTACATGACCGGCGCCGCCGGCATCGTGTACAACCGCTCCCTCACCCCCGCACCTACCGCCTGGGCCGACCTCTGGGACGAACGCCTCCGCGGCCGCATCACCATGCTCGACGATCCTACCGACGTCTTCGCCGCCTGCCTGAAGCGCCTCGGCAAATCCGTCAACTGCGAAGACCCCGCCGGCCTCCGCGCCGCCGCCCGCCTCGCCATCGCGCAGAAACCCCTCCTCCGCGCCTACATCAACGCCGAAGTCCGCGACCAACTCGTCAGCGGCGATGTCCTCGCCGCCCAGATGTGGGCCACCACTTCCCAGCAGGCCATCGACGAATCCGATCGCATCGCCTTCGTCTACCCGCGCGAAGGCTACCCCTCCTACCTCGACACCACCGTCATCCTCCGCGAAAGCAGCCGAGCCGAACTCGCCCACCGCTTTCTCAATTTCCTCCTCCGCCCGGAAATCGCCGCCGCCAACGCCCTCGCCGCCCGCACCACCACCACCAACCTCACCGCCCGCCAATTCCTCCCCGCCGCCTTCCGCGACAACTCGACGCTCTACCCGCCCCCCGCCGTCGCCGCCCTCGGCGAACTCGAACTCGCCCTCCGCCCCGAAACCCTCCGCCTCCGCGACCGCCTCTGGACCGAAGTTAAATCCGCCTGACGCCGCATCCGTTTCCCCCCAAAAAGAAATCGCGCATGCCACCTACCCCGCGAGGGGCGCAGCATGCGCGATCCAAATTCCGATAAACGGAAGCGAAAGGCTTACTTCTTTTCGGCCTTTGCCTTCTTTTCCTTCTTGGCCTTCTTGGCTTTCTTCTTGCCCGTGGCGGCAGGAGCGTTCTGTGCGAAAACGCTCGTCGCGCCCATTACGAGCGACAGGCCGAGCATGAGGGTCATCAGCTTCTTCATTCTGGCTTTCTCCTTGGTGGTCTGTAGCCCATCGGACTACGTTCCCATCATGGCAGCCCTCCATGAAACAACCCTTAAGCCCGTATTAAAAACACTTCATTTGTCACCCGCCCCCACGGTTCCTCGCCACCGGCGCTAAACTGAAGTTTCCAGACATGTTTCTCGCCGCGCTCCTACTTTCCACCACACCCGCCGCGTGGGTGCCGGCCCGCTGGACCTCCTCGGACCCCGCGTCCCTCGACCTCCTCAAGCCCACCCCCGTCAACTGCCTCCTTGTCGAACACGACAAATGGTCCAAGCCCTTCGCCTCCGCCGCCGCCAGACAAGGCGTCGCGGTCCTCGGCGTCGTCCGTCCCGGCCCGTCCGCGCTCGACCAGGCGCGCCAGGCCGTCAACCTCGGCCTCACCGGTGTCGTCCTCGAAGGCGATTTCCCGGACCGCATTCCCCGCGCCCTCGCCGACTCGAAAATCACCACCATCGAACTCTCGCCCCGCGCCAAAATGCGTTTCGACGCAAAGGAGCCCATCGTCGGCACCGACCAGGGTATCTGGCCCGGCGTCGAAGTCCAAAAGGACGGCCAGGCCAAGTCCGCCCCCAGCGGCGCACCCTGGATCGACACAAACACCGGCTTCCTCCGTTTCGTTCACGCCCTCACGCCCTCCACCATCTGGATCGCCAACCTCCCGCCGCCCAACACTGTCATCCCCACCAACCGGTATCTGCAAACCATCGGCGACGCCGCCATGAGCGGCGCCCGCTGGGTCGTCTCCCTCGATGACGACCTCAACAAGCGCCTTCTCGCCCGCGACCCCAAAGCCCTCGCCGCCTGGGCGCAGATCGGACAGTGCCTCCAGTTCTACGAGGACCACCCCGCCTGGCGCTCCTATCAGCCCCGCAGCGATCTCGGCATCGTCGAAGGCGTCTCGAGCGGCGCCCTGCTTTCCGGCGGCATCCTCGACATGATCGCCGTCAAACACACACCGGTCCGCCCGCTCCCCGCCTCCACCGTCTCGCCCGGCTCGATGAAAGGCCTCACCATGGCCGCCGACGTCGACCCCTCCTCGCTCACCCCGGAACAGCGAGCCGCGCTCACTGCCTTCACCCGCTCCGGCGGCACGCTCCTCAACGCCCCTCCCGGCTGGAAATTCGTCCTTCCCAAGGACGGCGCCATCGTCCTCGACGCCAGCTCCCTCCAGCAACTCGACGAAATCTGGAAGGAACTCAACTCCCTCACCGGCCGCCAGAACCTCGGCGCCCGCCTGTTCAACGTCTCCACCATGATCTCCAACCTCGTCCAGGCGCCCTCCGGCTCGCCGGTCCTGCTCCATCTCATCAACTACTCCGACTACCCCGTCGAATCCATCACCATTCACCTGCTCGGCACCTTCCACCACGCCCGCCTCCTCACACCCGGCCAGAAGCCCATCGAACTCCAGCCCTACGCCGTCGATGAAGGCACCGGCGTCGACATCGACAAAATGGATTCCGTCGCCGCCCTCGAACTCAACTAATCTCCCGTCTCCGCCCGCTATCATGAGGGAGATGTCAGCCGCAAATCCCACGCCGGATGTAATCGAACAGCAGCTCAACCTGCTCCGCAACGGCCTTCTGCGGTTGCATAAGCGCCTCCTCGATTCCGAAGCCGCCTACTACGACCACGAAGTCCGCCGCATCGAGTCCCCCGGCCAACTCCTCGATCTCGCCCTCAACCACCCCACCTTCGCCTGGCTCCGCGAACTCTCCCAACTGATCGTGCGCATCGACGAAACCATCGATGCCCGCGAACCTGTCACCAACGCCAACGCCGCCATCTTGATCCGCACCGCCCGCGCCCTCATCTCCCCCGCCGAATTCGGCGACGGCTTCCAGCGCCGCTACTTCGAAACCTTCCAACGCGACCCCGACGCCGTCATCGCCCACTCGGAAATGATGAAGGTCCTCGTCGAAATCGCCCGCCTCGGCCCGACGGCGGCGTGAAACGCTGACCCCGTGCAGCCGGTACCTTTCGGAAACAGAGAAGAGAGGCCGATGCGGGGGCAGAGTGGGTTCATGCCTCAGCCGGGCCCAAGAAACCTTCCCGCTCCGATCCGCTCGGCCGTGCTTGCTGCCGCCGTCCGGGTAGCACGGACGCCCGCCTCCCCACCGGCCGCGCAGGAGCACCCCGCGTTCCGCGTCTCGGTCAATCTAGTCTAGGTCGACGTCGTCGTCACGGACTCGAAGGGGCGCCGCGTAACCGGCCTTCGGTCCAGCGACCTCGAGGTACTTGACGACGGCGAACCGCAGAATATCCTGCGGGCACGTTACGTTCCAGCGACCGCGCTTCTGAGCCGCACCAGGCCGGTCGCGCCACGCCGCGGAGACAATTCGTCAAGGTTGACCGCACCGCCGCAGCGCCGCACGCTCAGCCCCGGCGACGTGCGGCGGACGATTGTTTTCCTGGTTGACGACGAGTCGCTGGCCCCCGAGATTGTGCCGCTGGTGCGGCGCGGAATCCAAACCATTCTCGAAAACAGCCTCCAGCCGGGCGACGTGGCAGCCGTGATCCCAACCAGCGGGGGCGAAGGTGCGCTTGAGCACTTTGTCGGGGACCAGCGGATCCTGCTCGCCGCAACCGCGCAGATCCGGTGGCTGCCAGGGGGCCGCGGCCTCCTGGTGTTCCAGGGTGACAGCCTGCCCATGGACCGGCGGGATGCCCGATTTTTCGTGGCCGATTCCTATGCCAGGAGTTCGACCGCAATCATCCGCGTGTTGTTGGCCATCGGGTCGCTCCCTGGGAAAAGGGCGGTGATCCTGATTTCACAAGGCCGGCTTACCGCGGACAGAACCTGGGTGATGAGCTCGAAGTGGGATCTGCCGATCGCAACCTCGACGGGTGATCTGGTTGACCGCGCGATTCGCGCCGGAGCCACCATTTATGTTATGCGGTCGACCCCACGCCCCTCGACAGCATGAATCCCGGCGCGGATTACGACGTGACCCAGGACTACCGGAATCGGTACGGCATCGCGGGCTCGATCAACCCGGCAATCGCCGCCCAGCTTCCCCAGCGGTACCAACAGTGCGGCTTGGCTGAACTCGAAATGGTTCGCGCCGGAATGCGGGCGCTCGCGCAGGCCACCGGCGGCTTCATGATCGAAGACACCAACGATATCGCCCTAGGCCTGTCACACGTGCTCGGAGACCTCGGGGGATATTGTGTCGTCGAGTTCAAGCCGGGTGCTCCCGAGCACTTCTTCGCCCCCGCCAAGAACGCGCCCCGCCCTTCCACCGGCTGAGAGCGCGAGTGAAGCGCAGGCGGCTGCACGTCGGCTATGCCGATGGCTACATAGGTAGGAAAGAACATCTCGAATCCGGCATGGATCGCCAGACCGGACTCGCGTGGGCACTCGATTCCCCCTTTTCCGCCTCAGCCCCGCCACTGCGCTTGACCGCCATCTTCAACGAGCGAAGCACCGGTGCTCCGGGAATCGACCTGCTTGCCCACGTCGACACACGCGACATCTCGTTCACATCTGGCGGAGACGGACGGCGCCGCGCTGCGCTCGAACTCGCCACCCGGATAACCGACGAGAACGGCGCTCGCGCCGGCGAGCCTGCCACACCGCTATCGCTGGAGTTGACCGCGGCGGACTTTCAGCGTGCTTCGCAACAGGGTCTGCTGTATGAGACGTCCGTTCCCGCGCCGCACTCCGGCTACTACGAGGCGCAGGTTGCCGTCAAAGACAAGGGCAGCGGGAGGGTGGAAAGCGCGCGCGGCTGGGTCTACGTCCCGAACCTGAAATCGGGGCGTCTGGAAATGTCCGGCCTCCTCGCCTACGGCCCGCCAGACGCGCCCCGCACCGAGCGAGCGCCGGGTGTGGCCGCTTTTCGCGTCTTTGAATCGTCGAGCACGCTCGACTACGCCTGCCGCATTTTCAATGCGCCCCACCCGGAAGCGGGCGCGGCCCCTTCGAAGCCCGAGCGGTGATCCTCCAAGACGGAAAAGAGATCCTCACGCTACCGCAGCCGCAATTGCAACCCGAGGCAGGTGGCAGTCCCGGAACACTCGTCACCGGCGCCGTTCCGCTGTCCTCCCTCGCGCCCGGCAGCTACGTCCTCTTCGTCACTGCACAGGACCAAGCGGGTAAGCACGCAGCCGGGCAGTGGACCGATTTCGACATCGCGGATCCGCCGCGGTAAAACCGGCCCACGGCCGCATCGCCCTGGACCGGAGAAATCGGTCCGGATCTCAGCCTCGCCTTGTTCGGACGCGCTTACCGCGTGCAATACTAATGGTAAGAATATGCCTACTACCTTAAGTAAGAAGGGACGAAAAATCAAGAAGAGTTTCAGTATCTCCGTAGAGTCCGACACCTTCATCCGCAAGGCTTGTAAGGAGCGCAAGTCTCACTCGGAGTCCGAAACCCTGGATGCCCTTCTCGGTGAATTGATGACCATCCGCAAGCGGCAAGCGATCGAAGCCGCCTATACGGACTACTACGACTCTTTGAGCGACGATGAGGTTGTCGAACAGAGCGCGTGGGGATCGTTCGCCGAGTCGCAACTTGCAAAGGAAGATCGTTCGCAATGACAGCGGTACGTCGCTTTCCGCAGCGCGGAGAAATCTGGTGGACGAACTTCCACACCGACCCTCCGGAGAAGGGCCGGCGGCCGGTTGTCGTCGTCTCGCCCGACGCGCGGAATCGGCACGAGCGCGCCACGGCCGTTCTGGTTGTTCCGCTATCCACCTCCATCCACAAGCTCGGACCGGCGCATCTGCTCCTTCCCGCCGGAGAAACCGGACTGCGTACCGATTGTGCCGCGCAAGCGGACAACATCGCCGTCGTCCTCCGGGAGAATCTCCGGGAACCCGAACCGGGACAACGCGCTCTCTCGAACACAAGAATCTGCCGTCTCGCCGCGCTTGTAACAACCGCCATGGGCTGCCCGAATCCCGCCGAATCCTGAGGTACGGAAACCCGAAACTGAACGAGGCAGGATACTCTGCGCAACAACCGAGACCCGTTGCGACCGATTCGCCGACTCTCACACATGACGCCTTGCGCAGTCCCTGAATACCTTAAGAAGAGAAGCTGCTATGGCGAATTTGAAAACCAACACGACCCGGCGGGAACTGCACGTGCTACTCGATCACATTCCGGATAACTCAGTGTCAGCCGCGCGCGCATACCTTCGCTCGTTGGTGGACCCGGTCGAACTTGCCCTGCTCGATGCACCAGAGGACGACGAGCCGTTGTCGGAGCATGAGCGCGCAGCAACCAAAGAGGCGGAACAACGCAGACAGCGCGGCGCCCCGGCGCTCTCGCACGAACAGATTCTGCGTGAATTCGGTTTCCCCCTACCTGATTAACGCCCCGCGGCCGTAATAAACTGTTTAATATGCAGCGACTCTCGCGCCGTGAGCTAATCGCCCTGCTTGCCTCCGCGCCGGTGCTTCGCGCCGCCCGCTCCACGCCCGCTTCCCCGGTCGCCATCGGCCGCTGCCCAGCCTACGGCCCCGGCGTCGAAACCATCCTCGCCACCATGATGGATCAGCTCGGCGGGCTCTCCGGCCTCGTCGCTAACAAAACCGTCACCGTCAAGCTTAACCTCACCGGCAGCCCCGGTCTCCGCTTCCAGGGCAAAGCCCCCGGCCTCACCCACTACGTCCATCCCACCGTCGCCTTCGCTCTCGTCTCCCTGCTCGACCGCGCCGGCGCCCGCCGCATCCGCCTCGTCGAAAGCGGCTACGCCACCAACGCCCCGCTCGAAGAATATCTCCTCGACTCCGGCTGGAACGTCCGCGCCCTCCGCTCCCTCTCGAAGAACCTCGAATTCGAAGACACCAACTTCCTCGGCTCCGGCAAAACGTATCACCGCTTCCCCGTGCCCGGCGGCGGCGCCATTTTCCCGGCCTACGACTTGAACCACTCCTACGCCGACACCGACGTCTTCGTCTCCCTCGCCAAACTCAAGAACCACGCCACCTGCGGCGTCACGCTCTCCATCAAAAACCTGT
>JAKAJI010000243.1 GCA_021813825.1 Acidobacteriota bacterium | reverse complement strand
GGGGAGTGGAGGCTTGCGGTGTAAGAGGAGTGGGTATGGGAGGTGACGCGGCGGCGGGCGGTGGCAGCAGTGTGCCTGCTGCGGTGCGTGGTGTGAGTGCGGGAGGCGACGACGCGACGGGTAACGCGCTCGGGGCGAGGGGCGAGGGGCACGGCGATGAGGGCGCCGGGAGCGGGGTCAAGTTCGATGCCGGAATTGGCGGCCTGGAGGGCGCGGACGGAGGAACCGGTGCGGTGGGCGATGGAGGCGAACGTCTCGCCGGGTTCGACGCGGTGGAGGCGCCAGGCGGCGCGGTGCTCGACGGGGACCTGTGCGAGAGCAGAGGTGAGGTCGTCCGCGCGGCCCTTAGGGACCTTGAGCGCATAGCCGTCGGGGGCGACGTTGCGGATGAGGGCGGGGTTGAGGTCCTGGAGTTCTGCGACGGTGACGCCGAGAGCGTCGGCGACGAGGGGGAGGCTGGTGGCGCCCTGCATGGGGACGGTGTCGAAGGATTCGGCGGGGTCGGGGACGACGCCATCAAGGCCGTAGTCTTTCGGGTTTTTCGCCATGATGGTCATGGCGAGGATGAGGGGGACGTAGTTGGAAGTTTCCTTGGGCAGGACGTTGAGGCGCTGGAGTTCCCAGAAGTCGGCGTATCCGGTGCGTTCGACGGCGTGATCGACGCAGCCGGGGCCGCAGTCATAGGCGGCCATGGCGAGGTACCAGTCGCCGAAGTGTTTGTAGAGGTCGTGGAGGTGGTGGGCGGCGGCCTGGGTGGCTTTGACGGGGTCCATGCGCTCGTCGTAATAGGGGGTCTGGTTGAGGCCGTATTCGCGGCCGCGGAACTGGGCGAACTGCCAGAGGCCGACGCAGGATTTATAGGACCGGGCGCGAGGCAGGAAGCCGGACTCGTCCTGGGCGAGGTAGATGAGTTCCTTTGGGATGCCTTCCTGGGCGAGGGTCTGTTCGATCATGCCACGGTAGCGGCCGGCGCGGCGGAGGCCGGCTTCGAGGATTTTGTGGCCGCGATCGGTGGAGAAGTAATGGATGAAGCTGAGGACGGGGTCTCGGAGTTCGAGGGGGAGTTGGGAAGCGGTGCCACCGAGTTCGCCGGCGACCTTGGGTTTAAGGGAGGGGTCGACGGGGAAGGTCATGTCGAGGATGCCTTCGAGCGGGGGCTTGTCGTAGACGATCTCGCCGGCGGACTGGCTGGCGCCGAGGCCCTCGGTGTCGAGGCGATAGATGGCTTCGGTGAGCTGATCGGTTTTGCGTTCGAGGCGCTGGCGGTCGGCGGGGTCGGCGGGGGTGGTGAGGAGGGCTTCGATAGCACGGTCGAATTCGGCGCGAGCGTTGGTGGGGTCGCCGGCATCGTAGAAATCGCGGCCGCGGCGGTAGTGTTCGTCGGCCTGGCGGAGGCGCAGGTCGGTGAGGCTGGGGAGCGGCGCGACGGCGGCGAGGAGGTCTACCGGTTCATGGGCATAGAGGCCGCTGGGAGCGGGGAGGGCGGCGGGAGCGGGGTCGGAGGAGGGTGTGGAGAGGGCGGATGGGGCCGCAGGGAGGAACGCGTTTGCGAATTTTGTATACGACGCGGAGTGGGTAGAGGCGCAACCAGCCAGCATCAGGGCCAGGGCGACGGGGGGCGTCAAGGTCACGAGTCGGTGGTTGATGATCATGACTTTTGGGTTACATGGGTGCTAAGCCACAGGAAGTTAAAACTTTACAACAACGGGCCAGCGCGCGTCAATCGGGGTTCCTACGATTTTCCCCTGTTAACCCGGGGCGCCCTGGACCGGACATCGGTGTTCTCCGATATGTCTTTCGGCAGACTTTACGGATTTTCATAGAGTTGCAGCGCAATTTTGCATGCGATGCAGGGCGGCGTTTTTCGGGCCCAGGTGAGGCGTGAAGGGCGTTTTTGTGTTCACGGGGTTACAGTTGCCTTGCGGAGGGGCTGGCCGGGCCTGGCTCCGCCGTCGATGTGGATGTTATTGACGACGGAGGTGGCTCCGGCGGATTTCGCCATGCGGGTGGCGGCACCTTTGTGCTGCATGACGGAGGTGTGGCCTTCCCAGGTGGCGACGCCGTTGTGGACGTGAACCTGGAAGCCGTCCTGGCCGATTTTGGATTTGGCGAGCTTGGCGCGGATGGTGTGTTCGATGGCGGAGTCGGAGGCGGCGCGGGGTGGGGGCGTGTGCGAGGCGGCGAGCGCGTGGACGGCGGCGAGGGCAATCAGGAAAAACGAAGCCAGGAGTCTCCTCATAAAGAGGAAGTGGGTGGAGGCCGGGCGCGGCTCTCAGGCGGCGTTGCGGAACGGCATGGGGATGAGATTGGTTTGGGCGTGGGCGACGGGGAGGTCGCCGTCCGGGGGCAAGGCGGCGGCGAGGGTGCGGGTGGCGATGGTGAAGAGTTTCTGGACGAGGGGGGAGGCGTCGAGGCCGGGGTAGATGCGGCGGAGGGTGAATCCCCAGCTCGCCATGAGGCGGAGATGGGCGGCGAGGGGGCGGCGGGCGTGGCGGATGGCGATGGAGAAGTTGATGAGGTCGTTGACGAGGCTGGTTTCGGCGGAGAGGATGCGGTCGACGAACTCCTTGCGGCGGCGGACGGAGGCGAGGATGCGGCGGTAGCGGCGGGGGGCGTAGGCGCGGGCGAGTTCGAGTTGGCCGGCTTCAAGGAGGCCGTTATGGATGGGGGTGAGGAGGGTGGGGAGGAATTTCGCGGCGGTCCACCAGAAGCCGCCCATCATGCGGGGGTTGAGGACGTCGTAGGTGAACTCGCGACCGTGGTAGCGGGGGCTGGGGCCACTGGCGGCGTAGACGAGGAGAGGGAGGGCGCGGCGGGGGTCGGAGAGGCGATCGGGGAGGGAGAAGTAGAGGGGCGGGAGTTCGTTGCGGAGGGTGCACTGGATGGACTGGCTAATGGCTCCGAAGACGGCGGAGAAGGCGGCGGAGCGTTCCAGGGGGGCGGAGCGCCAGAGGGCGATGGGGTTGTTGTCGAAGGATTCGCGGAGTTCGCTGGATGGGTCGTGGGACGTTTCCATGAGTTTTCGAGGTTCCTTTTTCGATTTGGGCAGAGCCCTCACTTGCGATTCGATTGTATCGGCGGGGGTGTAAGGAGGCGGGGTTTGGCGGGGGATTGGGCGGGCGGGTGAGTGTGTAAGTGGCTTGTGTGGGAATGGGTTGGCGGGATGAGAAAAATGTTGAGAATTTTGTGAATGAGTTTGTACGGGGTCACGGTTGCCGCGTGTGAGGATGCGGATGTGGCCGCCGTTTTTGCAGGGAAGGTCTCTTTGCCGACGCGCAGGCGGCATGCCGGTGTGTGACCCGGAGACCGCCGGATTTGGGATAGCTGATTCGATAGGGACGGGTTGATGTGTTCGCAATGTGGATCGGGAATTATGTGATACTGCGCACAGGCGGAGGGAAGACCGCCGGGGAGCGTGGTGGAGACGGGCAAGACGGGACGAGAGGGACTGCCGGCGCCGGATTTCAAGGCGCTGTTTGAGGGGGCGCCGGGGTTGTACCTGGTGCTGGCGCCGGATCTGCGGATTGTCGCGGTAAGCGATGCTTACGCGGAGGCGACGATGACGCGGCGGGAGGAGATCGTCGACCGGTACGTCTTCGACGTACTTCCGGACAATCCGGACGATCCGGAGGCGACGGGCGAGCGGAACCTGCGGGCATCGCTTGAGAAAGTTCTGGCGACGGGGGCGGTGGACGCGATGGCGGTGCAGAAGTACGACATCCGGACGCCGGCGGCGGGAGGGGGGTTCGAGGAGCGGTGGTGGAGTCCGGTGAACAAGCCGGTGCGGGGGCCGGACGGGGAGATCCAGTTCATTATCCATCGGGTGGAGGACGTGACGGAGTTCGTGCGGCTGATGGCGGGCAGCACGGAGAAGATGGAGGCGGAGATCTTCCTGCGGGCGCAACAGTTGCACGAGGCGAACCAGCGGCTGGAGCGTCTGAACAAGGAACTGGCGGAGGCGAACCAGCGGACCGTAGAAGCCGAGCGGGTGAAGAGCGAGTTCTTCACGAACGTATCGCACGAGTTGCGGACGCCGCTGACGCTGATTCTGGGTCCGGTGGAGAGTCTGCTGGGCGGGGACCGGGGCGAGATGCCGGGGGCGCAGCGGGAGGCGCTCGAAACGATCCACAACAACACGCTGCGGCTGCTGCAGATGGTGACGGGGCTGCTGGATTTCTCGAAGCTGGAAGCGGGGAAGTTCCGGGTGAAGCGGGAGGCGGTGGATGTGTGGGCGCTGAGTTCCTCGGTGGTGAGGGACTTCGGGCCGCTGGCGGAGAGTAAGGGGCTGGCACTTAGTATCTCCGCAAGCGAGCACTTAGGGCCGGTTTTACTGGACCGGTACTTATTCGAGCAGATCCTTTCGAACTTACTTTCGAACGCGGTGAAGTTCACGCCGGCGGGCGGGAAGATATCCGTGCTGCTCGATCAGGAAGGGGAGACGCTGCGGCTGACGGTGCGGGACACGGGGATTGGGATCGCAGCGGGGGAGCTGCCGCGGATTTTCGAGAAGTTTCACCAGGTGGAAGGGATCCCGTCGCGGCGGTTTGAAGGGACGGGGCTGGGGCTGGCGGTGGTGAAGGAGTTTTGCGGGCTGCTGGACGGGACGGTGAGGGTGGAAAGCCGGCAGGGGGAAGGAAGCACGTTCGTGGTGGAGTTGCGGGCGCCCGCGGCGCCGGAGGGAGAGAAAGAGCCGCAACGGGTGGTGAAAGAGTATTGGGCTTCGGCGCTTCCGGCAGATGGCGCACAGGGCGGGCGGGGGGTGGACAAGGTACTGATCGCCGAGGACAACCCGGAGATGGGGGCGTACATAGGTTCGCTGATCGAGAATTTGTGCCAGTACCGGCTGGCCAAGGACGGGGAAGAAGCGCTCGAGATGGTGCAGAGCTGGAAGCCGGACCTGGTGCTGGCGGACGTGATGATGCCGAAGGTGAACGGGTTCCGGCTGTGCCGGCGGCTGAAGGCGGAAGCGGCGACGGTGCGTTTGCCGGTGGTGCTACTGACGGCATTGACGCACCGGGAGGCATTGATCGAGGGATGGGAGGCGGGGGCGGACGATTATCTGTTCAAACCGTTTCATCCGCGGGAGCTAGTGACGCGGGTGCGCTCGATATTGGAACTGCATCGGGATCGCCGGGAGGCGGAAGAAGCACTGCTGAAGGCGCAGGAGAGGGTAGCGGAGCTAGAGCGGGAACGGATGCGGGGAGCGTTGAAGGAGAGCGAGGCGACGATACGGACGCTGCTCGAGACGGCTTCGCAGGGGATTCTGGCGGTGGATGAGGCGGGAAGGATTGTGCTGGGGAACCGGATGGCGAACGAGCTGTTCGGCTACGGGGCGGGGGAACTGATCGGGAGGCGGCTGGAGGACTTGCTGCCGGAGCGGTTGCGGGACCGGCACGTGGCGCACCGCGGGAAGTTCATGGCGAGCCCGCGTACGCGCGCGATGGGCGAGGGGATGGAACTGCGGGGACGCAAGAAGGACGGGAGCGAGTTTCCGGTGGAGGTGAGCCTGAGCAGCGTGAAGAGCGGGCGGGGTCCGCTGGCGGTGGCGTTCGTGACGGATATCACGGTGCGGAAGCGGGCGGAGGATGCGTTGCGGGCGAGCGAACAGGAGTTGCGGGCGCTGGCGGCGCAGTTGTTGACGGCGCAGGAGGACGAGCGGCGGCGGATTGCGCGCGACCTGCACGATGAAGCGACGCAGCGGCTGGCGCTGTTCTCGATTGAGATCGGGAAGGCGGCGCGGGAGAAAGCAGCGACGGCAGCGGAGATGCGGATCCAGTGCCGGAAGCTGCAGGAGGAGGCGGTGCGGCTGGGGGAAGAAATCCGGCGGCTGTCGCACGGACTGCATCCGACGGAACTGGAGGACCTGGGGCTGAGCGCGGCGATCGAGGAGTTGTGCGAGGAGTTCGGGCGGGCGCATGGGATACGGGTGACGCTCGAGGGGGAAGCGGAAGCGAGCCGGGAGGTGGGTGCGTGTTTCTACCGGGTGGCGCAGGAGGCGCTGCAGAATGCGAGGCGGCACGGGAAGGCGACGGAGGTAAAGGTAAAGCTGCGCCAGGGCGAGGGGCGCGTGGAACTGGAGGTGCGGGACAACGGGGTGGGATTTTCAGGGGGAGCGGGGATGAAGCCGCATGGGCTGGGGATAGTGAGCATGCGGGAGCGGGTGCGGTTAGTGCGGGGGAACTTGACGATTGAAACCGGCGAGGGGCGCGGCACGACGGTTCGGGCTGTGGTTCCCCTGCACAGAGGAGCAGATGAAAAGGCCGAGGGTAGTGCTGGGTGACGACCATTCGTTGATACTGCGTGGGATCAGGACTTTATTGGAGGAGCAGTACGAAATTGCGGGCATGGCGGAGGACGGGAAAGCGCTGGTAGAGGCGGCGCTGCGGCTGAAGCCGGACGTGGTGGTGCTGGACATCAGCATGCCGCTGGTGAACGGGATCGATGCGACGAAGGAGATCCAGCGGGCGCTGCCTGAGACGAAGGTGGTGATCCTGACGATGCACCGGAATGCGGTTTATCTGCGGAAGGCGCTGGAGGCGGGGGCGTCGGGGTATGTGCTGAAATCCGGAGCGGCGGAGGAGTTGCTGACGGCGGTGGGGGAGGTGCTGCGGGGACGGACGTATGTGTCGCAGGATTTCGGCGAGGAAGCGGGGGCGGCGATTGCGCGGGCGGGGAGTAAGTTGACGCGGTCGCCGGTGGAGTTGACGGCGCGGCAGAGGCAGATTCTGCAGTTGGTGGCGGAGGGGCGGCAGAACAAGGAGATTGCCGAGATTCTGCACGTGTCGGTGCGGACGGTGGAGTTTCACCGGAGCCGGTTGCTGAGTAAGTTGGGGGCGGGCAGTGTGGCGGACTTGACGAAGTTCGCGATCCAGGAAGGTCTGATCTCGGCGGAACCGGAGTAAGGCGTCATCGGGTAAGACGCGGATTAACAGAAAGATAGGGTGTGAAAAACTAGTGTTCGCCACAGGTGCTAGGGGTGTGGTCCGCGGGGGACACTCAAACAAGAGCCGCTCGAAAAAAGCGGGGATGCCGAAGCCTTCTCCGGTCGCGCCGTGTGGGCTTTGAGGCATCTTCCGGGCGGAAGAGCGGGTGCAGGGCGTGAACCCACAGTCACGGCCTGACCGTTTCGTCCGCCCGGTTTCAGCGGTGACAGCGAAACAGAGGTATGCGATGCAACACGGGACATGCGGCCCGCTACTGTTAGTGTCCTCGAAGAGGAAAGAAGCTTGCCGTGCGGATGTCATTTCGTGCGGCCGTGTGGTGGAGATCCTGGCGGGGCGAAGCGGAGGTCGCCGGATCTCCGGATTGCGGTTGGTGCTGGTGAAGGGTGGAGAGGAGAGTAAAAAAGCCGAGGGTAATCAGGGCGAATCCGGTGGAGGGAATGCGGCTTGAGAGAGAGCGGACAACGAGGAATGGGACAGATG
>JAKAJI010000242.1 GCA_021813825.1 Acidobacteriota bacterium | reverse complement strand
AGGCAATCTTCATTTACATCGCCGTAATTCCAGTGGTCCCGGAACGAGCCGAACGGATTGTGATACCGGTTGTCCATGCTCTGCGCCGCCGAGTTCGCCCACCAAAGCGCCGGGAACACATCCGCCCACGGCTTAGGCTTCTGCGGCGGCATGAACCGGTTCGCCCCCGACGTGTCTGCCCCATAGGGCATGCCGAGGAAATAGTAAATCCCCCGCAGTTGATAGCCCCTCACCTTGCCGTACTCCGTCTGCGTCAGGGCGATTTTGTCGCCAACAAACAGAATCTGTTTCTCCGCCGGACCCACAAAGGCCAGCTCTGGAGTCGCGGACAGACTCGATCCGGCGGCAATCCCCGCCGAAGTTACACCAAGTACCTGAACAAACCTGCGCCGGTTGGATGTCATGTTTTCACTCCTTCAGCCTGCGCCAGTATATCCGAATCCAGCCCAATCCGGACGCAACTCCGCGTGTCCCGGCAATGGCCCGGCGCCGCGATGGTCTGTGGCCGCACGCTTCCCGTGTTGCCGGCCGCGCAGGCCGTGCTGTGGCTAGGAGGGAGCCCTACGATCCGCCCAGCGCGAGCAAGTAAGCGTCGAGCGCCTCCAAATCCGGCTTCGACAACTTATACGGCGGCATGATGCTCCCCGGGCTCATCGAACGCGGATTTTCCAGGTGCTTGTCCAGCCACGCCTTCGTCCGCCGCTGTCCCACCCCGTTCAGCCCCGGACCCATCGCCATCCCTTCGCCGTTGATCTGGTGGCACGCCGAACACCCGTGGCTCTCGTAAATCTCGGCCCCGCGGATCGCCGCCGCCGGCGCGTCGATCATCCCGTCCGCCGTGTCCGGCGTCAGGCGCCCCATCATCGCCGCCAGCGCCGCCGCCTGCGTGTCCGAAATCGCCGCCGCCCCCGTCTGCTGCGTCATCGCCTTGAAATGGTCCAGCATCCACGCCGCCGGCTTGTGCGCCGTAATCCCCGCCAGGTTCGGGCCCGGCTTCGGATCCCCATCGCTCAGGTTGTGGCACGTCGAGCACTTTGAGTTGTTGAACGTCACAAACGCCGTCAAATCCTTCGGTGGCACCCGGTTCCACGCCGCAACCTGCAGCGGCGTCTCGGACTGCTTCGGCGTCGTCAGCACCGCCGCCGTGGTCAAACCCGTCCACGCCACCGCCCCGCCGATCACCAGAAACCAACCCACCTTCCGCTCCCGCAACCGCCGCAGCGGACCCCGGTCGATAAACGGCGTAAACATCAGCACCAACAGCGTGATGTTCGGCAAAAACACGCTCCCGATCGGCTCCAGCGACCCCTTGAAAAACTTCAGCGTCTGGAACAGAAACAGAAAATACCACTCCGGCCGCGGAATATAGGACGTGTTCGTCGGATCCGCGATCGGCTCCAGCGGCACCTGCAGCGTCACCGCCATCGTGAACAGAATCGCGAACGCGATGAAGATCGCCACCGTGTCTTTGAATACCTGGCCCGGATAAAACATTTTCTTCGGTCCATGTTCTATCGCTTCCGGCGCCACGCCGTGCTTCCGCACCAGGTACAAATGCAGGCCGATGAGAATGATCGTCAGCGGCGGCAGCATCAGCACATGCGCGCTGTAAAACCGCGCAAACGTCACCGCGCCCACACCGTTCTCCGCGCCCATCAGCCGCTGGATATACGGCCCCAGGATCGGCGCCTGCCCCGCGATCTGCGTCGTCACAATCGTGCCCCAGTACGCCCGGTTGTCCCACGGCAGCAGGTAGCCCGAAAGCCCGAAACCCAGCACGATCGTCAGCAGCACCACGCCCACCATCCACGTGCCTTCCCGCGGCTTTTTGTACGCGCCGTAGAGGAACACCTGCGTCATGTGCAGCACCACCACGACGATCATCATGCTCGCGCCCCAGTGATGCAGCCCGCGAATCATCCGCCCGGCCGTCAACTCGTTCACGATATAGCTCAGGCTGTGGTACGCTTCGCCCGGCGTCGGCGCGTAGTTGATCGCCAGCAGAATCCCCGTAAACACCTGCGTCAAAAACAAAAACAGCGCCAGGCTGCCGAACACCTGGTGCCACCCGCTCGAAGGCGGAATCTCTTCATACAAAAAATGGTGAACCGCGGAGGCGAGGCCCGTGCGCTCCTCCAGCCAGTGAGTGACGTTCCGTACGATGCTCACGCGCGCTCCCCGTTCGATTTTTCCAGCGGTCCCAACCAGATCCGCGTCCCTTCCAGTTTCACCGCGTACCGGTCCAGCGGCCGCGGCGCCGGTCCGGAGATCACTTGACCGTCAACCGAAAAATACGACCCATGGCACGGGCACACAAACTGGTCCTTGCCGTCGTCCCAGTGATACGCACAGCCCAGGTGCGTGCACATCGGCGCGTACGCGACAAGCTTGCCGTTCGTCTCGCGCACCACCCATGCCGTGGACTTTTCTGTAGATGCCTTCCATCCGTCCACGCGCCGGCGCATAAATTCGAGTTCCTTCGGCTTTCCCGGCGCCAGGCCCGAAAGGTCGCCGGCGTCGGTCCACGGCGATCGCTTGCGCCCATGCGAAGGAAGAACCAGATAAAGGACCGCGGGGATCGCCAGCGCCGCGCCGATCAGGGCGTTCATCGCCACGATGGCGATTTCCATAAAGCCGCGGCGTGTCGGCGGAGCACCGGCAGGAGTGTTCTGTGAATCCATCAAAAAGAGTATATGCGACGACGCCTGGCCTTCGCGAGGGCCAGTTTTCTCAGTGGCTCCCGGCAGGATACGACGTCGTGAGCGTTTTTCGACTCCATCGAACGGGCGATGCGCGCGATCTTGGCCGAACACGCCCGTTTCGGGTACGGGAATCACGACAAGCGGGCTCTATTTCTACCTTATAATCAACCGCTTAGCGTTTCTTGGCGGACAGGCCGGTGGTGTACGGCGGGGGACGGAAACCGCGCCCGCACGGCTGGGTTCTGCGTCCACCTCACGAAAACGCACGGCGAAAGTAACCACGATGCCGGCCGCCCATTCGCCGTGGCGCGGCACGATGGCGCCGCGCGGAGGGGCGGTAAGTGATTGAGCACACGTTGGATCTGAGTGCGGCTTCGCCGATGGTGCTGTGGGGGGCGTTGTAGCGGTCGAGTTCGCCGGGCATGTCGCCAGGTTTGAGCGAGAGATGGACGGCCCGGTCCTCGGGACCGCTGTTGATAGCGAGGAAGGGGTCGACGGAGTAGAGGGAATAGGGCCTTCGAGTCCACTTGCCATTTCGATGTCTTGTCCGTCGGCGTTCTTTTGATCCCGTCGAGGGCACGAAGGCGGCCGAAGAAGCCGTCGCGCTCTTCGCCGTGCCGTGGTAGGCGAGGTGAGAAAAACCGGGACAAGAAGGGTTCGAGAGGTTGCATGAAACCGTGATTGATAACGTTACCGGTAACGTTATCAATATACAAAGCTAATGAGCCGGTCCGGCGATAAAGAAAGAGGGCGTAAAAGTGCTAAACTGCTGAACATAAAGAGGAAATTGGAGACCGAGCGCGGAAGCGGGCTTCGCGGACGGCGCTGAGGCGAGGCATTCGATCTTGTCCTTCGCCCTGGGTTGCCTGCGAAGGGAGCGACGAGGAGGGCCGCCAGCTTACGCCAGATTGAACAGGAGCTTGAAAGCAAAGTTCGTATTGAGCGTATCGTTGGTAAGTCTGCGGTTGCTACTTACTAACTCGAAATTGTTGCGGTGTAAGTGGACGGCGAGTTGGAGTTTTGGGGACGGGGTTGCCGTCGAGGGTAAGTTGGATGTTTGCGGTGGTGCTGGCGTCGAGTATGTGACAGAGGACGCGCTGATGTTCGCGGACGCGGATGGGATCGCCCGATCCGAAGCATTTGCCATTGGTGGTGAAGCGCCGGCAGCCGATTGCCCAGCCGTTGGGTTTGAGGTCGGGGGCGGAGTCTTCTTTGGATTCGATAGGGACGAAGGCGAACTGGCCGGTGTAAGTGCCGCGGGTGAGGTCCGACTTGGGCATGGTGTGGGACGTGGGGGATCGCGAGGGAGCCGCCGAGGTCGCCGAAGAAGTAATCGCCAAGGCGCAGGCGAAGCTCGAGTAAGTCGATGCCTTGCAGGTCCTTCACATCGCCCCCTCGGGTCGAGATAAAGCGGGCCGGGCCATGGAGGAGAACGATGGCGGTTTCGCGGTCGATGGCGCGAAGGCCGGTTTTGTCTCGACCGGCCCAAACGATCTTCTTCGCCATTTGCGCTTTCGCCGCCGCTATTCGTGGCTCGAGTCATGCGGCTTGTCAGGGAGCGGGGTCCCGCCCAGACGTTCCCAGCCGGTCATGGTGAGGCCGAGCCTGGCGAGGATCTCTTCGTGCGGAATGGGCTGGTTGTGTTTCGGCCACTCGGTAGCTCCGGAGGCGGCGCGTTGGCGAGCTTGCGTGCAAGCGGGTCGAGCATCACTTCCATGACGTGCACGACGGCAGCAATCTGATCCGGCGCGAAGAGATTCAATAACTGCTGGGCGTGTTCGCAGTCCGAAGCCATGGCTCTTCCTTAGGCGCGCGGTGCATTAGTTGATGTGCCGGCGAGCGCGCAGACGGCGAAAGGGCAGACGTACAGCTTGAGCTATGCGTACCATCTGGCGCACGGGATGACGCAGATGACGTATCCGACGGTGTCCGGACGGGCACATCCTTTACAGTTCAGTCCACTCACATGGTTTACAGTTTTGGGCGGAAGGGGGACGGAGCCGTGGTCGCCGATGGTGGAGTGACATAGGGTGGACTGGGTGAGGAGGGAGCGGCGGTCAGGCGGGGTTGGGGTCGGTTCCGATGGCGATGACGAAGTAGTTGGCGGGGGTGGTGCCGGCGTTGCGGAGGCCGTGGAATTCGCCGGAGGCGGCGTAGGCGACTCCGCCGGGGCCGAAGTGTTCGGATTTGCCTTCGAGGATGAACTCGAGGGTGCCTTCGCGGACGAGCATGAGTTCGGTATGGACGTGGCGGTGGGCGGGGTGGGGCATTTGGCCGGGGAGGAGGGTGGTTTCGTGGAGTTCGATGACTTCGCCGGTGGGGAGGCGGCCGCGGAGGACGGGGCGGGTGGCGGCGCCGCCGGAGGAGTAGCGGAGGGGGAGTTTGTCGTATTCGAAGACGCCGGAGTGGAGATCGAGGGGTGGGACGGGTTTGCCGGGTTGCGCTTCGGCGGGGGCGGCGTCGAGGAGGCCGAGTAAGGGGAGGAGAGCGGAGAGATCGCGGCGGGTCATCCGGTCATGCTATCGCATGAGGCGGCGGGTGGATGCATTGGTGATCGCGCATTTTGCGGCGCGCGATGGAGGGGTGGGGCGGAGAGCAGGGATCGGCACGCTATGCTGGCCACTTGCAGGAGGTCCGTCGGATCACAAACGGTCCCGGGGTGATGGGCGGGAAGCCGTGTATCCGGGGGACGAGTGTGACGGCCGGGAGGAGGATATGAGAGCGATGTTGCGGGGGTGGCGGCGGGCGCCGGGGTTTGTGGCGGCGGCGGTGGGGACGCTGGCGCTGGGGATTGGGGCGACGACGGCGATTTTCACCTTGGTGGAGCAGGTGATGCTGCGGCCGCTGCCGGTGGCGCGGCCGGGGGAGTTGTGGCGGGTGGGCGACGCGGAGGCGTGCTGTTACGCAACAGGTTACAAGCAGGGGGACTGGAACCTTTTCTCGTGGGAGCAGTGGCGGGAGTTTCGCGCGGGGACGCGGGGGTTCGCGGAGTTGGCGGCGTTTCAGGTGGGGGAAGGAAACGCGGAGCTGGCGGTGAGGCGGGTGGGGTCGGCGGAGGCGGCTAAAACAGGGAACGGCGAATTTGTTTCGGGGAATTTTTTCCGGACGTTCGGGGTTCGTGCGCGGCGGGGGCGGCTGTTCACGGACGAGGACGACCGAGTGGGCGCACCGGCGGTGGCGGTGATGAGTTTCCACGCGTGGGAAGGCAAGTTCGGCTCGGATGCGGGCGTCGTGGGCGGGACGTACCTCATCAACGGGCATCCGTTCACGGTGATCGGCGTGGCGCCGCCGGGGTTTTTCGGGGCGAGAGTGGCGGCGTGGGGGATGCCGGATTTGTGGCTGCCGCTGGGGGATGAGCCGGTGATTGCGGGGGCGACGTCGCGGCTGAAGAATCCGGCGCTCGAGTGGCTGGATTTGATCGGGAGGGTGCGGCCGGGGACGGATCCGAGGACGGTGGAGGCGCAGGTGCAGGTGGAGTTGGGTGCGTGGCTTGAGAGCCATGCGGCGGAGATGAACGCGCAGGAGAAGGCGCTTCGAGCGAAGCAGACGGTGCATGTGACGCCGGGAGTGGCGGGCGTTTCGCTGATGCGGGAGGAATACGGGGATGGGCTGCGGCTGCTGCTGCTGGCTTCGATTTGCGTATTGTTGGTCGCGTGCGCCAATGTTGCGAACCTTTTGCTGGCGCGGGGGTTGAAGGAGCGGGCGGAGACGGCGCTGCGTGCGGCATTGGGGGCATCGCGCGGGAGGCTGGTGGGGAAGGCTCTGCTTGAGAGCGTGGCGCTGGCGGTGGCGGGCGGGGCGGCGGGGATTGCGGTGGCGTATGCGGGGGCGGGGCTGATTCTGCGGTTGGCGTTTACGGGCGAGAACACGTGGGTGCCGGTGAGCGCGGCGCCTTCGTGGACGGTGCTGGGGTTTGCGCTGGCGGTTTCGGTGGTGACGGGTGTGGTGTTCGGGATCATGCCGGCGTGGATGAGCGCGCGGGCGGATCCGATGGAGGCGCTGAAGGGGACGCAGAGGACAGTGGGCGGCGGGCGGCACGGGCTGCAGAAGACGCTGGTGGTGGCGCAGGCGGCGGTGTCGGTGGTGCTGCTGAGTGCGGCGGCGATGCTGGGGCAGAGTTTGCGGAACCTGGAGGGGCGGGACTTCGGGTTCGAGCCGGCGGGGCGGTACCTGGTGTCGATGGATCCGAAGATTTCGGGGCTGAAGGAAGAGCGGATGGAGCCGCTGATGGGGGAGATCGAGGGGAGGCTGGGGGCGATTCCGGGGGTGCGCGCGGTGGGTTCGGCGCTGCACGCTCCGCTGACGGGAGCGTGGGCGCACACGATCCGGGTGGAGGGCCGGGAGGAGCCTGGTCCGGCGGAGGATATGGAATCGGCGTGGACGCGGGTGACGCCGGGGTTTTTCGAGGCGATGGGGGACCGGATGGTGGCGGGGCGGGCGATTGGGGACGGGGACCGCGCGGGGACGCAGGCTGTGGCGGTGGTGAACGAGGCGTTTGCGCGGAAGTTTTTCGGGAAGGAGAATCCGGTGGGGCGGCGGTTCGGTCCGGCGCCGCGGAAGAACGCGGGGACGTACGAGATTGTGGGCGTGGCGGCGGATGTGCGGTTCTTCGCGGAGCGCGGGGCGGTTGCGCCGCTGTACTTTGTGCCGGAGGCGCAGGAGGCGGCGTTCGCGGAGGCGGAGACGGAGAGCCGGGAGGTGTGGTCGCATTTTCTGTACAACATCGTGATG
>JAKAJI010000241.1 GCA_021813825.1 Acidobacteriota bacterium | reverse complement strand
TCGCGTGCATTTCCCGCCTACGCGGCAAGCGCATAGCTTGTGCTGCGTCCGCCTTCCGCATTCTGGACAAGGACGCCATGCCGGACAAGCGCGAGGATGTCACGGTGGGCGGTGTCCTGCGAGCATTCGGCTAGCGCGGCGTATTTCGAGGACGTGAGCTTGCCCTCGAAGGCATCCAGCAGGCGGTTGAGGACGAGGCGCTGGCGCTCGTTGAGCGGCACGTCCTTGATCCGCTCCCAGAACCGGGCCATCCGGAGAACGGCGCTCAGGATATCCTGCGCGCCGTCAATGGCGCGGCCGAGGCAGCCGAAGAACCAGTCCATCCACGGCGTCACGTCCATCGTGCCTTTCTGCGTGCGCTCTAGGATGTCGTAATAGGCGTTGCGCTCCTGCCGGATCTGCGCCGACATGCTGTAGAACCGCTGCGGGCTGTTCTCCGAGCGCGCCAGCGCCATGTCGGCAATCGCGCGTGCGATTCGCCCATTGCCGTCGTCGAACGGGTGAATGGTGACGAACCACAGATGCGCAAGGCCCGCCATGAGGACCGGGTCGATGGCTTTGCCGCCTTCGAACCACTCAAGGAAGGATTTCATTTCCCGCTCAACTCGGCTCGCCTTCGGCGCTTCGTAGTGGACGTGCTCTTTCCCCGTTGGACCCGACACCACCCGCATCGGTCCCGTCTTGTCATCGCGCCAGCCGCCGGCGGTGATTGCGGTCATTCCGCTGCGGCCCGTCGGAAACAGCGAGGCGTGCCATGCGAAGAGCCGTTTGGCCGATAGCGGCTTGTCATAGTGGCGCGTGGCGTCGAGCATCATTTCGACGACGCCTTCGACGTTGCTGTCTGCGGCCTTCAGCGCGCCGATGTCCATGCCGAGGCGTCGCCCAATGGACGAACGGACCTGTTCCTCATCGAGCTTTTCGCCTTCGATCTCGCTGCTCTTGAGAACGTCCGCCGTGAGCGTTTGCAGCACGGCTTCCTGCTGAAGGTTGAACCCCAGCGCCTCCATGTGCCCGATCAGCCGGCCTTGCCGGTGACGCACAGAAGCCAGCGGCTCGGCTATCTTCTCGGCGCTCCAATGGAAGCGGGGCCAGTCCTTCCGTTCATGGATATACATTCTCCGCAACTTCTGCGGAGATTATAGCCTGTGATCTCCGCAGCTAGCAAAGATATTCTCCGCGCTTGATGCGGAGAATGTAGGTTCTATTCTCCGCAGGATGCATTTCGATTCGGAACCGCCAAAACATGACTTTCCCTTTAACCCACATTTTTCAGTGTCTTAGGCCTATGTTGACATTGTCAGATATTTCTATATATACTTCTGACATAGGAGGTGCGCGATGAGCGATGGCCCGCACAGAAGTCTGCCAATGAAGCCCAAGTGGCGAAGCGTCGCCGAGCGTGCTTACAACCGTGCCTTTGGAATCGATGAAATCTGCACCGCAATGATGCCCGCGCTTGCGAGCGATTGCCACGATGAAATGACGCCACGCTTTATCGACCGCCTCCGCAGCATTTGCGAGCAGCAAGAGAACCTGCTGTTCAAGGACAACATCCCGTCGCGGATGGAAGCACTGCGGCCAGATGCCGGTAGCGGCATTGGCAGGCATGTTCTCGAAAACGTTGTCCGGCTCTCAAAGCAGGAGGAAGTCAACGTCATCACCCTCGTCAAAGCCATTGAGCGCGCCTGTGTGGACCGGCTCGCAAAAAACAATCGGCAAATGGAAGAGCACACGCTTCGAAAATCCACCCTGTCCGGCGCGAACGATTTTCGGAACCGGCTGGAGCAGGCGACGGGAAGCGCAAAAGCCCAGGTTTCCGGCCTCGCGCGTCAACTTCTGAAACTCGACAATAACCGCCCGGTCCGTTCGACCACGAAGCGGGAAGGTCTTGATGAAGGGCCAAGCATAAAATGAGAACCGCCACTGCACGCTCTGAACCGCTCCCTGCTCCGGTCACCGCCGTCCACGTCGTCGAACCGGGCGTCCGCTCCGGCGCCAGCGCGTTGCGCTGCAAGATTGAAGAGAACATCGAGTTCTCCACGGAGAGCCTGGAATCCTACTTCTTCGCACGATGGCAGCCCGATGCTTGGGACGCCCTGCTTGTCGCCGCCGCCGTGGAATTTGCCGATCGGACGAAACGGCGGCCCGCTTACACCTGGCGGCGGCATTTCTTCCTCCGCATCCCCGTTCACCATCCACGCCTCTGGAATTCATCGAAGGTCGAAACGTCGTTACGCGACGCCCTAGAGTTGCTCACGGGCGACGAATGGCGGTTCGAATTCGTTCCAAGGAAAAAAGACGTTCCGAGACCCCAACAGATACAGCTCAGCCTGAATCCGCAAGTTGAAGCCGTTATCCCTTTCAGCGACGGCCTGGATTCCTGTGCCGTGGCTGGCCTCATGCAGCGGAGGATGGGTAATACGCTGGTGCGCATCCGGCTCGGCACCGGATTTGACGAGGGCAAGAAGCTTTCCCGCCAGCGGATGGCTTTCACGCGGATTCCGTACGGAATCTCCGCGGGTGAAAAGCCCTTCGTCGAATCGTCGGCCAGGTCGCGCGGCTTCAAGTTTTCCGTCATCAGCGGCATTGCGGCATATCTATCGAATGCCAGCACGGTTATCGTTCCCGAGAGCGGACAAGGAGCGCTGGGACCAAGTCTCGTCGCCGTCGGTCAGGCTGGCGAAGACTGCCGCAGCCATCCTCTGTTCACCAGGCGCATGGAGACTTTCCTGAACGCACTTCTCGATCACACTGTCAGCTACCAGTTCCCGCAAATCTGGAAGACGAAAGCTGAAACGCTGCGGCAGTTCGTGGACGAATGCAAGGATTCCTCATGGGAGCACACGAGCTCATGCTGGCAACAGAACCGGCAGTCCAGTGTTGAGGGAAGTTGGCGGCACTGCGGCATCTGCGCAGCCTGCATGTTGCGACGACTGAGCGTCCACGCTGCTGGTCTGAAGGAGGCGAAGGAAACCTACGTCTGGGAAAATCTATCCGCCCCGACCTTTGAGGCTGGCGCTGCGGCGGCTTTCGGCAGGAAGAAGATCACGGCCGCGATGAGGGAATACGCCATCGCCGGGACTCTGCACCTTGACCATCTCGCTGGAATACTGGATTCGCCGGCGAACGCGCCGAAGCTTGACCTTGCGGCAGATCAGCTTGCGGATGCCCTTGGCATCAGCGAGGATCAGTCGCGCGAAAACCTGAATCGGATGTTGCGGCAGCATAGCCGCGAATGGAAAAACTTTATGGAATCCCTTGGGAAGAATTCATTTATTCGTGAGTGGGCCGGAGCCCAGTCATGAGCATTCTCGATCAAATTCCGCCTGCGGAAATCGGCGAGCGCCTCCGGCGTGCGCGCGAGGCGGTTAACATCAGGCAGGCGCAAGCCGCCGACGAGATTAAGGTGGCGCGGACGACGATTGTCGCCATTGAAAAGGGCGAGCGCCGTGCCCGCATGAACGAATTGCAGCAACTCGCCAGATTGTACCGGACCTCGGTCAATGCCCTGCTGCGCGAGGAGTCGGTTCATGTCGATTTGGCGCCGCGCTTCCGGAAGATGAACTCCACGCAGGATACGGCGGAAGACGACGCGGTGGCCTTGCTGGCCGATCTCGCCAAAGCAGAGGTTGAACTGGAAAACCTGCTTGGTATAAATCGGACGCGCAACTATCCGCCAGAACGGCCTATCATGCCGGGCGATGTCCGGGCACAGGCGGAGAACGACGCGATGGAACTGAGACAGCGCCTCGGTTTAGGCGTTGCACCTATCACCGATATCGTGACGCTTCTCGAAATGGAGCTCGGTGTCCGTGTCTACGTCCGACGGTTTGATGGCAGGATCTGCGGATTGTTCGCATATGACGACACGCTTGGCGCCTGCATTCTTCTAAACGCCAATCATCCACGCGAGCGGCGCAATCAGACGGCCGGGCATGAGACGGGGCACTTGGTCTCAACGCGCCGCCAGCCGGAGGTGCTGCATCAGCAAGAGGCCGAAAATTCGCGCGAAGAACGATATGCCAACGCTTTTGGACGCGCATTCCTAACCCCGGCCAGGGCAGTGATGCAGAAATTCCAGGAGGTGACCGCCGGGTCGAGCACCCTGTCGCGGCGTCATGTCATCATCCTGTCCCATTTTTTTGGCGTTTCGCGCGAGGCCATGGTGCGTCGTCTCGAAGAACTCCGTCTGGTGAAGAAGGGAACCTGGGACTGGTTCCAGGCAAACGGCAACATCACGGATGAGCAGGTGCGACAGGTGCTCGGTGACCTCTACGTTCCCGATGCCGACAAGGCACAAGCCGACCGCCCGACCACGCTGCGTTTGAACCTGCTTGCTGCAGAAGCTTACCGGAAGGAGTTGCTGAGCGAAGGCCAGCTAGCCCGCATGCTCCACCTCGACCGCGTCGAATTGCGCGAGATTCTCACGAACCAGGAGCTAGAAGGGAGTGAGGCCGATGAGGTCACCAACCTTCTTAATTGATCCGCGCATCCCGCTGGTCGCCGACTCTAGCACGGTGATCAACCTGATCGCGACCGGTTGCGCGCCATCAATCATTACCGCCCTGTCAAACCCCATTGTGGCGGTCGACATCATTCCCGGCGAGCTCGATACCGGCAGGCAGCGAGGCCGACCACATGCCGACCGCTTGCAGGAATTGGTAGACGCGGGGTACCTGGAGATCGTCAGCCTTGGCGACAATGGCTGGCTCCATTTCGAGACGCTTGTCACCGGCCCCGGTTCGCAGACCCTTGACGACGGTGAAGCGGCGACGATTGCCTACGCTGCCGAACACGGTGCAGTAGCCATCATCGACGAGAGAAAGGGCAGGAGACTCTGCGCCACGCACTTCCCGGACCTGGGACTTGTCTCCACCGTTGACGTCCTCCTTCACCCTGACGTGCGCCAGAAGCTTGGCGACGCGGGTTTCGCGGAAGCGGTCTTCGCCGCCTTACAGGCCGCAAGAATGGCTGTTTTCCAGGAGCACCTCGCGGAAATTCTGAGCATTATCGGCCCGGACCGCGCAGCCCGGTGTCCGAGCTTGCCCAGGCGGTTCAGGGCCTCCACTCTGCCTCCGGCGTCCGCCGAGGTAGAGCAGGGCAGATAGGCTACGAAAGCTGGCGACCAAAATTCCAAATTGTGTGAGCAAGTGTGAGCAGAACCGCTCTGAGTAGTTGATTTTATGGTAGCGCTAACGGGAATCGAACCCGTATTTAAGCCTTGAGAGGGCTCCGTCCTAACCGTTAGACGATAGCGCCGCCGGGCGAGAATACATCACACAGAGCAGGCACACCTGCTCCGCGTCACAAACCTAGAATACCAAGCCCGCCCCGGCCCAGACAACGCTCGCACCCGCCGCGCCGGCCCCTAAGGCCGTCGCAGCTCCGCCACCAACGCCGCCATCCCCTTGCGCCGGTAAATCTCCAGCAGCCGCTGCTCCTCCGGCGAAGGCGGCATGGCGCGGCTCAAGAGCGGATCGGAAAGCACGCTCCGCGGAGGCACCCACATCGCCCCATCCGCGTACTCCACGCTGCTCACATATCCCGTCAGCCCGGCGATATCCACCGGCGCTCCCGGCCGGCTGGGAAACCGCAGCGTCACGTCCTTCAGAATGTCGCGCTGCTCCCCCGGCGCCAGAAAAACTTCCGCGGGAATCGTACCCGCCGGAGTCTCCCGCCCCTGCCGGTCTCGCAGAATCCACCCCAACTCCACCCAGCGAATCGTCCGGTTCGACCGATTACGAACCTCCAGCCTGGGCGCGCGCGCCTCGTTCCCGGCCACCGTGGCGAAGCCCTCCTGCGGTTGCACCGGCGAGCCCGAAACGTCTACAAACTGAAACGCCAACTCCCGGCCCGGTGGCAGATTCGTCGCCGGCCCCGCATGGATCAATTGCGCCTCAACCCCCGGCTGCGACACGCCGCGGGAAAGCGCCGCCAGCACGCCCTGTCGAAGCTTTTCCACCCCGCCGTCCAGCAGACCCTGATAATACCGCCGGTCGCGCCGGGCCTCGAGTTCGTAGGCCGTCAGCGCCCGCCGCGAATTCAGCCGGTCCGGGCCAAAGAACCTCAGGTCGTCGAACAGGATTCCATCCAGCCGGATACTCACCGCCGCGGTTCCCAACGCTTGCGCTGGCCGCAGCAGACGAAGGTCCAGCCGAACCGGGAACGAATCGCCCGGAGCAACGGAAAGACTCGGCAGCGTCACCGACGCTTTCCCACCCGGCGTCACCCCCGGAGCCTCCACCAGCAGCGTGATGCCCCGAATCCGCGATCCCGATATATTCCGCAGCGTCAGCGCCGCGCGCAGATCCAGCACCATCGCACTGCCGCGCGCCGTCTCGCTCGAACCGCTATAGTCGGAGCCCAGCAGGGCCACCGGGGAATCGCCGGGGAAATCGATGCGCGGCAACGGCAGATCGCCGGCGAAGACGGTCGACGCCGCCAGCGCCAGGCCCACCACCGCGGGTTTCCACCGGCTACTGCTCATAGTAGACCTTGTTGATTGTCACTTGGCCCGAGTCCGAATCCACGTAACGCGCACTCACCGAATCCTGCAGACTCACCGACACGCTCACCGGACCCGAAGCACGCGGCGCCAGCATCTGCATCGCGGCGCCGTTCGCCGTCACCGACGCTCCGGCCGGCGATGCCTCCAGCACCACGCCCTGCTGCGCGGCCACCACGGGAACAGACGGCTCACCCCGCCAAGCCTTCTCAACAGACGTCGCAATCCGATCCCTGCTTTCGCGCGGGAAGTTGAGGAGGAACCCGATCACGAAAAGTAATGTCGCCCCTGCCAGCGCCGCGCCCAGGCTCCAGCGGAAGCCATGCTTCGGCCGTTGCTGCGGGGCCGAGTCCACGCACCGCCCAGCTTCCAGCCCCACGCGGATGTTGGCCGGCATTTCGGTCGCCAGCGCAGGCCAGTCGATCTCAGCCGGCGCGGTTTCTGCCGCCGAAGCAATCGCGTGCCGCACACCCGCGTAAGCTGCCGCTTCTCCCGCGCACGCCGCGCAACGCCGCAGATGCAACGCCACTTTCGCCCGGGCTGCCAGCCCCAGGTCGCCCCCGGCGTACAACGCCAGTTCTGCTTCGTCCGGATGCCTCATGACGGAAGGCTCTCCATGTACCGTCGGAACTTCACCCGCGCATTGGCGATGTGGCTCCGCACCGTCGCTTTCGAACAATTCAATCGCCGCGCCACTTCTTCGGCCGGCAACCCCTCGACATCCCGCAGCAGCAGCGCCGTCCGTTCGCGTTCCGTCAGCACCGCCAATCCGCGTTCCAGCATCCCGCGCCGCTCCGCGCGCAACACCGCCGTTTCCGGGCTCTCCGGTCCGCCGTCCGTCCCTTCGCCCAGAACTCGCGCCGACACCGCCTCCGGCATCGCGTCGATCTCGCAGAAGTTCACCTTGCCGTGCCGCCGCAGAAAATCGATCGCCG
>JAKAJI010000240.1 GCA_021813825.1 Acidobacteriota bacterium | reverse complement strand
GACCGAGGATTCGATGGCCTGCTCGATCGCCGGGTCGAGCAGCCAGGCCGGAAGTTCTCCCTGTGGGTTCAGATAGGGCTTGAGCAGGGGTCGGCGGATCGACTGGCGGGCGTATTCGGTGAGCAGTACCGGGTTCCGTGTGATGGGAGCCGCCTCGCCGAGAGCTTCGAGCAGGGTGGCCCCGTCGCGGATCGGCACCCGCTCCCGGAGAAGATTTTGCATGACCTTTTGCAGCACCGGCAGCGTGAGGAGCTTGGGGACGAGGTCTTCGACCGCCTTCGGGCTTTCTTCGGCGACGCGGTCGAGCAGGCGTTTGGCGTCCTGGCGCGAGAACAATTCCCAGGCGTGGCGGCGAACGAGCTCACCCAGGTGGGTTCCGATGACGCTGATCGAGTCGACCACCGTGTAACCGGCGGCGCGCGCCTTATCGGCCGATTCCGGCGCGATCCAGAAGGCGCTGATGCCGAACGCAGGCTCGCGGGTCGGGATCCCGTCAAGCGGCGCGGCGTTGGGACCGGGACTGATGGCCAACTCGCAACCCTGCGGCATTTCGAAGCGGGCGATTTCAGCGCCCTTGAGCGAGACCGTGTACTCGCGGGGACGGAGGGTGAGGTTGTCGGTGACGCGCACCGGAGGCAGGATGAAGCCCAAGTCGGTGGCCAATTGGCGCCGGATGCTGCCGATGCGGCGCAGCAGCGGAGAATTCTGACCGCCCTCGACCAGCTTGATCAGGCCGAGACCGACTTCGATGGCCAGCGGCTCGATCTTCATCAGCGCTTCGAGGTTTTCCTTGGGCTGCGTACTCGGCGTTGCGGCGGCCTCGGTTCTGCCGCTACCCTGCTTCCGCATACGCCAGGCGGTGGCGCCGAGCCCGCCTCCCAGAAGGAAGAACGGGATTTTCGGGAGCCCGGGGAGGATCGCCATGACAAGCAACACACCGCTGGCGAGCATCATCGGCTCGTAGGCGCTGAAAACCTGCCTCTGAATGTCGGCGCCGAGCTTGTTATCCGAGCTGGCGCGGGTGACGATGAGGCCGCCGGAGACCGAGATCATGAGTGCGGGAATCACCGTCACCAGGCCGTCGCCGATGGTGAGTACGGTGTAGGTTTCCAGGGCGCGCTGGAGGTCAAGGCCGTGCTGGAGGACGCCGATGAGGAAGCCGGCGACGATGTTGATTCCGGTGATCAGGATGCTCGCGACCGCGTCGCGCTGGGTGAAGCGGCTGGCGCCGTCCATGGCGCCAAAGAACTCGGCTTCGGCGCTGAGCTGCTTGCGCCGGGCGCGCGCCTCGGCTTCGTCGATCAGGCCGGCGTTGAGGTCGGAATCGATCGACATCTGCTTGCCGGGCATGGCGTCGAGAGTGAAACGGGCGGTGACCTCAGAGATACGGACGGCGCCGTGGTTGATGACCACGTACTGGATGGCGATGAGGACGAGGAAAATGACGACGCCGATGATGTAGTTGCCGCCCACCACGAAGGCGCCGAAGGCCTGGATGACCTCGCCGGCCGCGCCGGTGCCGGTGTTGCCGTTGAGCAGAATCAGCCTGGCGCTCGAGACATTGAGCGCCAGGCGGAACAGCGTCATCAGCAGGAGGGTGGTGGGGAAAACGCTGAACTCCACCGGCCGGCGGATGTACATGGAACTCATGAGGACGATCACGGCGCCGGCGATGTTGGCGCTGATGAGCAGGTCCAGCAGGATCGGGGGGAGCGGCGTAATCATGGCGAGAACGACCGCGAGAACGGCGAGCGGGATCGCCATTTCGCTCCAGTTGGCGTTGGCGAGGATTCTCCCCCGTTGCCGCAGGGCGCCTGAGCCCGCTTGCTTTCGCGCAGCCGGGGAGGACGCCGCGCCGCGGCCCTGGTTGCCGGGCGCGGCGATGGGAGCCGGACGGGCTGCGACGATGGCTTCGGCTTGCGTCATTTCTTTCCTCCTTGGGCCTTCGGATTCATCAGCCGGAAGATGTAGGCCAGGATTTCGGCGACGGCGCGGTACAGATGCGCCGGAATCTCCTGGCCGACATCGACGCTCTTATACAGCGCCTGGGCGAGCGGGGGATTTTCGACAATTGGAACCTGGTGGCCGGTTGCGATTTCGCGGATCCGGAGCGCCAGGTAGTTTTTGCCCTTGGCCACGACGCGCGGTGCGGCCATCGTTGCCGACTCGTAGCGCAACGCGACGGCGTAGTGCGTGGGATTGACGATCACCGCGGTGGCCAGCGGGACTTCCTTCATCATGTTGCGCCGCGCGGCGTCCCGCTGCAGGCGTCGGATCTTGGCTTTGATCTGCGGATTGCCCTCGGTTTCCTTCATCTCCTCGCGGATTTCCTGCTTCGTCATGCGGAGGTCGCGGAGGAAACGGCGTTTCTGGCGGACGAGGTCGAGTACGCCCAGCACGACGACTACGAAGCAAACTTTGAACAGGAAACTCTTCCAACTGAGGGCGACCCAGGCCACGGCCGCGCCCGGGCTGGCCAGCGGCAAGGCGAGATAGGAAGCGAGATTGGAGTGGATCACCTGAAACGCCGCGTAGGCCAGCAGCGGGCCGAGCAGCAGCGCCTGGAGGGTGGAAGCGAAGTTCTGCGCGGGCAGCCCCTTCAGACGCTCGGCCGGATTCCAGCGGGAAAACTGCGGAGCCAGGCGCGCGGGCGCGAATCCGAATTGGGTGACGGCAAGCTGCACCGCCAGCCCGGCGGCGGTGATGAAGGAGAAGCTCCAAAGAAGCGGCAGGATGCACCGGCGGAGGATGAGCGGGCCGAGGAGACGGATGTCGGAGGCCGCCGAGGGATGGAACGCCAATTCAAACAACGCGCGGATCAACTGGCTCAAGGAGGTGAAGGCCTGCGGGGTCATCGCCACGGCGAGGCCCGCGAAGGCGACGAACTCGGCCGCGCTCGTGATTTCCTTGCTCACGGCGAACCGGCCGTCCTGGCGGGCTCGCAGCAGGCGCCGCGGGGTGGGCTTCTCGGTCCTCTGGCCGCGCTCGCTCATCGGGGACGCAGCACCTCGCGGAGGAAGACTACGCCGTGTCCGGCGACCGCCGCCCCGGTTTCGGGGAAGACGGCGAGCGTGGCAGCCAAGGCCAGCAGCGCGGCGGCCATTTTCAGTGGGAAAGACAGAGCCAGGAATTGGATCTGCGGGAGCAGGCGGCCGAGAACGCCGAAACACAGGTCGATGAGAGCGAGCAGGGCGATCTCCGGCATGGCGATTCGCAGGCCGAGCGAGAAAACCTCGGCGCCGAGGCGAATCATTCCCTCGACCGCCGGCGCCTGGATGCGAAAGCTCGTGGCGGGTAGGGACTGAAGACTCAAGGCGAGGACTTTCACCAGCGCCCGGTCGACTCCGAGGGCGAAAAAGAGACAGCCGGCCAGAAGCTGGGAGAAGATGAGGAGCACGCCGGCGTCGGCTTGCGTGGTCGGGTCGATCGTGGCGGCATAGCCGTAGCCGGCCTGGAGTCCGATCAACTGCCCGGCCATCTGAAAGCCCTCCAGGACGAGCGCGACGACGACTCCCGCGGTCGCGCCCACGGCGAACTCGGCGAGCACCCAGGCGGCCAGTTCTCCAACGGGCGGATCGGGCGAGGCAGGTGTGGGCCAGAACGGGAATAGCGCGACGGTGAGCGCAAGGGAAGCCAGAAGCCTTGCGGCGTCCGGCCCGGTGCGCAGCCCAGGGATCGGGACGAAGACGAACAGACCGGCGATGCGCGACAAAGCCAGCAGGAAGCTGAGCAGCGTTGCCTCGCCAAAGGGGAAATCAGCGGACATAGCGGCTGAAGTCACCGAAGAGAGCGGAGGTGTAGGCCACCAGGCGCATCGACATCCAGGGCAGAAATAGAATCAGTCCCAGATAGAAGGCCCAGAGCCGGGGTACGGCGCTGAAGCTGGAGTCCTGCATCGAGGTAATGACCTGGATGATGCTGACCACGACTCCCACGACGAATCCCAGCAGCAACAACGGCATGCTGAGCCAAAACGCCGTGTTCAGGGCGTTCCGGAACAATTCCACAGCGGCTTGTTCGGTCATCAGGTAGCGAAGCTCCGGATCAGCGAGCCGACGATGAGATTCCAACCGTCGACGAGCACAAAGAGAAGAATTTTGAACGGGGCCGAGATCATCACCGGAGGTAGCTGAACCATGCCAATGGAGAGCGTGACGGAGGCGACGATCAGGTCGATCAGAAGGAACGGGATGTAGAGCACGACTCCGATCTCGAAGCCGATGCGCAGTTCCGACAGGACGTAGGCGGGGGCGAGTACGGCCAGACTCAAGTCAGACGGTTTGGCCGGGGCCGGGGAGTGAGTCGCTTCGAGGAAAACCCGGACGTCCTTTTCCCGGACCGAGCGGGACAGGTAGGCACGGACCGGCTTTGAGCCCTCCTCCCAGGCCTGTTGCCAGCTCATCTGGCCCTGCTCCAGCGGGACCCAGGCGTGCGTGTAGACGTCCGACACGACCGGTTGAATGAGGGGGATGGTGAGAAAAAGCGCGAGCCCGATCAGGACCTGGTTGGACGGCGTGGTCTGCGTGCCGAGCGCCTGACGCAGGAAATGCAGGACGACGGTGATACGGAGGAACGGCGTGATGGCCATGAAGATGGCGGGCAGCAACGTCAGTAGCGTGAGCAGCAGCACCATCTGCATGGGAGATCCGGCGCCCGGTTTAGTGCCGCCCGGCGAGGCGGGCGCCGCCCCGGCGGAGGAGACGGCCAGGAGGAACAAAGGGGATAGCTTCATAACTCGCCGGTTCCCCGGACCGGCGCTACATCGGCGGCGTAGACCTCGGACGCACTCAGTTCGGCGATGGTCGAGAGCCCGGCCGGATGCGTCGACAGCAGGTAACGGCGCTCGCCGACGCGAACGACATGGAGCGAATGCTGCGGCGTCAGGGCGAGGCGGGCTTCGCTTTGGAGGGTTTTTTGCCCGGTGGAACTGCGGAGCCAATGCAACCCCCGGCCTGGCGTACGGTCCTTCAGCGGCCGGCCCCGCAGAAGATGCGCCGCCGCCCAGGCGAGCAAAATGATAATTCCGGCGGCTGCCATCCTCCCAATCAATTCGGTCATAGTCTGCCGTCCACGCCCGTTATCGCCACTGCTGTCAGGCCTCGTTGTTGAAGTCAGTCATGCGCACGCCGACCGTTTCCTCGATGATTACGATCTCCCCGGAGCCGACCAGCGCACCGCCGATGAGGATGTCGATATTCTCGCCGGCCGAGCGAGACATGCGAATGACGCTGCCGGCCTCCAGGGCGAGAATTTCCTCGATGGTCATCACCTTGCGATCGAGTTCCACCTCGATTTCGAGGGGGACATCGCCCAGAAAGGCGACCTCGCCGGCGGGTGTGTTTGTGGGATTCATCGACGCGTGACGGCGGGAGCCGCTACTGGATCAGGTTGATCGTCGTCTGGACGTCCTGATTGACGGTGGTGATGACCTTCGAGTTGGCCTCGTAGCCGCTCTGGAGGACGATGAGATGCGTGAATTCGGTGGCGATGTCCGCGGTAGAGGCTTCGAGCGCGCCGCCCTGTACCGAGCCGCGTCCGCCGGTGCCGGGGACCCCGATCGCCGGGATGGCGCTATTGGCGCTCAACTCGAAATTGTTATTGCCGACGGCGACCAGTGACTCGGGATTGCGGACCGTCGCCAGGGCAAGCTGGCCGATCACGTTTTGCTGTCCGTCGCTGTACTGGGCCACGATCTGGCCGTTCTGGGAGACGCCCACGTTGGAAAGCTGAGCTGCGGCCGATCCATCTTGATAGAGGGCCGAAACAGCCGATGTCTGAGCATACTGGGTGACGCGAGGCGTGCCGTTGTTATAGAGCTGCCAGTTGATCGTCATGTCGGAAGCGCCATCGGCCAGGCCCTGGATCTGGATCTGAGGAGGAGGGTCGGTCGCGGCGGGCGTCGTGAGGTTGCCGTTCTGGTCAAACGTAAGCGTCCCGGTAACCGGCGTCATCGGGGAGGTGACGTCCGAGTTTGGCACCGAGATCGAATAATTCCATTGCCCGGCGGTCGTGCCCTGTGTGAACTGCACGGTGAGTACGTGCGAGACGCCGAGAGAGTCGTAGACCTGGATGGAAGTTGAGAATGTATTCGGAGTTCCGCTGACCGTTTGTTGCGAGTCGAGGTTGAGGTCGAGGGAAATGTTCTGCGTGGCGACGGGCGCTTTTAGCGTACCGGTGGGAACGTTGATGTCCGAGATCGGTCCGTTGGTGTTGACCGCGCCATTTTGTGCCGTCCAGCCCTGGACCAGAGCGCCGGTGGTGGTGACCAGATAGCCCGCCTGGTTCACTTCGAAGTTGCCGGCCCGGGTGTACTGGGTCGCACCGCTCGACGGATCCTGGACGACAAAGAAGCCGTCTCCCTGGATCGCCGCATCAAGGGGAGCGCCGGTGGTCTGGATCGCACCCTGGGTGAACTGCCGCATCGTCACCGGGGTACCGACGCCGAAGCCGACCTGGGTGTCGGACAGGCCGGTGCTTAACGACTCGGTGACGAGGTCGTGGAATGAGACCGTGCTGGCTTTGAAGCCCGTCGTATCGAGGTTGGCCAGGTTGTTGCCAACCACGTCGATGCCGGTTGAGAAAGCGTTCAGCGCCGAGAGCGCAGACGAAAATGAGGACATAGGGGTCTCCTTGGTGATTACGAATTGGTGGTGTTGCCTGCCGGGGAAGCTCCGGCGCCGCCGGTCGTTGCCGGCGCATTCGCCGTGAGGTTGCTTTGAATGGTCGTGAGCGTTTGGTTCACCTGCACCAACTGTTCGACGCTGTTGATGCTGGCCAACTGGCTGAGAAACTGCGAGGGGTCCTGCGGGTTGAGCGGATCCTGGTTTTGAAGCTGGGCCACGAGCAGCGTCAGAAATTGCTGTTGGATGGCGGAGGGGCTGAGCGAGGGGTTCGCCGAGGAACCGGTGCTGGAGCCGGCCGAAGACGATTGGTTCGAGCCGGACGCGGCGGCGGCCCGGTGCCCAGGCAACGGGCTTACTGTGGGTGCGATGGATAGGTTCATGACATTATTCCTTCAAACGGTTCTCAATCTGGAATCGGAAAGGTAAGCCGGCTCCCTCTGCCGGTTGCGAGGTGCGGTTTCGCCGCTGGCGCTGGCGGTTACCCGAGCCGTTGTTGCCCGGCCGGCCCTGGCTGTCGAACGGGTTCTGGTCCCCGGCGCCGGGTTGGTTGCGCTGCGCCGCCAGGGGAGCGGTCTTGCCCGCTTCGGCCTCGACCCCCTGGTGCCGCAGAGAAACCATGAGTTGATCGAGGTTGGACTGCAGCCGAGAGCCCAAGTCGGTGTCGGAGGTTCGGACCGCTACATGGACCGCGCCGCCGCGTTCGCTCAGCGACAGGGATACCGCCGGGGCGTTGTCTTGCTCGAGCCGCAAAGAAAGCTCGCGCGCCGAGCGCGGATTCGCGGTGGCGGCTGATTCAGCGGGAGAAGGCTGGGCTTGCG
>JAKAJI010000239.1 GCA_021813825.1 Acidobacteriota bacterium | reverse complement strand
CTCGAGCGGTTCAACCCGGCGATCGCAGCGGTGAAGAAGATCACGCGGCAACCGATGTTTTTCGAGATTCACCGCTTGAGCGTGTTCAGCCCGCGGAGCCTGGACGTGGACGTTGTGCTGGACCTGATGATCCACGACCTGGACATTGTTCTGGATCTCACGGGCGAGTGGCCGGAGGAAGTGCGGGCGGCGGGTTTATCGATTTTATCGGGTAAGGTGGACATCGCGAACGTGCGGCTGGCGTTTCCGGGCGGCTGCATTGCGAATCTGACGGCGAGCCGGGTGTCGACCGAGCGCGTGCGCAAGCTGCGAATGTTCCAGCCCCGGCAGTACATCACGGTGGATTACCAAAGGCAGGATGCGGCGGTGTTTCGCGTGTCGGAGCAGCGGCAGATCGGCTTCGAGACGCTGGCGGTAGAAAGCGATGAGCCGCTTCGGCTGGAGGTAGAGTCGTTCTTCGACGCGGTGATTTCCCGGAAACCAACGGCCGTTACCGGCGAGCAAGGGCTGCGGGCGTTGGAAGCGGCGTTTGCGATCCTTGGTAAAATCGAGGAACATTCGAGGCATGTCGCGCGCCAGCTCGAAACATCCGCCTGAGCGCGTTTCGCAACTTTTCAACCAGTGTGAGCGTCGTCAATTCAAAAGAGGCCATGCCCGCGGCAGCCGAACCGGAATTAAACCTTTTACTGAACTGGGAGCAACCGGGCGAGGAGAGGTTCCTGCGCGCCGGCGCGGGATCGATTATCGTTCATATCGTTCTTGGTATCGTCCTGCTGGCTATTCTGAAGGCCGATGCGGCGCGGAAGTTTGTCGAGACGGTGCATCCGTTTGATGATCTGAGTAAGGCGATGCCGCTCATTGCGCCGAAAATGACGCAGACAACGCCAAACGTCAACAAACCCAGTAAAGAAATCAACCTTGAGAGTTTGTTGTCGAAGCCGCAACCGGTGACAGCGCCGCCGCGGAACCGGTTTGAGGCGCCGAAGCCGATGCCCGCGCCGGGCCAGCCTGCGCCGTCGCTGGCGGCGCCGCCGAAGATCGAGACGAAGGTGACGAGTCCGGTACTGGCGCAGGGCGTTCCAAACCCTATCCTGCCACCGCCTGTCGCGCCAGCGCCCAAGCCGAAGCTTGCGTTTGAGACGCCGGGCGTATCGAACGGGAGCACGCAGCTTCCGGCGAACCTGCCGCGGATAGAGCCGCCGAAGACGAGCGTGGCGGATGCGATTCAGGCCTTGTCGCGGAATCCGGGCGGAGGCGGAGTGGTGGTGGGAGATGCAGACGACGAGCCAGGCGGGGACCCGTTGCATCCGTCGCCGCAGCATAAGGCGACGCGGAGCCAACTGGAGTTACTGAGCGACCCGAAGGGCGTGGATTTCCGGCCGTACTTGATCCAGGTGCTGGCGGCGGTGCGGCGGAACTGGTTTGCGGTGATTCCGGAGAGTGCCCGGCTGGGGCGGCGCGGGCGGGTACAGATCCAGTTTGCCATTGCGCAGAACGGGAATGTACCGAAACTGGTGATCGCGTCGCCGTCGGGGGCCGAGGCGTTGGACCGGGCGGCGGTAGCGAGCATCAGCGCTTCAAACCCGTTCCCGCCGCTGCCACCACAGTTTCATGGGGCGGAGATCCGGCTGCAGTTGTCGTTCACTTATGCCGGGCACTGAGGGGACGGGTAGCGGAAGCTCCGGATCTCATTCATCGGACGGGTCTGGGAGAGTGTCGAGCTTAAGACCCGCCGCCTGAGCGTCGCGATGGAACATTTGCACGGTTTCGAGCGAGAACTCTTCGAGTGACTTCCCGAACAGGGGCAACTTGCCGAGCAACTCGGGGGTAAGCGTGATAATGTGGCAACCGATCGCGTTTGCCTGGACAAGATTGAGGATTTCGCGGGGACTGGCCCAGATCAACTCCAGGTTCGACCGGGATTTAAGCATCTCGACTGCGGCCGCCATAATCGGAACCGGGTCGCGGCCGGTGTCGGCGATTCTGCCTGCAAACACCGAGATGAAGGCTGAGGGAGCACCCTCGAGGGCCTGGATGGTGTCTTGGACCTGGTCCAGAGTGAGCACCGCCGTTACGTTCACCTTGGCGCCCCGGGACGCAAGCGAGCGGATGACGGGAGCGGTACTAAGGCCCGCCGTGTTAGTGACGGGCACTTTCACGTAGACGTTGCCGCCCCATCCGGCGATGCGCAGCCCCTGGCGCTCCATGTCGTCCAGAGTATCGGCGAACACTTCGAAGGAAATGGGACGATCGGGTATGCCGGCGAGAACTTCGCGGGCGAAGCGTTCGTAGTCGGTGACGCCGACCTTCCGCATGAGGGTTGGATTCGTGGTGAAACCGCAGATTCGAGGATCCGAGGCCAACCGCAGCATCGAGGGCAGATCGGCGCCGTCGGCGAAAATCCTGGTCTTCCAGTCCGTTTGGCGGTCCATGGGAGTACCCCGTTCGAGAATCCACAGCGCGGCCTCGCGCAGGTCTGCTGCTTCGAAATCGCATCCGGAGCCTCGCGGCTCGCGGTAGCCACGGTTAATGAATATAGTGCGACAGCCCGCTCGTTGTCCAGCCTCGGTGTCTTTCCAGCGGTCACCCACCATGTAGCTGGCGGATAGATCGATGTTGCGGAGGCTGGCTTCTTCGAGCAGAAGGCCAGGAGCGGGCTTGCGGCACGAACAGCGATCCGTGTCGTCGTGCGGGCAAAACCGGATGGCGTCCAAGCCCAGTTCGCGCTGGAGGAGCCGATGGATCTCCTCGACCGCTTCGATGGTTTGGGTTCCGCGGGCAATGTCGGGCTGGTTGGTGACGCCGATGAGCAGGAAGCCGGCCGCACGCAGGAGAGCGCAGGCGGTGCGGGCCTCGGGTAGAATTTCGAGGTCCTCGACGCGGGCGGGCGCGAAGGGACGGCCGTCGCGTACGATTGCGCGGTTCAGCACGCCATCGCGATCGAGGAAGACAGCCCGCGGCGCCGCCATCGGTTAAGCCTTTGCCTGTTCGGCAAGCATGGCGCGCATGGAATCGCGGAGCGCCTGCCGGCTGCCACGGGAGCAGGTCCAGCCAAGCGACCGGATGCGATCGGTGTTGAGACGAACGACGGGGACGTCGCCCTTCCAGCCGCGGTCGCCGCCGGAGTACGCCAGTTGCACGGCGCCGGGATCCAGGTTGAGCGTGGCGATTGCGAGGCGGGCGATTTCGGCGACTGTGATGTAGTCGCCGGTAGCGACGTTATAGACGGCATACGGGGCATCCATTTTCCGGTAGGCACACATCACCGCGCCGATCACGTCCTCGACGTGAATATACGACTTACTTTGGGAACCGTCGCCCAGGATGCGCAGTTGGCGGGGGTTGGCCAGGAGTTGGCGCAGGAAATCGAAACCGACGCCGTGGGTTTGCCTCGGGCCGACCACGTTTCCGAAGCGGAAGGCGCAGGCGCGAAGGCCGAACAAGTGGCAGTAGGAGCAGAGCAGCGCTTCGCCGGCGAGCTTGCTGGCGGCGTAAGTAGAGATCGGGAGTAGGGGGCCGTGATCTTCGTGGGCTTCGAGTTCGCCGAGGTCGCCGTACACGCCGCTGCCGGAAGCGTACAGGAGGCGGGGAACGCCGGCGAGGCGGGCTGCTTCGAGCACCTGGCGCGTGAGCAGAGTTCCTTCCCGGAAGTCAATATCAGGATCGGAGACCGCCAGTGAGATATCGGCATTGGACGCGAGATGGATGACCACGTCGTGGCCCGGCATCGCGGCGCGCAGCGCCTCCGTGTCCTTGATGTCGGCGCGGACTACTTGCAGGCGCGGATCGCCGGCGTGGTGCGCGTAATGCCATTCACGCCCGGTGGAGAAGTTGTCGAAAAGCGTGACGCGGGCGGTGGCGGGGTCGCGCAGCAGGCGGTCCGTGAAATGGCTGCCGATGAATCCTGCGCCGCCGCTGATGAACCAGCGGCTCACTTCAGGGACTCCCATTTGGTAGCGGATGTCTGCAAGGCCGGGTGACTTACGAGAAGATGCCAGAGCACGGCGCAAGTTCCCTCGGTGTGGGGCGTGGTCCGGTTCGGGTTGACGACAGGAACGAGGGCGCAAACATGGGCCATTTTGCGCGTGAACCCGCCTTCGCGGCCGGCGATTCCGAAGATGCGGGCGCCGCGCGCGGCGGCCAGTTCGACGGCGCGCACCAGGTTCATCGATACGTTGCGTTCGGGGTCACCGCCCCCGACCGAGAACACGAGGATGGCGTCTTGGGCCCCGAGACGGGATCCTTCGAGCCAGTTGGAGTAGCAGGTTTCCCAGCCCTCGTCGTTGATGCGCGCGGTCAGTTCGCTGACGTTGTCGGCCGGTGCGTAGGCTTCAAAGCCGCAGAGTTTGCGGAAATCGTTGACGGCGTGGCTGGCGTGGGCGGCCGAGCCACCGACGCCGAGTATGAATAACCGGCCACCAGCATCGCGGACCTCCGCCAAGCCGCGAGCGAGACGCTCCAGGCAATCGGCGTCGACGTGTTCGAGGATGGACCTTGCTTCCGAAAGAAAAACAGCGCTGAATGAAGTTTCCAACTATTGCCTCCGGCGCTTGGAATGGACTTCAGGCCATTTGCCCGGGCATGCCGCTACCGGGACCGGCCTGGCAGTGACGCGCGAGAGTTCTGGTTTATACGGCAAGATCTCCTGTGGCGCGTCGTCGGCTCTAACCAGCCAGAATCTCCGGTCCGGATAGTAATTCAGCACCTCCTGGTTACGCTTTGGCCCCATGTCGTTAACCCAGATTACCTTTTCCTTGTCGATATCAGCACCGTTCGCCACCCATTCGTTGTCGATGTAGGCCTGGCGATCATACTGCACGAAGACGACATGCCGGCCGTCCATCGCGGTCAGTTTCTTGAGCACGTTCGCCCGAAAGATGCCTTCTTCAGGGCCTAGCGCGGAGAAAACGTGCATCATCGGCGCGTCGGACGGGAAGGTGGTGGAATCGACGAAAGCGCGGACGGGCAACATGATCAGGCAGGTACCAACGACGGCTCGCGAGAGCGCTACACCGGTTGTGTTCGTTTTCCGCCGCCAGAGGCGCAGGGCACGGATACTCTGGACCGAGAGCGCGAGGAAGCATCCGGTGGCAGGAGCGATGTAATGCGGATAGGCCACAATGACGGCGCCCACCACCAGGGAGACCATGAGGCAAAGCAGCGGCATCCGGATTGTGTTCGAGCGCCAGGATCGGCCGAACCAGAAGAGCGGGAGCGTGAGAGCCGGACCCAGGAAGAAGCGCCAGATGGCACCGAGGTGGACCGTAGCGAGTTCGATGCCGGCCAAACCCGTCTTTTGAGACTGGGCACACCGTTCGTACTCGTAATAGAGTTGCATGTTGAAGTTGTGGAACTCTGGTGGTGGCTTCGGGTGTTCCCAAGGCAGAGTCAGGGGCCAGCCGTACATTGCCTGATTTAGCCTGTACGGCGTCGTGAACGGATTCCGGGTGATCGCGTCGAAGTATACGCCCAGCGCCAGCAGCCCGAGGGCACACACCGCCGCTGCGGGCAAGGCTGTGCGGAGAAGTTGGGTACGGCTCTTGATTCTCGCCTGGTGCAAGGCGAGGGCGCCAACAGCGGGGATCGCCAGCGCGAGGCCTTCGACGGGCCGTGTATAGGCGAGCCCGATCAACCCGGTTCCCAGAATCAGGCTCAGGGGAACGGTGGAGCGGCGACGAAGCCTGGCGGAGGCCCCCAAAACCAGTGCGCCGGCGAAGGCGGCGACCGTGCCGCCCCAGTACGAGTTGACCCAATAAGACAGCGCACCCCAACGCACGACCGCTAAAATCGCGCCCAACAGTGCCCATCGCGCCGGGAAGAAACCGTACAGCATCCAGAGGAGGGCTGCGCACATGGCGCCGCTCGATAACAGCACACCGATCCAGGGATGCCCGAGCAGTTGGCCGAGCGCCATGACGATGCCGAGACCGGGGAAGTAGACCGAGGCGTAGACGGGTCTGGTGAGCACGTGGATGGTTTCGAAGTGCATCCACAAGGGATGCATCGGATTTGCGAGGCGTCCATGGACGAGCGTGTCGGCGATGAGCAGATGGCTGAATTCGTCGGGTATCCAGGGGTTGGGAACCGGAACCCGGGGGAGGAGGGCGACACGGATGATTATAGGTGCGACGAATGCCAGGCCGATGGCGAGTTTTCGCCGGTGGGCCAAGCGCATGCCGAAGCGTTCGACGGCGCTGAACCACCGCCCAAGCAACAGGCGTTTGCCGAAGCAAAGGAGGGTGAGCACGCCGCATTCGACGAGATTCAGGTCCAGCTTGAACGAGTAGGAGATGCCGATCAGCCAGGCCGCAACGACAGCGAAGAATGTGGTCATTCCCCGCTCGTATTGTGCCGGTGCGAGAAACGAAGGGGGACGAGGCGGAAAATGCGCCGGAAAGTCCACACCGTGGAATGCCAGCGATTCAGGGTAGTGACGCCGACGCGTTCACTGTAGGGGATGAAGCGTTCGGTCACCCGGAAGCCGGCCAGAGCCGGTTTAAGTAATAATTCGACAGGCAGCGCGGGACCTTGGGAATCGAATTTCACCGTTTGCAGCAGAGTTCTGCGGTAGGCGCGCATGCCCGAGTGCACATCCGTCGTCTTCACGCCGAGAGCCAACCGGGCAGTAAGGGCGAACACCCGGTTCGCGACGTAGTTTGCGAAAGGCATGGCCTGGGGCCGGGAGCCCAGGCGCGAGGCGTTGACAAGGTCGGCCTGGCCGGACAGGACGATGTTCGCCAACTCGGGAATGAAGCCGGCGGGATAGGTGTCGTCGCAATCGAGCGTGATGACGACATCGCCGCGCGCCTCGGCGAGAGCCCGCGCCATGGCGGGGCCGTATCCCTTGGGCGGAAACTGGCGGACAACGCGGGCGCCGGCGGCGGCGGCGATCCCGGGCGTCTTGTCGGAACTGCTATCCACGACAAGAACCTCAGCGTCGCGTCCGTCTAAGGCAGCGTGAATATCGGCAATCACCTTGCCGACCGCCCCCTCCTCGTTCCGAGTGATCATTGCAACTGTAATGGCAGGCACGCTTGGGACGTCCTAGGAGGCGGATTCGAGGCTGTCGTGCCGCAGCCGCGCTGCTACTTGCATGCCACGCTCGATGCACTGGTCCATGTTGATGTACTCGAATTCGGCGTTTCTACCGCACAAGGAGATACCGAGCGCCTGGAAGTAACTTTTCGCCCGGTCGAGGCGGGTGCGATATCCAAAATCATGAACTACGTAGCCGTACTTGGAGCGGATCACCCTGGAGTAACAAACTTGATCGCGGCGGATTAATCCCATCGACTCGATGCCGTCGATCACTCTGGCAAGGACCTCTGAGTCGTCCAGGCCCCATACCTGGTCACCGGGGATTCCCGTGATTTCCGCCTGGATGAGCGATTGTCCGGCAGGAGCGTTGTTGGGACTGAAAACGGCGGGGAAGGACAGCCGATGGAATATCAGGCCGGGATCCGGAACGTAG
>JAKAJI010000238.1 GCA_021813825.1 Acidobacteriota bacterium | reverse complement strand
GGCGGCGGTGAACGCGGAGTTGGACAGTCCTTCGGCGGTGGCGGTGGACGCGGCGGGGAATGTGTATATCGCCGAGGAAGGGAATCATGTGGTGAGGAAGGTGGACGCGGCCGGGACGATTACGACGGTGGTGGGCAACGGGAGCGCGGGTTTTTCGGGCGATGGAGGACCGGCGCGGAGCGCGATGCTCGATGCGCCGGGCGGTTTGGCGGTGGATGGGGCGGGGAATTTGTACATCGCGGATTCCGGGAGCGGGCGGATCCGGAAAGTGGCGGCGGGGGGAACGATTACGCGGGTGGCGGGGAACGGCGTGCAGGGGTTTGCGGGGGACGGTGGGCCGGCGGTGAATGCGGAGTTCAATTATCCGCGGGGGCTGGCGGTGGACGGGAAGGGCAACCTTTATATTGCGGACGCATTTAACAACCGGGTGCGGATGGTGACGGCGGGTGGGCTGATTTTCACGGTGGCGGGGGACGGCGAGGCGGGGTACGCGGGCGATGGAGGAGTGGCGGCGGGCGGGCGGTTGAACGCACCGATGGGCGTGGCGGTAGACGGGCAGGGGAATGTGTATGTGGCGGACGCGGGAAATAATGCGGTGCGGCGGCTTACGGCGTCGGAGGCGGCATGCGGGTACGCGGTTAGTCCGGCGGTGGTGGAGACGGTGGCGGCCGGGGGGACGGTGACGTTGAACGTGAAAGCGGGCGCGGGGTGCGAGTGGGCGGTGAGCGGGTTGCCGGGGTGGATTACGGTGGCGGGTGGGGTGCCGGGAGCGGGTGCGGGCGAGGTGGCGATCGAGGTGGCGGCGAACGGGGGAGCGGCGAGGTCGGTGCAGATTGAAGTGGCGGGTTTGGGAGTGACGGTGCGGCAGGCGTCGAGCGTGTTGGAGGTGAGCGCGGGCGGGGTGGTGAACGGGGCGAGTTACCAGGGGTCGGTGGCGCCGGGGAGCATCGCGGCGGTGTTCGGGAATTTTTTGCTGGGGGCGCCGGTGATGGCGGCGTCGCTGCCGCTGCCGGAGGATTTGGGTGGGCTTTCGTTCGAGATGGGCGGGACAGCCGGGATGTTTTATGCGAGTTTGTTTCAGGCGAACGTGCAGGTGCCGTGGGAGGCGGCGGGGCGGAGTGCGGTGACGGTGAGCGCGGCGCTGGGCGGGCAGAGGAGCGCGCCGCAGATGGTGAGCGTGGCGGAATACGCGCCGGGGATTTTTGCGGTGAACGGGCAGGGGACGGGGCAGGGGGCGATTCTGGACGGGGCGAACCGGGTGGTGGATGCGAGCAATCCGGCGAGGGCGGGGGTGACGGTGGTGCAGATCTTCTGCACGGGATTGGGTCCGGTGACGAACCGGCCGGCGACGGGGGAGGCGGCGCCTGGGAATCCGGCGGCGGAGACGACGGCGCGGCCGGTGGTGACGATCGGCGGGGTGGCGGCGGAGGTGCGCTTCAGCGGGTTGGCGCCGGGGATGGTGGGGTTGTACCAGGTGAACGCTTTGACGCCCAATGGGGTGAAGGGGAGTGCGGCGCCGGTGGTGATATCGATCGGGGGCGTGAGTTCGAACACGGTGACGATGGCGGTGGAGTAGAGGGGCGCGGGTTGAGCGGAACGGCGGGGCGGCGAGTGCGTCTAATGCTTTGCCGCAGTCTGGTATTCTGATCGCACAGGCCGGACCTCCTTACGATGCGATTCCGCCGTGTAGTTGTTGCCTCCGCCGTTGTGCCGTTGTTGCTTGCCACGTTGTACGCCTACCAGAAGCCGTTTCGCGTGTATCCGGGCGTGGAATACACGAATTTTCCCCTGCCGCCGGATTACCGGGAGAAAACCGAATGGGTGTTTGCGCGGTTGATTTATCCGGCGGTGGTTTCCTATCCGCGGTGGACGATGGATTATCCGCGGTCGGACCGGCACCTGGCGCAGGCGCTGCGGCGGCTGACGCGGATCCATGTGCGGAGCGTGGAACAACCGGTGAGCCTGGACGATGGGGATGACGTTTACAACTGGCCGTGGTTGTATGGCGTGGAGGTGGGGTATTGGAACCTGACCGATGAGGAATGCCGGAAGATGCGGGATTACCTGCTGCGGGGCGGGTTTTTCATGTGCGACGACTTTCACGGGACGCGGGAGTGGGCGATCTTCACGGCGAGCATGAAGCGGGTTTTTCCGGACCGGCCGATTACGGATATTCCGGACGGCGATCCGATATTTCACGTGATCTACGACCTGGACCATCGATACCAGGTTCCGGGGGCGCAGTTTCTCGAGACGGGGCGGACGTATGAGCACGACGGGTACCAGCCGCGGTGGCGGTGCATCCGCGATGACAAGGGAAGGATCATCGTGGCGATGTGCCACAACATGGACCTGGGCGATTCCTGGGAGCACGCCGATAATCCGGAGTATCCGGAGAAGTATTCGGCGCTCGGGTTCCGCATTGCGGCGAACTACGTGGTGTATGCGATGACGCACTGAAGCGGGAGACGAGTCCGGAACCCCTGGGAACGATGTTCGAATTCCTTTTCAAATATCCGCTGCTGGCATATCGCAAGGGCACGGTGGTGCTCGTGTCGGGGTGGCCGGTGTGGCTGCTGGTGTTGCTGGTGGCGGCGGCGGCGGGCGGGATCGGGTTTGCGATCTGGCGCAAGGGGGCGCGGACGCGGGAGCGGGCGCTCGAGGCGGCGGCGTTGTGGGGATTGCAGACGGCTCTGATTGCGCTGCTGCTGGTGATGGTGTGGCGGCCGGCGTTGAGCGTGTCGATGCTGGCGCCGCGGCAGAACGTGGTGGCGGTGGTGCTCGACGATAGCCGCAGCATGGACGTGAGCGAGGACGGCAGGACGCGGCGGGCGCGGATGCTCGAGATGCTGGACGGCGGGCTGCTCCAGGACCTGGAGCGGCGGTTTCAGGTGAGGCTGTTCCGGATTGATGGGACGACGGAGCGGATCGAGTCGCTGAGCAAGTTGCCGGACGGGGCGGCGGCGACGAGGCTGGGGCCGGCGCTGGAGCACCTGCTGGACGGGTTTTCGACGCTGCCGCTGGGAGCGGTGCTGCTGGTGAGCGACGGGGCGGACAACGCGGGTGGGCCGACGCTCGAGGAGATGAACGCGATCCGGTCGCACCGGGTGCCGGTGCACACGATCGGGATCGGGAATACGCAGATCACGCACGATGTGGAGTTGTCGAGCCTGGAGATGCCGGCGCAGGCGCTGAAGGGATCGAGGATCGAGGCGCTGGTGTCGGTGCGGCAGCAGGGGTTCGCGGGGCGGGCGGTGAAGCTGGTGCTGAAGCGGGGCAACACGGTGGCGGCGAGCCGGGAGATCGTGTTGGGGGCCGACGGGCAGACGCAGACCGAGCGGATCTTGTTTAACGCGGGCGATGCGGGGCTGGCGGCGATCGAGGCCGAGGTGACGCCGGTGGAGGGCGAGGCGAACGCGGCGAACAACACGGTGAGCCGGGTGATGCCGGTGGATGGGACGCCGCGGCGGATTCTGTATGTGGAGGGCGAGCCGCGGTGGGAGTACAAATTCCTGCGGCGGGCGGTGGAAGACGATTCGATGATCCAGATCGCGTCGATGCTGCGGACGACGCAGAACAAGATTTACCGGCAGGGGATTGCGAATTCGAAGGAGTTGGAGGATGGGTTTCCGAGTAAGGTGGACGATTTATTCGGATACCAGGGTTTGATATTGGGCAGCGTGGAAGCCGGGTATTTCACGAGCGAGCAGCGGGAGTTGATAAGGCAGTTTGTGGACCGGCGCGGGGGCGGGTTGTTGTTTACGGGCGGGCGGTTTGCGTTGGCCGATGGGGGGTATGAGGCGCCTCCGTTTCCGGAGCTGCTGCCGGTGAATTTGCCGCATCATACGGGGACGTTCCGGCGGGATCCGGCGAATGCGTATTTGACGCCGGCGGGGCGGGACAGCCTGATTTGCCGGATTGAGGACGATCCGCAGAAGAACGTGGAGCGATGGAAGACGCTGCCGTACCTGGCGAATTTTCAGGACGTGGGGACGGCGAAGCCGGGGGCGGTGGTGCTGGCGATGATGAAGGCGGACAACCTGACGCTGCCGCTGCTGGTGACCGAACACTACGGGCGGGGACGGACGGCGGTGTTTGCGACGGCGGGAAGCTGGCGGTGGCAGATGTTGCAGCCGGTGCCGGACATGAGCCACGAGATGTTCTGGCGGCAGTTTTTGCGATGGCTGGTGGCGGGGACGCCGGGGCGGGTGACGGCGACGGCGCCGGCGGTGGTGAACGATGGGAGCGAGGTGGAGCTGCGGGCGGAGGTGAAGGACGAGACGTATTTGCCCGCGGCGGACGCGAAGGTGGAAGCGCACGTGAGCGGCGAAGGCGTGCAGTTGCCGGTGGTGGAGATGCATCCGGAGGCGAGCGAGCCGGGGGTGTATGAAGCGACGCTGAGCGTGCCGAAGGCGGGGGCGTATGCGGCGGAGGTGGTGGCGAGCCGGGCGAACGGAGAGCTGGGGCGGGCGGTGGTGGCGTTCCGGCGCGAGGATGGGGTGGCCGAGAATTTTCACCAGGAGCAGAACCGGGATCTGCTGAAGAAGCTGGCGTCGGAGACGGGCGGGCGGTACTGGGAGCCGGGCGATGCGCGGCGGCTGGTGGAGGAGATGGAACTATCGAACGCCGGGATTCAGATGCGGGAGATGCGGGAGTTGTGGGACATGCCGGCGCTGTTTTTGCTTGCGGTGGCGCTGAAGGCGGTGGAGTGGCTGCTGCGGCGGCGGTGGGGGTTTGTATGAGGGCGGCGGTGCTATTGCTGTTCCTTGCGGGGGTGGCGCGGGCGACGACGTTTTATTTGACGGTGGCGGGATTGGGGGGCGAGCCGGATTACGAGAAGCAGTTTGCGAGCGAGGCGGCGGCGATTGACCGGGCGGTGAAGAAGGCGGATGCGGGCGCGGTGAGCGTGGTGCTGAGCGGGGCGGAGGCGACGAAGCAGAAGGTGCAGGCAGCGCTAAAGACGATTGCGGGGCGCGCGGGAGCGGGGGATAGTCTGGTAGTGGTGTTGATCGGGCACGGCACATACGACGGGCTCGAATACAAGATGAACCTGCCGGGGCCGGACGTGACGGCGGCGGAGCTGGCCGCCTGGATCGACCGTGTGCCGGCGAAGAAGCAGTTGGTGGTGAACACGACGAGCGCGAGCGGGGCGAGCCTGGCGGCGCTGGAGAAGCCGGGGCGGATTGTGATTACGGCGACGCGGTCGGGCAACGAGAAGAACGTCACGGTGTTTGCGCGGTATTTTGCCGATGCGTTCGCCGATCCGGGAGCGAACACGGATAAGAACGAGAAGCTGTCGGCGCTCGAGGCGTTCCGGTATGCCCAGGACCGGACGGTGCGGTTCTACGAGAGTGAGAAGCGGCTGGCGACCGAGCACGCGCAGTTACAGGACACCGGGCATGGGGAGGGCGTGGCGGATCCTTCGCCGAAGAACGGGCAGGGGTTGCTGGCGGCGCAGTTTGTGCTGCTGGCGCTGGGCGGGGGAGCGGGGGCGGTGACGCCGGAGAAGGCGGCGCTGCTGAAGCACAAGCAGGAACTGGAAGATCAGATTGACCAGTTGAAGTACCGGAAGGCGGCGATGCCGGCGGAGGAGTACCGGCAGAGGCTGACGACGCTGCTGGTGGACCTGGCGAAGACGCAGGCGGAGTTGGACAAATGAAGTTCCGCGCGGCGCTCGGGTTGGTGGTGTTGGCGGGTGTGATGCGCGCGGGCGTGGAGGACAAGTGCCTGGAGTTGCGGAAGCACGGGCGCGAGGTGGAGGCGCGGGAGTGTTTTGCGGGGCTGGCGAAGTCGGCGGATGCGGCGGCGAGCGCGGAGGGTAACTGGGGGCTGGGGCGGTATGAGGAAGCGAATGCGCGGTTCCGGGAGGCTCTGAAGGAGCATCCGGAGTCGGCGGAGATCCGGGTGCGGTGGGGAAGGTTGTTACTCGAGAGGTTTAACCGGGCGGACGCGGGGCAGTTATTTCAGGAGGCGCTTGAGAAGGACCCGAAGAACGCGGGGGCGTACGTGGGGATGGCGCTGGTGGCGAGCGCGGGGTTCGATGCCAAGGCGGTGGAGTTTGCGCAGAAGGCGGCGGAACTGGATCCGAAGCTGGTGGAGGCGCGGGAGTTACTTGCCTATCTCAAGTTAGAAGACGGGGACGAAGCGGGGGCGGCGAAGGCGGCGGACGAGGCGTTGCGGCTCGATGCGGATGCGCTCGAGGCGATGGCGGTTCATGCGGCGATGGAGTGGCTGAGGGGGAGCCTGGTCGACACGCAGCCGAAGTCGGCGTGGCTGGATAAGATGATGGCGGTGAATCCGGGATATGGGCGGGCGTACTCGATTCCGGCGCACTTCTTTGTGATCAACCGGAGGTACGTGGAGGGGATCCGGTTGTATGAGATGGCGATCCAGGTTGAGCCGACGCTGTGGGAGGCGCGGTCGGAGCTTGGGATCAACTTGATGCGGGTGGGGCGGGGCGACGAGGCGAAGTCGCAGTTAGTGCTGTGCTATGAGAACGGCTACCGGGACAGCGAGACGGTAAATTCGCTGCGGCTGCTCGATAGTTTCAAGAATTACGAGCACGTGCGGGACGGCGGGGCGTACTTGATGCTGGCCAAGAAGGAGGCGGACTTACTGGAGCCTTACTTCGGGGAGGTGGCGAACCGGGCGCGGGCGGCGTACGAGGAGAAATACCATTACAAGATACCGGGGTTGGTCAGCATTGAAGTATATCCGAACCACGAGGACTTTGCGGTGCGGACGACGGGGATGCCGGGCCTGGGCGCGCTGGGGGTGACGTTCGGGACGGTGATCGCGATGGACAGCCCGTCGGGGCGGCCGCCGGGGGAATTTCACTGGGGCAGCACGCTGTGGCACGAGATGAGCCACGTGTACGTGCTGACGATGACGCATCACCTGGTGCCACGGTGGTTCACCGAAGGGCTGGCGATGTACGAGGAGACGCAGGCGGCGCCGGGATGGGGCGACCGGGCGCAGAAGGACGACATCGAAGCGATCCAGAAGGGGAAGTTACTGCCGGTGGCGGAGCTGGACCGGGGATTCATCCGGCCGAGTTATCCGCAGCAGGTGGAAGTATCTTACTTTCAGGCGGGGAAGATCTGTGCTTACATTGCGCAGAAGTGGAGTTACGCAAAGCTGGTGAGCATGATTGGGGATTTCGGGGCGCGAAAGACGACGCCGGAGGTGATTCAGGGGGAGTTGGGGGTAACGCCGGAGGAGTTCGATAAAGAGTTTCTGGCGTGGCTGAAGCAGCGGTATGCGGCGCCGCTGGCGCACCTGGAGGATTGGAAGAAGGGCGCGCAGAAGGTGGCGCAGTTGGTGGGGGCGCACCAGTATGAGGAAGCGATAAAAGAGGGGCTCGCGATCCGGGACGAGTTTCCGCAGTACGTGGAGGCGGGAAGCGTGTACGAGATGGTGGCGACGGCGCAGTTGGCGAAGGGGGACAAGGCGGGAGCGGTGGCGCAGTTGAGTCAGTAC
>JAKAJI010000237.1 GCA_021813825.1 Acidobacteriota bacterium | reverse complement strand
GAGAAGGATTTCGCGGGGGTTGAGCGGGTTGATCCAAATGTTGTGGTAGTCGTCGCCCCCGGGCGCGCCTTTGAAGGCTTCGAAGGTGATGCCGCCGTCGAGGGAGCGGTAGGTGGAAGTGTTGGCGACGTAGAGTTTGTTTTCGTCGCGAGGGTCCACGCGGACACAGGCGAAGTCGTCTCCTCGGCCCCACACACGGCGCTCGGTGTTGACGCGTTTCCATGTCACGCCGGCGTCGTCGGAACGGAACAGGCCGCCGTTGTGGGCCTGGACGAGAGCGTAGATGCGGTTGGGATCACTCGGAGCGATGCCGATGCCGATCCGGCCGAGACCGTCGGCGGGCGTGGGCAGGCCGCCGTGGAGTTGGGTCCAGGTATCGCCGCCGTCTGTGGAGCGGAACAAACCGCTTCCCTGCCCTTCGAAGTGGCCGTTTTCCCAAGGACCTTGTCGGGCGGCCCAGAGGACCGCGTAGACGGTGCGAGGGTTGTGCGGATCGAAGGCGAGGTCGACGGCGCCAGTGTTTTCGTCGCGGTAAAGCACTTTGCGCCAATGCGCGCCGCCGTCGAGCGAGCGGAAGACGCCGCGCTCGGAATTTGGCCCGTAGGGGTGGCCGAGAACGGCCGCGAAGACGCGTTGCGGGTTGTGCGGGTCGATGAGAAGCGCGGCGATCTGCTGGCCATCGCGGAGACCGAGATGGCGCCAGGTTGCGCCGCCGTCATCGGATTTGTAAATGCCGTCGCCGACCGAGAGGTCGGGACGCTGGAGGCCTTCGCCGCTGCCTACATAGATGACGCGGGGGTTGGACGGGGCGATGGCAAGGGTGCCAATGGACTGCGTCGGCTGGGAATCGAACAGAGGCTGCCAGGTGCGGCCCGCGTCGGTCGTTTTCCAGACCCCGCCGTTGTTGGCCGCCATGTAGAAGACGTTGGGCTCGGAGGGAATGCCCGCGGCTCCGACGGTACGCCCGCCCCGGAACGGGCCGATGGAGCGCCAGTGGAGGGCGTCGAAGACGCGGGGCTGGGCGGAAACGCTTCCGGCAGCGAGGGCGGCCCACAGCACGAGGCGGAGTTGCATAAGTAGCGGGTTAGTAGCGGTAGTCGGCCGGCTTGATTCCTTTGCAGCGGAGGTAGACGACGCACTGGGCGCGGTGGTGAGTGGTGTGGTCCATCGCGAAGTCGATGAGGCCGAGGCCGGTCATGGTGCCGTCGGGCGTCTTGTACGATTTGCTAAGTTGCGCGGGCGTTGCGTGCTCGATGGCGGAGATGGAGTAGTCGAACGACTTGGTGAGCATCGCCAGAACGGTGGCTTTGTCGTAGGAGGCGGGCTTGTCAATCGGTGATTTGCCGCCGGAGAGAAGCGAGAGGAAATAAGCGTTGGCCTGGGCGAGGTGCGCCATCTGCTCGCCGAAGCTCATTTCGTCCGGGTTCGGTTTGAAGTTGTAGTCCTCGGCCGGCATCTGGTTGGCAATGTCGAGGGTATACTGTTTCGAGGTCTTCCAATGGGTGGCCAGGGCCTGGGTTTCGCTGGAGGCGACAACCGGCGGCGCGGCGAGCAGACAGGCGAGAGCGGCCGGGATCAACAACTGGGCGCGGGAAGTCATGTTTTTCAGGCTAACCTCGGCGGCGCGATTCTGCAATGCACCCCTCAATTTGTTAGCGTGAAATTGACTCTTTCTAGTATATGAACGTTTCCATTATCGGGACCGGCTATGTCGGTCTTACGACGGGTGTGTGTCTTGCGTATCTGGGACATAAGGTAACGTGCCTGGACAGCGATGAGCGCAAAATCGGCCTTTTACGCGAGGGCAAGACACCGATTTACGAGCCGTATCTTACGGATTTGATGGCAGATGCGTCGGCTAACCTGAAGTTCACGACCGACCCCGCCCAAGCGATTGCCGGCGCGGAAGTGGTGTTTATCGCCGTGGGAACGCCGCCGACGCCGAGCGGAGCGCCGGACCTGCGCTATCTACAAAGCGCGGCGGAGAGCATCGGGAAATTCTTCAGCGGCAACTACATGGTAGTGGTCAATAAGTCGACTGTCCCGATCGGCAGCGGGAACTGGGTGGGAACGATCGTTCGCGAGTCGTACTCCAAGCACCACGGCCAGAAGGCGGACCACCAGTTCTCCGTCGCCTCGAATCCGGAGTTCCTGCGCGAAGGAACGGCGTTGCTGGACAGTTTGTATCCCGACCGGGTGGTGATCGGCTCCGACGACGCGCGTACGCTCGAGGTGTTGTACAAGTTGTACCGGCCGCTGCTCGATCAGACGTTCGCGGCGCCGCCATATTTGCCGCGTCCGGAGGCAATGGGCGCCGTGCCGCTGGTTTCAACCGACCTGGCTTCGGCGGAGTTGATCAAGTACGCGGCGAATGCGTTTTTGGCGCTGAAGATCAGCTACATCAATGAAATCGGGCAGTTGGCGGAACGCGTCGGAGCCGACATCCGGCAGGTGGCGCGCGGCATTGGGCTCGATCAGCGAATCGGGAACCGGTTCCTGCAGCCGGGAATCGGCTGGGGTGGTTCGTGCTTCGGGAAAGACACGGCGGCGCTTGTCGCTACGGCGTCGGAGTACGCGATCGGGATGCAAATTGTGCAAGCGGCGCGGACGGTGAACGCACGGCAGCGGGATGTGGTGGTGGATAAGCTGCTTGCCGAGTTGAAGATTCTGAAGGGCCGCACCATCGGCATCCTGGGCTTGGCATTCAAGCCGAACACGGACGATCTCCGGGAGGCGCCGGCGCTGGACATCGCGCGCAACCTGATTGAGCGGGGCTGCCGAGTGAAGGCCCATGATCCGGTGGCGATGCCGAATTTCGAGCGCGAACACGCCGGGCTTGGGGTGACCTGCTGCGCTTCGGCGCTGGAGGTAGCCGAGGGCGCCGATGCGGTGGTGCTTGCCACGGAATGGCAGGAGTACCGGGAACTGGACTGGAACGTGATCGGCGAGAAAATGCGGTCGCGGATTCTGCTCGACGGCCGGTACGCGCTCGACCGGGCGCGAGTCGCGGCGGCGGGCTTCAAGTACATTTCCGTTGCCGGCTGAGACGCATCGGCTCCGAGTTCTGTACCTGGCCGCGCACGGCGGCTTCGCGGGACAAGCGGTGCCACTCGGCGGAGGCGCGGCGGTTTGCGATCGCCTCCTCGCCGAGTGGGCGCGGACCGATCCGTTTGAGGTAAAGCTCATTAGTCCGGCGATTCTCGGGCCGAGCGCCCCTGGGGCGAGGCAACTGGTGCGAAGCAGCGAGCGGAAGTACGCGCAGTTTTGTTTCGCGTTTTCCGAAGCGGCGACCGAAGAAGTGCTGCGTCATGATCCGGCGCGAACCACCGTGCTGGTGAACGACGTGAGTGAAGGTCCGAACTTCGCGCGGTTGGCCGCCGCGGGCTTTCGCATCGTGACGATTTATCACGTCGATGTCGTCGCCTATGTGGCGGCGATTTACGGGCGTGGGCTGGTCGCGCCTTCGACGCTCGTTCGCTGGCATGAGCGACTGCGAAGGTCGCCGTTGGTTCCCCGCATGGCCCGGCTGGTTTTCGATCAGCAGGCCAACAGCCTGCGGTATTCGCAGGCGGCGGTAGTCCCATCGGAGAGCATGCGAGAGTTGATGCTCACCTGCTATCCCGATGTGCCGGCGGAGCGGATTCATGTGGTGGGTTGGGGGAACGCGGGAGAGCCACTGCAAGAAGACTTGCTTCGGCAGGAAACAGCCCGTCTGCGCGCCGAGTACGGCGTACCCGGCGATGCGCTCGCGCTCGTTACGTTGAGCAGGATTTCGCCGGAGAAGGGTCAGGATCTTTTGCTGGAGGCGCTGGCAGAGTGGGAGCGGCGGGGCGACCTGCCTGAACGTCCGTTGTGGCTTTTCGTCTGTGGCGAGGCGGCGTATATGCAGGGGATTCGCTTCGAGCAACGGCTCCGCGATCTGGCCGCAAAGCTGCGCCGGATCCGCGTGGTTTTCCCAGGTTACGTGATGGGCCTGCGGAAGAGCGCTTTCCTGGCGCTGGGTTCCGTTTATGTGTTTCCCTCGCGGCACGAAAGCTACGGCTTGACGCTGGTGGAGGCGCTTGGCGCCGGGTTGCCGGCGGTTTGCCTGGATCACCACGGGGCGCGGGCGGTGATGCGGGAGGAGTTTGGAGAGCTCGTGCCGATGGGCTCGCGGCGCGAGACGGTGGAGCGGCTGCGCGCGGCGATCGCGCGAATGCTGCGAGACGAAGAAGGCCGCAGGCGAATGTCGGAAGCAGCGCGGCGCTGGGCCGCCGGGCAGCGGTTTTCCGATTCCGCCGCCGCCGTGGCGCGACTGCTGACAGGAGAGCAGCGCGGAGTTACGGCGCCGGTTCCTTGATCTCGCGGATCCAGATATTGCGGTAGTGGACCGGATGGTCGTGGTCCTGGAGCAGGAGCGGCGCCTTGTCCGGACCGGGCTTGTAGGGCGGGCGGTGCATATAGTCGGTCGGGCCGGTAAGGACCGAGTTGTCCTGGACGAGCACGCCGTTCTGGAGCACGGTTTCCGAAGCCGGGCGGAGGATTTTGCCATCGGGCGAGAAGCGCGCGCCGTGGAAGATGATGTCGTAGGTTTGCCATTGTCCGGGCGGGCGGCTGACGTTGACCAGCGGAGGGAACTGCGCGTAAATCGCGCCGGCCTGGCCGTCGGCGTAGGTGGTGCTGTTGTAGGAGTCCAGCACCTGGAGTTCGTAAAGGCTCATCAGGTAGATTCCGCTGTTCCCTCGGTCCTGGTCCTTGCCGTGGGGGGGATTCGGCGTCGCCCATTCAACGTGGAGTTGGCAGTCGCCGAAGGATTGTTTGGTGTGGATGTCGCCCTTACCGGGCTCGGTGGAAAAGTAGCCGTTGCCAACGTACCAGGGCGCGGGTTCGCCGTGGCGGCCTACCCACTGCGAGAGGTCCTTGCCGTTAAAGAGCACGATGGCGTCGGAAGGAGGACGGCCTGGCTGCTGGTCGGTGCTGGCGGTGCCGGGAGTGACGACTACAGCCATGGGGCGAGACCGGTCGCTGATCTTCCATTTCTTGCTGACGTGGGTCGAGTAGGGCTCGCCGACGTCCTGCGCGGGAGCGCATAGAGGGACGAGCGCGGAGACGAATGCGGAGATGGTAACAAGACGGGTGAAATTCATTCGTGCCGCATTCTATCAAGTGCGGACGCGTATCGGACGTCAGGGGAGGATCGGGTTGAATCTAGCGGTTCTGAGAAAGGGTGATCTGTTTGACAAGCATCCCCAGCCTGCGAGTGTCGGGCGAAAGGCCCAAGTCACGGGGCGACGCGGGGTCCGAGATGCGGAACCGGATCACCGTGACAGGCGAGGCGAGAACGTCTGGCGGCGCTTGCGCCACTTGTTCGTCGTTTTTATTGGCGGCCGTGAGCGTCCATGCGGCGACCTGGCCGTCATTCACAAATACGGTTACGCCCACCCGCGGATGCGCCGGAGCGCAGAAGCCATCGGCGGCCACGCGCATCGTGAGGACGCCGCGCGCCGGGGTGAAGCCGGTTAACCTCAGGATGGCCTCCGGACCATCGGTCCACGTTCCGATCGGCTCGGGCGAGGACCATCCCGGCCCTTCGAAGGCTTTTGCATTGCCTCCGGTCTTGAAATTGATGCGAGCGTTGGCGCCGTCGGGAAAGCTCGACTCCAGGAATCCTTTCGACTGCGAGGAGTTATACCAGCGCGCCTGCTGGAGATCCAGAGCGCAAGTTCCGTTCCAGATACGTTTAGCGATCAGGTAGTGGGCTACAAGGTCCGGATAGCCTGGGTTGAAGTAAAACATGTCAAAGCCGGCTGGATTTTCGCCGCTGTAGCCGTTGATGGTTGGCAGATTGAAGCGGCGGGCGAGCACCATGGCGTCCATCTGCCCGACGTGACTCAGTTCCGGCCGCCGGGGATCGAAGACGTAGAAACGGGCGCAATCCGGCGGGGGCGGAGGGAAACGGGCAAAGTAAGTGAGTTCGGAGGAGCGCGAGAAACCGGATATGCCCATCCTGTTAATCTGCTCGGCGCAGAGCCCGGCAGCGAAATCGAGGATGGCAAATCTAACCCATCTTCGCCGGGTTGCGGCGAGCAACCACTCGATTGCCAGGCCGCAGAGTAGCGTTGCGCCGAGGACGAGAAGTACGTTGATCCTTCCCGTGACGCGCATTCCTTTGGCGCCAGGCAACCAGCGGTACACGAACCACCACGCCGAGTCCCCGCCGGCTTGCACGGAAACTAGATACAGGACGGCGGCGGCGAGTCCCAGCGGAATGATCGTGCGTCTGTACCGTTCGGAACCAGGCGGATCATTCGACCGCCAGGGGAACATACGCGAGAGGGCGATCGCCGTAATCGCGGCTGCAGTGATCGCCATCAACGGAGAGATTCCCATACGGGGCTCACCAAATTGGGTAAATCTGCGGGCGTACCAGGTGCCGAGAGTCGGACCCCACACGAAGTTGTCAGGGCCGACGTTGAGAAGTTCCCGCCAGTCGCGCATGTACCGCAGCACTTCCGCGAATTCCCAGCCGCCGGTGCGCCGGAAGACGGGCCAGTAGATCGCCAGGAACGGTCCGAGCCAAACGAGGAAAAACGGGGCAGCGACGGCGAGATCGCGCGGGGCATGCTGGAGCCAGAGGCGCAGGCGGTTCCGCAGCGCGCCGCAGTCCCTCAAACACTCCGCGGCGAGCCAGAACGCGGTGAGCGCGATGACTGCCAGGAGGCCGAAAAACACCTCGTAGACGTCCGTGAACATCATCGCACCGGTGAGGCAGGCCGCTCCGGCCAGCGACATCACGGACCGTCGGCGAAAGTATCCGCCGATGAGCACAGCCTGGAGCGGGACGAACTCAAAATTGAGGAGCTGAACGTGGCCCGACGTGATGGCGTTGATGTTGGCAATAGTGAACAGGCAGGCGCACAGCAGCGAGACGGGCACGGAAAGCTCGAGCGTCTCGCGGCCGAGCCAGTAACAAAAAGCGAAGCCGAGAGCGCGCAGAACGACGATGGTGAAGGCGAAGGAGAGATAGGTGTCCAGATGCGCGATGCGGAAGGGAATGTAGATCAACGCATGGAGGAAAAGAGTGTGGCTGTAGCCGAGAATGCCGTGCGTGGGAGCGAGAAAGTTTGGATCCCTCCAGGAAACAAGGCCGCGGCAGACGGCCCACCAGTGTTCCATGAGCACCATGCACAACCGGGCGTCGCCCAAATCGCCCGGCATGCTGTCGCCGCGGCTCGTCCAAAGGCTCCGGTAAAAATACGCGAGGCTGAGGCAGCACACTGCGGCAGCGCCGGCGAACTCCCGCCATCGATGCCGGGGACCGCCGCCGTGTTTCGCGCCGGTTCGGGGACCCCGCTCGTAGCCTTGCATCGTTCTCATTCGCCTTCGTGCGGGAACCGCGGCATCAGAGTCTTCCGGTGTTGGTAACAGAACGACCTTCGGCGGTCCGGACGCCTATTGCTCCGGAAGAACCAGAACGCCGATGCCGGAAGCCTGCCCGGGCTCATGATAAATACGCTCGG
>JAKAJI010000236.1 GCA_021813825.1 Acidobacteriota bacterium | reverse complement strand
ATCCATGACGCGATCGGCGCCGAGGGAGCGGACGAGATCGACGTTGGCCGTGCTGCATACGCCGGTGACGTTGGCGCCGAACGATTTTGCGAGTTGGACGGCGAAAGTGCCCACGCCTCCGGACGCACCGTTAATGAGGACGCTCTGGCCGGGCTGAATGCGGCCTATGTCGCGGAGGCCCTGCAAGGCAGTTAGTCCGGCGACGGGTACAGCGGCGGCTTGTTCAAACGTCACGTTTGGAGGCTTGCGGGCCAACGCGGATTTCATGCCCGGCGCGGACTTAGAGGTTGCATACTCGGCGAAGGCGCCGACGCAGGTGCCGAAGACTTCGTCGCCGGGCTTGAGGCCGGTGATGTTCACGCCGAGGGCTTCGACAACGCCCGCGACGTCGACGCCGGGACATTTGATTTTCGGTTTGCCTGGCGAGCGAGGGGTGGTCCGCCTTTCATGAGCTTCCAGTCGAGGGGATTGACGGCGGCCGCGCGGACTTTTATGAGGACCTCGCCGTCTCCGGGAACGGGCTTGTCGATTTCCTGCAGATGCAGAATATCCGGTGAACCGAAGCCCTGGTAAACGACGGCTTTCATGGCATCCCTTCGGGATCCGCGGCGGATGACTAAGTTTACCGAAGACGGGGTTGTGATGCGCGGGGTCGCCTTCGTTACTGGTAGGCTTCCATAAGGGATTGAATGGAACGATGACGGAGAATGCGGCGGAGCGGCCGGTGGCGATTGTGACGGGGGCGGCGCGGGGGATTGGGCGGGCTTGCGCGGCGGCGTTGGCGGAGGCGGGATTTCATATTGTGGCGCATGACCGCGAGGGGGATGAGGAGCGGAAGCTGCTGCGGGGGCTTGGGGTGGAGGTCCGGGCGGTGCAGGCGGATGTCGCCGATGTGGGGCGGCATGGGGAGATTGTGGATGCAGCGATTGGCACGTGGGGGCGGCTGGATTGCCTGGTGAATAACGCGGGTGTCGGGGCGATGCGGCGGGGCGACTTACTCGATGTTAGCCCGGAGAGTTTCGACCGGTGCATCGAAGTGAACACGCGGGCGGTGTTTTTTCTTTCTCAGGCGGCCGCGCGGCGAATGCTGGAGCAGGGCGGGGGCGGCGGGCGGCACCGGAGCATCATCAATATTACCTCGTCGAACGCGGTGGCGGTTTCGGTGAGCCGCGGGGAGTACTGCGTGTCGAAGTGCGCGTCGACGATGACGACGAAGCTGTTCGCGGTGCGGTTGGCGGAGGCGGGGATCGGGGTGTACGAGGTGAGGCCGGGGATCATCGAGACGGACATGACGCGGCCGGTGAAGGAGCGATACGATGCGTTGATTGCGGGCGGCGGTGTGCCGGTGGGGCGGTGGGGGAAGCCGGAGGATGTGGCGGCGGTGGTTCGGGCGATGGCCGAGGGGAAGTTGCCGTACACGGTGGGCGAGGCGGTGATGGTGGACGGCGGATTGACGGTCCCGAGATTTTGAGATTGCGATGGAAACCGAGATACTTTACACGCGGCACGAGGAAGCAGGTTGTAAGTGGGCCGAGATTACTTTGAACCGGCCGGACAAAGGGAACGCGCTGAACCGGGGGATGGTGGAGCGGTTGGGCGAGTTGGCGGGCGAGATTGCGGCGGATGGGGCGGTGCGCGTGGTGGTACTGCGGGGGCGCGGGCGGTTCTTTTCGACGGGCGGGGACATTGCAGCGTGGGGCGCACTGACGCCGGAGGAGATGCGGCGGGATTGGATTCTGCCGGGAATTGACGCGTTTGAGCGGATTGCGGGGCTACCGCAGCCGGTGATTGCGGCGATTAACGGTCATGCTCTGGGCGGAGGGCTGGAGTTGGCGCTGGCGGCAGATTTGCGAGTGGCGGTGCGGCAGGCGAAGCTGGGAGCGCCGGAGGTGACGCTGGGGATGATTTCGGGTTGGGGCGGCGTGCGGCACCTGGCGGAGGCGGTGGGGACGGCGCGGGCCGCGGAGATGACGCTGGTGGGCGCGCCGGTCGAGGCGGAGATGGCGCTTCAGTGGGGGTTAGTGAACGCGGTGGTTGAGGACGAGGCCGCGATGGAGCGGCAGGTGGGGGAGTGGGTTAGTAAGTTGTGCGGGAACGCGCCGATTGCGATGAAGTTGACTAAGAAACTGCTTGCGACGATGCACGCGGACTTGCGGCATCAGCATGCGGAGGCGGCGGCGGAGGCGCTGGGGACCGAAGACTGCCAAGAGGGCGTACGGGCGTTTCGCGAGAAGCGGAAGCCGGTGTTCGGGAACCGATGAGCCGGGCGCAGATAATGACGGCGGATGCCGCGGCCGCGATGATCCGCGACGGGGTGACGGTTGCCGTGAGCGGGAACGGCGCGGGGATGGTGTCGGCGGAGGCGGTGTTCGAGGCGATCGAGCGGCGGTTTCTCGAGACGGGGCATCCGCGGGACCTGACGCTGGTGCATTCGCTGGGGCTGGGGGACCGGGGCGCACTGGGGACGAACCGGTTCGCGCACGAGGGGATGCTGAAGAAGGTGATTGCGGCGCACTTTACGTGGTCACCGAAGATACAGCAGTTGATCCGGGAAGAGAAGATCGAGGCTTACTGTCTGCCGGGCGGGGTGGTGCAGCATTTGATGCGGGAGATCGGTGCGGGGCGGCCGGGTTTGTTTACGCATTCGGGGCTGGGGACGTTCGTGGATCCGCGGCAGGACGGCGGGCGGTGTAACCAGCGGAGCAAGGAGGAGTTAGTCGAGTTACTCCACGTGGATGGGAAGGAGGTGCTGCGTTATAAACCGTTTCCGGTTGATGTTGCGATTATCCGCGGTACTTATGCGGATACGCGGGGGAATGTAAGTCCGGAAGAAGAAGCGATCGATATGGACATACATACGCTGGCGCTGGCGGCGCGGGCGAGTGGGGGTGTGGTGATTGCGCAGGTGCGGCAAATGGTCGAGCCCGGGGCTCTGGCGGCGCGGAGCGTAAGGGTGCCGGGGATCCTGGTGGACGCGGTGGTGGAGGATGTGGGCCAGGAGCAGTTTTACGGGTTGGGTTATGACCCGGCTGTAAGTGGAACGAAGCGGGCGCACTTAGGCGCATTGGCGGCGGAGGTGCCGGCGAAACTGGAGCGGCGGATCATTGCGCGGCGGGCGGCAATGGAGATACGGCCGGGGGCGTCGCTGAACTTCGGGTTCGGGATGCCGGGCGGGATATTCGGCGTGATTGCGGAGCAGGGGAGCGAAGCAGAGTTGTGGATGAGCGTGGAGCAGGGGGTGCATAACGGGAGGATGCTTGACGACCGGCTTTTCGGGGCGGCGCGGAACATGGACGCGATTGTGCCGTCGATCGAGCAGTTCGACTATTACAGCGGCGGGGGAATCGACATTGCGTTTCTGGGGATGGGCGAGGCCGATGAGCGCGGGAACGTGAATGTGTCGCACCTGGGCGGGAATTTGATTGGTCCGGGAGGGTTCATCGAGATTGCGCAGAACGCGAAGAAGGTGGTGTTTTGCGGGACGTTTGACGCGCAGGGGTCGCGGATCGAGTGGGACGGCGCGCGGCTGCGGGTGGCGGCGGCGGGGCGGGTGAAGAAGTTTGTGGAGCGGGTGGAGCGGATTACGTTTTCGGCGGATTATGCGCGGGAACATGGGCAGGAGGTTTTGTTTGTGACGGAAAGGGCGGTGTTCCGGCTGGCGGCGGAGGGTCTGGAGTTAGTGGAGGTGGCTCCGGGGATTGAAGTGGAGCGGGACGTATTGCCGTACATGGCTTTCCGGCCGCGGGTGGGGGCGGTGCGGGAGATGCCGTTGGGGGCGTTTCAGTAAATCAGCCGTTGCGGGCGGCCCAGATTTTGTCGGCGGCGCGGAGGGCGAGGGCTCCGATGGTGGAGGTGGGGTTGACGGCGGCGCTGGTGACGAAGGAACTGCCGTCGACGATGTATAAGTTGGGGACGTCGTGCGCGCGGTGGTTTTTGTCGACGACCGAGCGGCGTGCGTCCGTGCCCATGCGGGCGGTGCCCATGAGGTGGTAGGCGGGGGTTTGGAGGCCGCTGTCGAGGATTTCGAGGACGCCGGCGGATTCCAAGGCCTGGCGGGCCATTTGGGCGCCGTGTTCAAGTAACTTGAGGCTATTTTCGCCGTAACTATAGACGACGCGGGGGGCGGGGATGCCGCTCGAGTCCTTTAAGTCGGGATCGATTTCGACGCGGTTGGATTCTTCGGGCAGGTCTTCACCCATGACAGTTACCCGGATTACGTGGGGGAAGCGCCGGCGCATGACCTGATGGTGGGTTTCGCCCCAGGGGACGGGGTGGTTGGAGAAGCCGCCCCAGGCGTGATGGAGCGGGCCGAAAGAGCGTTCGAGGAGGAGGGTGTAACCGCGGGCAAAGTTACGCTTGGGGTCGGTTTCGTAGAACTGCTGGCTCATGGCGGGGATGCCGAAGGGGCCGAGGTGGCCGTCCATTTTGGCTTCGAAGACGCCTTCGAAGGTGCGGAAGGGGTGGACCATGAAGTTCTTTCCGACGAGGCCGGAGGAGTTGGCGAGGCCGTTGGGGAAGAGGCTGGACTTGGAGTTGAGGAGGAGGCGCGGGGTACCGATGCCGTTGCAGCAGATGACGACGGTTTTGGCGAGTTGTAAGTGGGTGGCGCCGGCGCGATCTAAATAGATGGCTCCACGAGCGCGGCCGCGTTGGTCGACAGTGATTTCGCGGACACGGGACCAAGGCTTGACGACGGCGCCTTTGCGGATGGCTTTGCGCCAGTAAGTAACATCGGTGGAGGCCTTGGCGCCGATGGGGCAGCCGAACATACACTTACCGTGGAGGAGGCAGGCGGGGCGGTTGTCGTAGAACTGGCTGACGATGGCATTGTCGGAGGGCCACCAGTGCCAGCCGAGTTTGTTGAAGCCTTTGGCGATGGTTTCGCCGAGAACGCCGATGGGGAGGACGGGGGTGGGGCGGGGCGAGCGGGGCGGATTGGCGGGATCGCCGTTGAGACCGGCGACTCCCATTTCGAGGTCGTTGGCTTCGTAGTAAGGTTCGAGGTCGTGGTAAGTGATGGGCCAGTCGTCGGCGACGCCGTCGAGGGTGCGGGCGCGGAAGTCGGACGGATGGAAGCGGGGGAAGTGAGCGGCCCAGTGGTGGGTGCTGCCGCCGACGGCGTTGAACATAAGTACGTCGGGCGGGTTGGCGCCGGTTTGTAAGACGGGGTAGTCTTCCCAGCGGCGGCGGACGTTGGGGTTGAAGTGGAAGTTCCCGCGGTGGATCTGTACTTCCCAATCGGGGCTGGAGGAAGGATAGTCGCCGGGCTTGATCCAGCCGCCCTGTTCGAGGCAGACGACTTTGGCGCCGTGGTCAGTGAGGCGTTTGGAGAGGGCGGCACCGGCGGCTCCGGAACCGATGACTAAGACGTCGGCTTCTTCGTTGGCCATGGTTAGATCTCCCGATAGAGCTTGCCGCGCTTACGGACGTCTTCGATGAGGGATTCGTCGAAGGAAGCCATGTGGGGTCCGCCGTGGTCGGTGGGGTAGAGTTCGTAGCCGATGAGTTTCCAGATGGCGGGCTGGGTGTAGTAGGACTCGTAGACGAGGTCGCGGAGGGTGGCGAACTGGGGCGGGGCGGTGGTTTCCATTTCGCGGAGGACGGCGATTTGCTGGGGTTGAGTAAGTTGGGGGAATGGGGTGTTGTAAGTGCGGAGGCTGTAGGCTTCGACGACAGCGAGGGATTCGGTAAGTTGGGCGGCGAGCCGAGGCGTGGAGGGGAGGACGCGTTCGATGTAGCCCACGCCGCCGGCTTCGGTGGCTTTGGGCATGGGGCCGGCGGCGGGAATGATGAGGTCCATGGCTACGCGGAGGGTGAGGCGCTGGGTGTCGCCGAGGGGTGGGGCGGCGGTGGCGGCGGGTTGGATGGTGGTGACGAGGGCGGGGGCTGCGAGGGTGGAGGAGAGGAAAGTGCGACGTGTGGGATTCATGGGGTTTGGGGAAAAGTTATCACAACGGGAGGGCGACGGGGTGGGCGTAGAATGGAAACGTCGTGGTTTCGGTCGGGTAAGGACGGTTCTGTAGAATGGCGTGGTGTGATTTTGCGTGGGAGTGGGCGTGCGGACTGGAAGGTAGACGCTCCCTTGCGGTCGCGCCTCGGTAACAGTAATCCGGAGGCGCGCAGAGTCTGTTGGAGATCATGGCCGTAGCCGGGTTGCGGGAAGTCATTGCGGGAGGAGATTCGATGGGTGTGAGGGTGACGCGGCGGGATGTGATGGTGGCGATGGCGGGAGCCTTTGGGGCGCGGGCGGCGGAGAGTAAGTTCAGGGTTGTGGTGGTGGGCGGGCATCCGGGGGATCCGGAGTATGGGTGTGGGGGGACGATTGCTCGGTATGCGGCCGCGGGCCATGCGGTGACGATTTTGTATCTGAACCATGGGGAGAGGGGATGCGGGAGCCTGAGCGAGGCGGCGTGTGGGGCGCGGCGGACGGCGGAGGCGGAGCGGGCTTCGAAGATACTGGGGGCGCGAGCGGCGTTTGCGGGGTTGCGGGATGGGGGATCGGTGGTGGATGGCGCGACTTACTCGCAGTTTGACAAGCAGGTGGAAGAGTTGGCGCCGAATGTGGTGCTGACGCATTGGCCGATGGACCGGCATCCGGATCATCGGGCGGCGGCGATGTTGGCGCAGGATGCCTGGGGGAAGATGAAGGAGCGGTTCGCGCTGTATTACTACGAGGTGGCCGAAGATACGGTTGGGTTCCGGCCGGTGGAGTATGTGGATATTACAGCGGTGGAGAAGTTACGACGCGAGGCGTGTTATGCGCATGCGTCGCAGCGGCCGGACCATTATTATCCGGCGCAGGATGTGATTTCGCGGTTCCGGGGGATGGAGAGCGGGTGCGCGGAGGCGGAGGCGTTTGCGCCGCATTTAGAGGGGACGGGGAGAAGGTTGTTGCCGTAGGGGTGTGGGCGGCGGTCGGGGCAGCCATGTATCCGCGGTCTTCGGGTGACGGTTTGGGACGTGCTGGATATGCTGGCTTCGGGCATGAGCGAGGATGAAATCCTGGGCGAGTACCCGTATCTGGAGAAGGCTGATTTTCCGGCGGTGTACGCGTATGCGCCTCAAGTAGGACGGAAGCACGAGACGCGTTGAAGCTACTGTTTGACGCTAACTTAGCGTCTTTGATACGGGCCTTGTAGGGTTTGGTTCGGACGAAACAATCGGGGAATAAGCCGCAACCTATGAGTTTACGCTCTGTCGAAAGCCGTGGCCGGGAGTCAAGTGGGAGTGGGCGGCGAGGGGAAGGACCGCTCCCTCGCGGTCGCGGCTCGGTCACGTTTTCAGTCGGTTGACGGGAAGGTGTTCGGTTGGTTGAAGGGAAGGTGTTCGGTTGGTTGAGGCGAGGGGTTCAGTCGGTTGAAGGGAAGGTGTTCGGTTGGGCGAAGGGGGGTGTTCGCGCGGGCGTGAGCCGGGGTTACTCGCAGCGGAGGGCGAGGATGGGGTCGACCTGGGTGGCGCGGCGGGCGGGGAGGTAGCTGGCGAGGAGGGCGACGGCGGCGAGGAAGGCGGCGGT
>JAKAJI010000235.1 GCA_021813825.1 Acidobacteriota bacterium | reverse complement strand
CGGAATGCCCTCGCGAAGTCCCAGTTTGGCGGCCCAGGAAGCGCACAGATGGCCGGCGGGAAGATCGCTCGTCTGGTAGCGCCCGCCGAGTTTCTCGCGAACGCCCGCCAGCAGAGGGTCCACGCTCGTAAGAAACTCTTCCGGCGGAAGCCCGCCGAGCGAAGCATTCCACATCCACTTATGGCCCATCGCGCACACGCTGCGAGTAACTTGATCCGGCGAACTTACTCCGCAAAGCGTCGCCGCCACCATGTCGCAGTTTTCAAGCGCGGTGGCAAAGCGCGATCGTTTGTCCGGGTTATGCCGCAGCCAGTGAAGAAGTTTCGAGAACCCCCACTCGGACGAATAGACGCCCCCACACCAGTCAATCGCCTCGAGCCGCATCTGATGCGCGCGGGCCGTGATCTCGGCGGCTTCGCGCCACGAGCGATGGTCGCACCACAGGTAATAGTCGTCGAGCGGTTGCAGATGCTCGTCGACCGGAATCACGCTTGATCCCGTCGTATCGAGCGCAATCGCCTCGATGCTGCCGCCATCTACTTTTGCCGCCGCAAGCGCCCCCGCCATCGCCTCAGTGAGCGCGCGCATCTGGTCTTCATGGCTCTGCGTGGCGTAATCGGGATCCTCCCGCCGCCGGTGCAGCGGGTAGGAAGCCGTGGCGTATCCCAGCCGTCCGCGGGCGGAGTCGAAGATCGACACCCGCACGCTCAGCGTTCCAAAATCGACTCCGGCGACAATGCTCATCCGCGGTTACCCTCTCAGGCCTTGTGCCAGTAAACGTCCCAGCCGAGATAGCGCGTCGCGGCCTCGTGGACGGCGGCCGAGGTCGTGGAGAAATTGGCCGCGACATGGTGCTCGAACCCGCGCTCGCAAATATAGCGAAGCAGGTGTTGCAGGCGCGGGATGCGCACCACGCCCGCGCCGCCGAATGTTTCAAGCGGATCCCGGGTGAACTCGCCGTCACCCGTGTAGCCGCGGATCGCGCCCGTGCGATCGTCGGTCGAAAAGCGTGCGTAACTCATCGGACCCGCCTTCACGCGGCCCACGCACGTGCCGAACGTGTTCTCTTTCCCCACCGTCCCAGCGATGATCTCCTGATAATCCATTCGCACGCTTTCAAAGAAATGTTTCGGCAGGTTGCTGCAGTGGAAGCACACCGCTTTGTCCGGATCGTCGCCGTAGTTATTGTTCCAGTCGAGTAATGCGCTTGGAGTCCCGGATGCCAGGCGCAGCGCATGCATTCCCACCACGCCGCAGATATCCACTTCGCACGCGCTCGAGAACAGGTTCTCGCTCATCATGCTCATCACCGTGCAGGGCACCACGCCGAAAAACTCCTCGAGCGATGTCCAGCATTGCACGGCGCTGATCGTGACTTCGGTCTGCCGCATCCATTCGTCGATCACGGCGCCGAGTTTCGCCATCTTCAGCAGCGCCGCCTCCGGTACCGCGCTCGTGCTCGCGTAACGCCGGATCGCCTCGAGCTTCGCCTGTGCCTCGGGCGCGTCGTCTTTCATCCGGGCGATCCGGCCCAGGATCTCCGACAGGTCAATCGGTTCGATGCTGATGCCGTTGGCTTCGAGAATCTTCTCGCTGTAACGCACCGTGTTGAATGCCGCCGGGCGCGCGCCGATCGCGCCGATCCGCAAACGGCGCAGACCCTTGGCCACGCGGCAAACCGCCAGAAACCAGTCCAGGTCTCGTGCGAACTCCGGGCTCGATGGCGCTTCGGTGTGAAGCGTGGTCAACGAATACGGAATGCCGTATTGACTCAAATTGTTGCAGGCCGACATCTTGCCGCAGAACGAATCCCGCCGGTCCCGGATCGTCATCCGCCCTGCGGTGTCCGGCGTCGCCTGCACCAGCACGGGCACGTTGAGTCCCGACATGCGCAGCGTGTCCGCGATCGCGCGTTCGTCCCCGAAGTTCGGCAGCGTCACCACCACGCCGTCGATCCGGTCCGCATTGCGTTTGAACACATCCGCGCAAAGGCGCGCTTCAGCGCGCGTCTCTATCGCCCCGGACTTCGTTTCGTTCTCTCGCGGAAGCACGGCGTCCACACCGGCGGCCTCGAGCGCCGCCAGAATCTCGCGCCGGCCGCTTTCGGCCAAATGATCCGGGAAAAAGCCCCTGTTGCCGATAATCACACCGAGGGTCATGCGGGTTGAAGCGTCACTCATGGGAAGTTAGTTACCTTGCGATTTCTTCGGACGGAAACGGATGGAGTAAAACAGGCCCATGGCGAGAAGCAGCAGTCCCCACCACACGCCCGCGTGTAGCCGCGCGAGCACAACCGGCTTTGCCGGCGGTTGGAACACATCGTACACGCCGGCGGCGAAAATGAGCACGCCGTAGGCGAGCAACAGTACGCCGATAAAGAACCAGATCGAAATCATTCCCTTGTGCTCGTGCATCGCGGCCTCTTACCAGAAAAGCAGATTCAGGGCGACAAGCGCCACGGCCACCAGCGTCGCCCAGAACACCGGGCGCTTGTAAAGGGGCAGCGCCGCCGTCTCCGGCAGTTGCGTACATCCATAAACAAGTCCCGCCAGTTCTTCTTTCGGCCTCGGCTGCGTCGCCAGGCTCACCACCACCGTCACCACCACGCAAATGATCCACGACCACAGCGCACGGTACATGTTCTCCGCCATGTCGCGCGCGCGCGGGCTGAGCGCGATGTAGGCGAGCGCCGAAGGATCCACCTTTACCCAGATCCACATGCACACGCTCGACACCGTACCGGCCAAAAGGCCCCAGAATCCCCCGGCGTTGGTGGCGCGCGGCCACAGCATGCCCAGAATTACGGTGCCGAACAGCGGCGCAATGAAAAAGCTGAACAACGCCTGGACGTAATCCATGATGCTCAGGAACTGCATCACCAGGTACGCCGCGCCAATGCTCACCAGCACGCCCAGCACCGTGCACCACCGCCCAACGGCCAGATAGTGGCTGTCGCCGGCGTCCTTGCGAACGAACGCGCGGTAAATGTCATACGTCCAGACCGTGGCGAACGCACTCACATTGCCCGCCATGCCGGACATGAATCCCGCAATCAGCGCCGTGATGCCCAGCCCGAGCAGTCCCGGGCCGCAGTACCGCGCCAGCATCAGCGGCAGCACTTCGTTGTAACTATGCGCCCCGGTCGCAACCGCTTGCGCCTCTCCCACCAGATGTTCCGGAAGCACCGCCAGCCCAAGCAGGCCGGGAAGAATGACGATGAACGGCACCATCATCTTGAAGCCCGCGCCGATGATCGGCGCCATCTCGGCCGAGCGCAGGTCGCGCGCCGATAGCACACGCTGCACAACCAGGAAATCCGTGGTCCAGTATCCGAACGCGATCACGCCGCCAAGGCCCAGCACGATGCCGGTCCAGTGAATGCCCATCGGATTGCCCGCGAAGTGGCCCAGACCGCTCCACAGGTGCGTAAAATCCTGGCCCGGAAAGTTGTGGTGGATGCGCGCCACCATCCCGTTCCAACCCCCGGTTTCAATCAGGCCCACGATCGATACCACCAGCCCGCCGAGCCAGATCAGCATGAACTGCAGCACCTCGTTAAAGATTGCCGAAAGCAGCCCGCCCAGGAACACATACGCCGCCACCGTGAGCGAAGACACCCAGATGCTGAAATGAATGTCCCAACCAAGGATCACTTTCATCACCAGCGCCATCGAGTACATGTTGATGCCGCTCATCAGAACCGTCATCACACCAAACGTGATTGCCGACAGCGCGCGCGATGGCTCGCCGAAGCGAAGCTGCAAGTAGCCGGGCACCGAGTGTGTCTTCGAGATGTAATAGAACGGCATCATCACGATGCCGAGGAACAGCATCGCCGGAATCGCGCCGATCCAGTACCAGTGCGTCGCCAGAATGCCGTATTGATACGCCGCCGCCGCCCAGCCCATCAGTTCGAGCGAACCGAGATTGGCGGCCACAAAACTCAGCCCCGCAATCCAGGCCGTCATGTCGCGGCCCGCAAGGAAAAAATCTTCGCCCGTCGTCGTGAACCGCTTCAAATAAAAACCAATGCCGATCACCATCGCGAAATACAACGCGATGACGGCAACGTCCACCGGCGACAGGGTCAACAGACGCGGCGTGGCGGCGAGCAGCAGAGCGGGAGGCATTTTGGTCCGGAATGAGAGAGCATAGCGCATCGGGGGACGATTCGGGTGAGACCGGCGCCGAAGGGCTCGCAGGCTCCGGCGGATCGGCTACCCGGCAATCGACTCGATCGTGCCGGGGGCGTTTCCTTCCAGCCGGTTATTGACGAAAAGATAAGATGGCTCGTGCCGCTCGCGCGCGCGGGAAATCAACCCCCGCAGCGCCTCTCGAACCGGTTCATTCGGCTCCTGAATCTGGCTGTAGGGAGAAAACTCAGCCACGGCCTTCTCATACGTCCGCCCGCGGCGGAGCAAGGCGCGGGCGACCGTGAACCCGGCCGGATACGCGCCCGGAATGCGCATCTGCACGCCGATTTCCGGCATCCGCGTCCACGCGTTAAACGTATGCGCAACGCCGCAGTCGCGCAGGCAATCGAAATACTCCTCCGTCAAATACTCCGGATTGCGGATTTCCACCGCGTAGCGCGTCGTCTTCGGAAGCCCAGACAGAAACCGGTGCAAGTCCCCCGCAAACTCGGCTACGCCCGGATAACTCTGCTTGGAGAAGGTTCCAAACTCAAAGATCACCACCAGCACGCGGTCCAGATACGGGCCGATCGAGTCAAGAAACAAACGCTCGAACACCTTCGCATCGAGAAATGATTCATTCTCCGTCCCGCCCCGCGCTCCATACCGCGCATGGGTCGGGAAGCGCTTCACGGTAATTTCCTCCGGCGCCTTCAACGCCCACCGCAAGCTGTCCGGCCCGCTCTGAAACAACCGGCTCCAATAGTCCGGCGTCGGGAACTGGTAGAACGAGAAATCGCCGCACACCGCCGGGAAGACCTCGGCATATTCGGCCAGGCAGGTCTGCTCAAAGCGCTTCGTGGAGAATCGCCCGCGCGTCAGATAGCGGTCCCGTGTATAAATCTGGCCGATCCAGCCTTCATATTTCCAGGAGCTCGTTCCGATCCAAACATTTTCCTGGGCGAGTGTCTTTAGCCGCGACGCCAGCCGCTCGCGGTCGAACCCGCCCTCCGGTGCGAAAAGAGGAAGATCGGTGGACACGCTACCACGCGCGCGCAACCCGGAATGCGTAGGGATCCGCGCCCGCCTCAATCACACCCGTCGGCAGCATGCGGACCATCACCGGCGCCGCGCCGCTGTCCCACTTCGAGCGAATATCCACCCGATGGCCCTTCGCCACCAGTTCGGCCACCACCTGCGGCGAAATCCTCTCGTCCAGCAGCAGTTGCCCCAGCCCCCACGCATGGTTATCGAAGCTCGAAATGAGATGGCGCGTCTCGTAGCGCGGCGCCTCCACCGCGCGCTCCGGTCCCATCCCGAACTCAACGTCGTTCAAAAACAACTGCAGCAGGCTCTGATCCTGGTTGTCCCCGCCCGGCGTCGAGAGAACAAGGTACGGCTTCCCGTCCTTGGTGACCAGCGTCGGGCTCAATGTGACTCGCGGCCGTTTGCCTCCCGCCAGTTCGTTCGGGTGTCCCGGAATCAGCAAAAAACTCTGCGCCCGCGCGGTAAGCGCAATCCCCGTGTCGCCGGCGATCACCGACGGCAGCCACGCGCCCGACGGCGTGATCGAAACCGCGATGCCATCTTTGTCAATCGCGTCAACGCACGTCGTGTCCCGCGCCATCAGCGCGTCGCTGATCGGAATATGCGCCGTCACGGTTTCCGAAGGATGCTTGCCCACTTTGCCGTTGATCTCTCCCGGCCGGAATTCCAGCGATGCCCGGTCGCCGATCAGCTTACGGCGCTCCGCCGCGTAGGCCTTCGAAAGAAGCACCTGTCCCTCCACGCGCACGAATTTCGGGTCGCCGTAGTAAGCATCGCGGTCCGCGTAGGCCAGCTTCAAAGCTTCCACGCTTGTGTGAATGTACTCGGCCGAGTTCTGCCCCATCGCGCGAAGGTTAAAACCCTCCAGCATGTTCAGCGTCTCGATCATGTCCGGGCCCTGGCTCCAGAAGCCGGGCTTGTAAACTTCGTAGCCGCGATAGTTGGTCGAAACCGGATCCTCCGGGCTGATGTGGAACGCCGCCATGTCCTCGTACCGCAGCAGGCCGCCGTTCTGCTTCATGAACGCGTCGATCTTATGCGCGATTTCCCCGCGATAAAAATAATCGCGCACCGCCTCGATCGCGGCAACGCGTGAAGCCCCCGACGCCGCCGCTCGCCGCTCGGCTTCCACCATCGAGCGAAGCGTGTGCTCGAGTTCCGGCTGCCGGAAAATCTCCCCCGGCATCGGAACCCTCCCGTCGGGCATATACACGCGTTTCGACGACGGCCACACATCGAAGAACCGGCGGGACCGCGCGATGGCGCCGGCGCGTTGTTCGTCAATCGCCATCCCTTGGGCGAGCTCGATCGAGGGCTCAACCACTTCAGCGAAACTCTTCGTGCCGTACTGTTGCAGCGCCACCAACCCCGCGTCCACCGACCCCGGCACAAGCGCGGGCATCAAACCCGCCACCGGAACCATGCCCCGCAACCCACCCGGATCCATTTCGAGAACTTCGAACGGCTGCAGGCGCCGCTCCCGGAAGAACTCCGCCGTCGCTAGCTTCGGCATCGTGCCCACGCCCGGAATGCAATGCACCTTCCCGTCCCGCGTGCGAATCAAAATCGGCGCCTCGCCGCCCCAGCCAAGATGGGAGAATTCGGTCGTCATCGCGGCGAACATCGCGGCGATGGCCGCGTCCACAGCGTTGCCCCCCGAGTAAAACACCCGCATGCCGGCTTCGGCCGCATATTCGCTTCCCGTCGCGAGCGCGCCGTGCGTCCCGCGCATCTCCTGAGCGATCGGCCTCTCGTACCCCTTGCGCTGCGCCAAGCCAAGCTGCGCTGCGCACAAAATCACCGCGATCATTCTCGGTGTCATGGCGGTTAGCGTCATTATAGCTGTCCGGCTTCATTCGTTATCATGAGCCGTATGCGCCGAGCCCTTTTCTTTATCGCCATTGCGGCGTTTGCGGCCTCCTCCGGCGACACGGACGGAAAGCGTTGGTGGTCGCACGTCGAGTATCTGGCAAGCGACCGAATGGCCGGTCGCGCAACCGGCTCCAGCCAGTACATGGAAGCCTCGCGCTACGTGGCCGAACAGTTCGCCGCGTTGCACCTCGCCCCCGCCTGGACCTCCGGTTTCTACCAGACGGTTCCTTTTCGGGTGAAGACAATCGACGAGTCTCACTCGAGCCTTGCGATTGTGCGCGGGAGTGAAACTTTGCCCCTGAACCTTGGCCCCGACGCCGCGTTCCTCCTCATCGGCGACTGCGCGCCCGCAACCAAAGCGCCGGCCGTGTTCGCCGGCTACGGCCTTCGCGTACCCGTGGCTAACTACGACGACTTCTCGGGCCTTGACCTCAAGGGAAAGATCGTGGTCTATCTCCAAGGCGCGCCGCACTCGATCTCCGGCCCGCTCGCCGCGCATTCGCAGTCCGTC
>JAKAJI010000234.1 GCA_021813825.1 Acidobacteriota bacterium | reverse complement strand
CCGGGCCAGTATATATCGCCCGGCGGCCGGCGAGCGGGAACGAGCGCTCTACAACAATACTCACGGCCGGCTCGCGTCGCGATTGCCGTTGAGCACCTTCCAGTCGAAGCTCTCGTACCATCGAGCATAGGCCGGCCAGATAGCCAACGCAAACGGCGAGCCACTAAACTGAAATGTTTGCACGGCCGGACCCATGATGACCCGGAACACGCTTCGCCATAAGATCGCCCAATTGCTCGCCGGTCCCACCGAGCCCCCCGAAAGCATCGCGGCTTTCGTCCGCGACATCTACCTCGCCGTCCTCGAGCGCGAACCGGCCCCAGCCGAACTTGACGCCGCCGTGGCTGCCCTCTCTTCGCGTGCCGTTGATCGGCGAACCTACATTGAAAGCGTTGTGAACTCGGCGGAGTTCCAAAGCATCCACTGGAATCGCCGCCCTGTGATTTCAGGCTGCCTGCAGTCCGAAGCGGAACAACTATTCCGGAACTTCCAATGCCATCAGGGTCCCGGCCGCAGCGGATACGTCACTAACTTCCTCGGGGGAATTACTAGCGTTAGCGTGATCGACAGCCTGGCCCGGTTCTCCGGCCGCGTGGAGGGCTATCCCATTCCAAGAAACTTCCACGGCGACGTCCTCGAATGGGTCGGAACCCTACGAGCAGTGCTCGAAGCGAAGCATCGCTTTACCATGATCGAGCTAGGCGCAGGCTGGGCGCCCTGGTGCGTGGTTGGCTACCTTGCTTCCACCCAGCGCGCCATCCCGGACATCCACTTGATAGCGGTCGAAGGCGACAGAGGCCACATCCGCTTCGCACGGGAAAACTTCGCCGCCAACAACGTGCCGGAGTCCTGTGTGACGCTGATTCACGGCATCGCCGGAATCGAGGATGGCGAAGCCCTCTTCCCCCAAGCCCGCAACGCATCCCATACCTACGATGGCGCTGCCACCGCGCCTCAAACCCATCCAGCCGACGGCGACGGTCTTGAGCAGGTCCTCTCCTACCGCCTTGAAACCCTCGGTCGCGGTTATACTCCCATCGACCTCATCCACTGCGACATCCAGGGTGCAGAAACCGCTCTTTTCGAGCAAGCCTTGCCTTGGGCGAACGCCGCCGTCCGCCGCATCGTCATCGGCACTCACTCTTTCGCCATCGACCGCGCTCTGATAACACTCTTCGGTCGCGCCGGCTGGCAGGCTGAAGGCATCAACGCCTGCGTAATCCGTGAAGAAGCCGGCGCCCCTACCTGCATCGCTGACGGCACCCAGATCTGGCACAACCCGAATCTCTAAACCTCGTCACGGCCCGGCCCGGCCGCAAAGGGATTCACAACCCGCACACCCCCAAGCACCGCGCCGCTCTGTAAGTCCTCGCTGAATAGGATCTCCACGGACGCCGTCCTCGCCGCCTGCACAATTAACGCGTCCCAGAACGAAATGCGATTCAGCCGGTGGAACTCGATCGCTGCAATCACGTCATCCTCCGCCAATCGCACCACGCGCATCCGGGCCAATAGCTCCACCTTGCGCTGTGCAATCCCGCTATCAACCCCAAGTTTCCTCGTCGCTGCGACAAAGTATTCCTGCAATACCTGCAACGAAACCGTCGCCAGGCTAGCCCGCTGATATTTCTTCACCAGTTCGATCGCCCGGGTCTGTTTCTCAGGCTGCCGCGAGTCGTCGCAGTAGAGAATAACGTTCGTGTCGAAGAACGCCGGACGCCGGGCTCCATCGCGGGCCATCAGCGTCTCTCGTGGATCTCGTCCCGATCGAACTTCCAGCCCCCGGAATCCCCCCGCGCCTGCCGTGAAAGCCGTTCAAACTCCTCCGCGTCCCGCTCCGGATCCGAGCGCCCCGCCAGTTGCTCGAGATAATCCCGCACCAACTGATTAAGGCTCGATCCCAGACGCTCGGCCTGCCGTCGGGCCTCCCTCACCACGTCATCGTCAACGGATAGCGTGAGATTCATTGAACACAGTATACGTGTGCACGTATCCCGTGTCAAGCCCGGGGTTCCGACGGTTTCCCCGTAACCCTATCAGCGCCGCTGATATCATAAGCGCTTACGTTTCAAACGATACGTACCCGCCCGGTAGGAAAGGAGCACACCGTGAGAAGCCGCGACGCTCATGGGTCATTGGCAAAGCTAACCGCCGAAGTTCTTTGCTTCGGATTCGCCTCCGCAGCCATCCTCGCCGCCCAACCCGCCCCGCAACCGGCGTCAATCCCTCCTCCGCCCATGGGTTGGTCTTCCTGGAACAGTTTCTCGAACACCGTCGACGCCCACAACGTCATGGAGCAGGCCCGCGCCATGGCCGCCAACGGCATGAAGAAGGCCGGCTACGTTTACGTCAACATCGACGAAGGCTGGTGGACCGGCACCCGCGACGCGCAAGGCAACATCGTCGTCGACCCCAACCAATGGCCCGCGCTCGCCCCCGGTGAGCGTCCCGGCGACATGTCGAACATCGTCCGCTTCATCCACAAACTCGGATTGAAAGCCGGAATCTACACCGACGCTGGAGCCGCCGGTTGCAGTATGTATCCCGACCTCGGCCCCAAATACTTTCACGCCGGAAGCGAAGGCCACTACCATCAGGACTTCTTACAATTCGCCCGCTGGGGGTTCGATTACGTCAAAGTCGACTGGTGCGGTGGCGACAACGAACACCTCGATCCGGCCGTGCAATACGCCCAGGTCGCGCGCGCCATCGCTCGAGCCGGGGCCCTCACCGCGCACCCGCTCTACTTCTCCATCTGCGAGTGGGGCAAGAACAGCCCCTGGACCTGGGCGCCGAATGTCGGAGGATCGCCGGCCAACATCTGGCGCACCAGCGGCGATATCGTCCCTCCCATCGTCGCCGGCCACGAGCATGCGGATCGCAAGGCCAGCTTCACGAAGATGCTCGCGAATTTCGATCAGGGTATTCACCCGCAAGCCCAGCACACCGGCTACTACAACGACCCCGACATGATGGTGCTCGGCATGCCCGGCCTCACCGAGGAGCAGAATCGCCTCCACATGGCGCTCTGGGCTATCTCGGGCGCACCCCTCATCGCCGGCGCGGACCTCACGAAACTAACCCAAGCCCAGTTGTCCGATTTTACGAACCCGTCACTGGTGGCCATCGACCAGGATCCCGCCGGACTGCAAGCCGTAAAGGTTTCCGAACCCACGCCCGGCGTGCAGGTTTGGTCAAAGCCCCTGGCCGAAACCGGCAAACGCGCCGTCCTGCTTCTCAATCGAACTCCCTCCGCCGCGTCCGTCTCTGTGAAATGGACGGATCTCGGTCTCACCGGCACCGCGCCCACCATTCACGACGCATGGTCGGGAGAGTCCCTCCAAGCCTCTGGCGATGCCTACAGCACAACCCTCCCGGCCGGCGATGGAGTCCTTCTGCTCATCGCCGGGAAAGACCTTCCAGCGGCAACTTACAAGCCCAGCGAAGCAGCCGGTGAAGTTCTACGGACGCATCCCGTTCGATTCGCGGACGTGCGTGCCCGCCCAGGCCTCGCGCGCATCCAGATCGTGTACAGAAATCCCGGCCCCAAACCGCGCTTCGCAACCTTGCAAGTAAATGGAGAAGTAGTCACAACCGTCGCGTTTCCTCCCACGCGAACCAACCCGGCCAGCTACGTCTGGATCCAGGCGAACCTCAATCCCGGCGATTCCGGGAACACCTTAGACTTCTCGACCGACTGCGACCCCGGACCGGTGATTCAGTCGATCGCGGTGCAATAAGTCCTCCATGCGCTTGATGACTCGCCTGCTTGCCGGCTTTCTCGTTTTCGTCTTCTTCCCCCGGACGGCCGCGCCCGCCGCGCCCCCGCTCATCACTCCAGGCGCGGAATGGCGGGACACGCAGGGCCATGTCATCGAAGCCCACGGCGGAGGCATTCTGCGGGTCGGCCATACCTGGTACTGGTTTGGAGAGGACCGGAACCCGAACCTCGATCCGGCCAAACGCTATGTGACCTGCTATTCCTCGCGCGACCTCGTGCACTGGAAATTCCGCGGACACGCCCTCGCTCTCTCCGACCCCGAGCATCTCGGGCCGCATTGGGTCCTCGAACGCCCCAAGGTCTATTACAGCCAGGCCACCCACCAGTTCGTCATGTACGTGCACCTCGACGACGCCAGATACAAATACGCGCGCGTCGCAGTGGCCCGTAGCAACCGGATCACCGGGCCCTATCTTTTCCTCCGCAGCTTTCGTCCCCTTGACTCCGAGTCCCGGGACATTGGCCAGTTCGTCGATGACGATGGACAAGCCTATCTGATCTTCGAATCGAGACCATCCGGCGGTTTCTACCTCGCGCGCCTCTCGCCGGACCGCCTCTCCGTCGAATCGCCCGCCGTGGCCTTCCTGCACATCCCTTTGGAGGGCGGCGCCCTGTTCCACTGCCAGGGGACATATTACGTGATCGGTTCCCATCTCACAGGATGGCGGCCCAACCCCAATGTCTATGCGACCGCGCCGAAGCTCACCGGCCCCTGGTCCACCTTCCGCAAAATCGCCCCCGCCTCCCCGGACACCTACGGCGCACAATCCACCTTCGCACTAAAGGTCACCGGAAAAAAGAAAACAACTGTGATCTTCATGGGCGATATCTGGAATCCAAAATCCCTTTCCGATTCCCGCTATCTCTGGATGCCGCTCACCATTTCCGGAGACCAGCTCCTGTTGCCCGCCCCGCAACCCTGGACCATCAACGTGAAGCGAGGCCTGACCTGGATCGGTTCCGAACCGCGACAGCAACGGCGCGTCCGCCTTCCCTCTCACGCGCTCGCCCGCCAGTCTTCACCAAATCGCACGCGATGACCCGGTCGGATTGCTGCCGTCCGATATGGCGGCAGGCGCGCCACCGGAGCGACCGGCTCAGGCACAGAGCGCGCGAAGAGCACCGTTTCCACCGTGACACGTGGTATTCGTCCCCCAGATCACCGGCCAAGGGGACCCTCCCGGCTGTCCGGGCGGCCGGTGGACGGATGGCACTCGGGAGGCGACGGGAGCTTCGAAAGACAGCTTGATGGGTTGATACCGATTCGCCGGCGAAGGAAATCAAGATCCCGGAGCTCCTCGACACCGCCGGCCGGTCGCCGCTTGCGCGCTGGTTCGATGCGTTGAATACGGTGGCGGCGGTGCGGGCGGCGGTTGCACTGGCACGGCGGGGCCAAGGAAACTTCTCGAATGTCGAAGGCGTGGGCGCCGGGGTGTACGAGATTAGGATCGACTTAGGACCGGCATGCCGGGTTTACTTCGGCAAGGATGGCGAGCGGATCGTGATTCTGCTGGGTGGGAGCTCAAAGAAGCGGCGGAGCCCCGCGGTTGAAGCCGCGCAGGCAGCGTGGGCCGGGTACGAACGCCGCTAAGGCGGCAAGGAGTAGGGGGATGGCCTTGAGAAGGACATTCCGGGAGATGGCCTATCGGCCGGCGCGGCGAGACCGGGCGTTCCGCAAGGCGCTGTTGACGGAGGCGGTGCACGCTTATCCCGGCGGCGATCAGGCGACGGGCAACGCAGTGCTGCGGGACGTGATCAACGCGACGGTCGGCTTCGAGCCGTTAGCGGCGGAGTTGCGGAAGCCGGCCAAAAGTCTGCATCGCACGCTGGGCCCCGGCGGCAACCCGGGCACGGCCAACTTCTTCGCCGTTCTCCAGGTGCTGCAGAAGAGAGCCGGCGTGAAATTGACCTTGAAAGCGGCACAGGATCCGCGTCCTCCGGTCCGGTGCGAATGCTGTTCCCTCTGCGCCCGGGAGATGTGCGGGTTCTCGACCACGGCGCTCAACTGCTGCTCGGCCTTGCCGGTGACGGTGCGCACGGCGGACGTCCTGGGCTTCATGCCGGGCAGGCTCGTGCCCCAGGTGCGGGTTGCAGTGCTGGCCTCTTTCATCGCTTCGTAGCGTCCCCCTACCCAACCATCCCCGCCGCCACCGTCTCGTCCGTCCCCTCCTCAATCAAAACTCGACGTCAGCCCAACACCGGTCTCCTCACTCCACCGGCTCCCGCCATCGTTTCTGCTGCTAGCTCTGATGCGTAATCCTGCAAAGTCGTGCCCTACAATATCGTCATGAGGACCAGCAAGACCCTCTCCATCACCCTGCCTCCCGAAATGCTCTCTCGCGCCGAACGGATTGCAAAGCGGGAAAACCGTACCATGAGCGAACTTGTCCGCGAAGCCCTCCGGCGGTACGAGCGAACCGCCTGGTGGGACGAAACGAACGCCTACGGCCGCGCCAAAGCGGAAGAACTAGGCCTGACCGAGGCCGACGTCGTCCCGCTTACGAAGGAAGTTCGCAAGCAGCGCGCCCGCCCACCCGTCCACGGGAAGAAATGATCCGCGCCGTACTCGACACCAATGTCTACGTCTCCGCCCTCGTATTCGGAGGAAAGCCGGCCGCACTCATCCGCCTTGCGGAAGTGGGAGCGTTTCAGTGGTGTCGGAAGCAATCCGCCAGGAACTCCTCGAGACGCTCACCTCAAAATTCAACTGGCCCAAGCTTCAGGCGCATCGTGCCTGCCGGGAACTCTGGCGAAAGTCGGAGTGGGTCATCCCGCCATAGCTTATCCGCACCAGCCGCGATCCGGACGACGATGTCATCCTTGCCTGCGCCTTGGCCTCCAAGGCGACAGTCATCGTAAGCGGCGACCGCGACCTCCTGTCCCTCCACCCGTTTCGCGGAGTCGCCATCCTTCCACCCGCGGCGTTTATGGTCCTGCTCCTCGGCAGCTCCGCCGGGACGTGAGCCAGTGCCCCCCGCCTCTCCTCTACGCAATCATCCCCGCCGCCACCGTCTCGTTCGTCCCCTCGTCGATTAAAATCAAACTCCCCGTGTTCCGGTTCCGGCTGTACTTATCGAACACCAGCGGCGTCGTCGTGTGAATCGTAATCTTCCCGATATCGTTCCGCCCCAGCGTCTTCGCCTCCTCCCTCCGCTGCAGCGTGTTCACATCCACCGTGTAGTGCACCTCCCGCACCCGGCACCGCGCGTCCCGCGTCGTGTGCCGCAGCGAATACACCCGCTCCCGCTTCAGCGGCTGGTCGTTCAGCCAGCACACCATCATCGTCACTTCCTGCCCCATCAGCGGCCGGTTATTTTCCTTCACGATCATGTCCCCCCGGCTGACGTCGATCTCATCCTCGAGCGTCATCGTCACCGACATCGGGGGAAACGCCTCCTCGAGCGGCCCTTCGTAAGTGTCAATCGACTTGATCCGCGTCTCCATCCCGCTCGGCAGCACCACCACATGATCCCCCGGCCGGAAGATCCCGCCCGCCACCCGCCCGGCATAGCCGCGGTAATCCGGATGCTCGCTCGACTGCGGCCGCACCACATACTGCACCGGAAACCGCCCGTCGATATGATTCTGGTCGTTACTAATATGTATGTTATTCAGTAAGTACATCAGCGTCGGGCCCTGGTACCAGTCCATGTGCCGGCTCCGCTCCACAATGTTATCCCCATGCAGCGCTGCGATCGGAATAAAGTGGAAGTCCGTAATATCCAGCTTCGCCGCGAAATCCTCGAACGCCGCCCGGATCTCCTCAAACACCTGCTCGCTGT
>JAKAJI010000233.1 GCA_021813825.1 Acidobacteriota bacterium | reverse complement strand
AGCGATCAGTACAGCTTCGTGCAGCACGGCGTCCCGGCCGTCGCCTTCAAATTCGCCGCTCTGCCCGGCTCGGACGAAGCGCGCATTCAAAAAGAATGGCTCACAAAGCGCTATCACGCGCCCTCCGACGACACCTCCCAACCCGTCGACCTCGCCGCCGCGGCCCGCTTCAACGACTTCATCGCCTCGCTGCTCGAACGCGTGGCCGGCGACGCCGCCCGGCCGGCCTGGAACGCCGATAGCTTCTTCGCAAGGTTCGCGCGGTAAGCGCCCTGCCTCCGTCTCGCCTACAATATCCTCATGCTCCGAGCCCCATTCGCGCTATTCGTCTGTCTCTCGCTCGCCCTCGCGCAGTCGCCCGCCTCCTACCGGGGATACGACTCCACCGGCGCCGCCCAGGAGCACGAATGGGAAATGAAGTATCGCTCGCTGCCAAGCCCCGCCAACATGAAAGCCGACATGGAACGCCTCGCCGCCCATCCTCATCACGTCGGCTCACCCTACGACAACGAAAACGCCCAGTGGATCCTCGCGCAGTTCAAAAGCTGGGGCCTCGACGCCCATATCGAAACCTTCGACGTCCTGTTCCCGACCCCGAAAGAGAGAAAGCTCGAACTGTTGTCGCCCAGCCGGTTTGAGGCTCAGCTTGCCGAACCGCCTCTCTCCGTCGATCCCACCTCGAACCAAACCTCGGAGCAGCTTCCCACCTACAACGCCTACTCGGGCGACGGCGACGTCACCGCGCCGCTCGTCTACGTCAACCACGGCATCCCCTCCGACTACGAAGTTCTGGACCGTCTCGGCATCTCCGTCAAAGGCGCGATCGTCATCGCCCGCTACGGTGGCTCCTGGCGAGGCATCAAGCCCAAAGTCGCCTATGAGCACGGCGCCGTCGGCTGCATCATCTACTCCGATCCCCGCGACGACGGCTACACCGCCGGCAACGTCTTCCCCGACGGCGCCTGGCGCCCCCCCTTCGGCGTCCAGCGCGGCAGCGTCGCCGACATGCCTCTCTACGCCGGCGATCCTCTCACCCCCGGCGTCGGCGCCACCAAAGACGCAAAACGCCTGCCCCTCAGCCAGTCTCCCGTGTTGATGAAGATTCCGGTGCTGCCGATCTCCTACTCCGACGCGCGGCCTCTGCTCGCCGCCCTCGGCCGTGAAGTCGTCCCACCCGAATGGCGCGGCGGGCTCGACGTCACCTACCACACCGGTCCTGGACCCGCAAAAGTCCATCTGGTCATGAAGTCGAACTGGGACCTCAAGCCCATCCATGACGTGATCGCGACCATCCCCGGCGCTGAGTTTCCCGATCAGTGGGTCATTCGCGGCAATCACCACGACGCCTGGGTCAACGGCGCCGAAGACCCCGTCTCCGGCACCGTCTCCGTCCTCGAAGAAGCACGCTCGATGGCCGAACTCGTCAAGCAGGGCTGGCGCCCGAAACGCACCATCGTCTTTACCGCCTGGGACGGCGAGGAGCCCGGCCTGCTCGGCTCCACCGAGTGGGCCGAGGCCCATGCTACGGAGCTGAGCCAGAAAGCCGTCGCCTACATCAATAGCGACAGCAACGGCCGGGGCTTTCTTCATGCAGGTGGATCTCATTCGCTCGAAATGCTCGTCAACCAGGTCGCGCGCGATGTCGAGGATCCGGAAACCCACATGAGCGTGTGGAAGCGTCTCGAGTTGAATCGCATGGTCGAGCGCAAAGGCGCCGCCTCGGTAGAGCCCGCCGCTGGCGACCTGCCCATTTCGGCCCTCGGCTCCGGCAGCGACTACACGCCGTTCCTCCAACATCTCGGCATCGCCAGCGTCGATCTCGGCTACGGCGGCGAAGACGGCGGCGGTATCTATCACTCCATCTACGACGACATTTACTGGTACGAGCATTTCTCCGACCGCGATTTCGTCTACGGCCGCGCCCTGGCGCAGACCGCCGGCACGCTCGTCATGCGTCTGGCCGACGCAAACGTGCCCGCTTTTGAATTCAACGCCCAGGCACGCACGTTCTCCACCTACCTAGACCAGGTAAAAACACTCTGGAAGACCACGCGGGACGAGATCGAAGCGAAAGACCGTCTGATCGAAGCAGGAGCCTACAAGGCGGCAGCCGATCCCCGAAAGCCATTCGTCGCCACCCCCAAAGAAGCCATGCCTCCCTTCCTCGACTTCTCCCCCCTCGAAAACGCCGTCGATCATTTGAAGCGCGCCGCTGCGGCCTATGAGCGTGCTTATGCGGCGAATCCTTCGATCTCCTCCGCACTCGCCGGTAAGGTCTATCTCACCGAGCGCATGCTTCTCGACACAAAAGGCCTCCCGCGCCGCCCCTGGTTTGAGCACATGGTCTACGCTCCGGGCTTCTATACCGGCTATGGCGTGAAAACCCTCCCCGCGGTCCGCGAAGCCATCGACGAGAAAGACTGGACCGAAGCGGGACCGCAGATCTCACGCACCGCCGCGGCCATCGAGCGCGAGGCACAGTTACTCGACTCGATGACCGCCATGCTCCACTAAGCGCCGCTATTTGCCCCGGAGACGCCGCGTGTACTCGGCCTGTTGCCGCGCTTGAATTGCAACGGACTTGGCTTGCTCGGCAGCGGCTTCTTTGTCTTGACCCAGCTCATGCAACGCGCGTCCGAGCGTGAAGTGCGCCTGCGCGTAATTCGGATCGAGGGCGATCGCCTTCCGCAGCGGCCCCACTGCCTTCTCGGGATGCCGGAGTTTCAACTCCGCCTTCCCCAGCCCGAACAGCGCTTCCTTGTATCGCGGATTTGTCTTCAGCGCCGCTTCGTAATGCGGCGCCGCACCCGCCGCATCTCCCCGCCGCAACAGGATGTCGCCCAACAGGCAGTTGGCCACCGTGTCGGACGGGAATCGCCGCAGTTCCTCGCGAAACTCGTCCTCGGCGGCGCCGGCGCGATCCTGCTTCCAGTACAGCAGACCCAGATCCCTGTGCACGCCCGGAAAATCGGGATTCGCCTTCTCCGCCGCCTCGTACTCTTGAATCGCTTCGTCCGTATGAAAGCCCTTGTCGTACGCCGTGCCCATCATCACATGAGCTTCGGCCGAGTCTGGCGCCACGCGTTCCAGTTGTTCGAACACCTGCGCCAGGCCCTTCCCGTTGCCCGTCTGCAGATAGGCCTTGCCGAGCACGTATAGCGTCCCGGCATCGTCGGGCTTCACCTTCACCGCCCGTTCCAGATACGATGCAGCCGGTGAATAGCGGTCCAACGCGAACAGCGTCAGGCCGCTCAAATTCAGTAACTGGAAGTCCGTGCTCGTCGGCCCGGTCAGCCTGTCGAGTAGCGGCCACGCCTCGGCATACCGCTGCGCCTTGAAGCAGGCCAGTGCGAGGTTGCGTTGGATGCGGGCGTCCTGCGGCTGCACCGTCAACGCCTTCCGGTACAGCGCGATCGCCTCCTCCGGCTTTCCAAGGCGCGTTTCAGCCAGCGCTAAACCCACCATCGCGTCGATGTTTCCCGGCGCAATCCCCAATGCCCGCCGGAAACCGGACGCCGCCGCGGCGTTATCGCCCTTCTCCAGCGCCTTCCCGGCATCGGCGATCAACGCTCGCACGTCAACCCCGGCAGCCGCCAAACTGGCCGCAAGGAGTAGCAAAAGTCCGGACCGGCGCGGCATCCCGGCTCTCATTTTAGCCGCGCCGCCGAATCAGAAGTACAACTTAAGGCCAAGCTGTATGTTACGCGGGCCGCGGTCGCCGTTCAGACGGCCGAAGGTCCCGCTGTCGACGTTCGTGTCGAGCGACGTGAACGAAACGTGGTTGAAGGCGTTGAAGAACTCCCCGCGGAACTGGAGACTGAAGCGCTCCGTCAGCGAAATGTTCTTGATCGCGGCAATGTCCCAGTTATCCAGCCCCGGGCCGTACAACAGGCCGCGGCTGGCGGTTCCGAAGTGGCCGATCGCATCGGCAAACGCCTTCGTGTTGAAGTACTCGGCGACCGTCCCCGGTCCGCTGAGCGAAGCCCCGGGAACCACGTCGGCACGCGGCGCCACCGGGCTGGGGTCAATGCCGATGCCACCGGGGAACACTCCCGGCGTCCCGGCTTTGTAGTCGAACGAATTAAATGGATCGTTGAACTGCCGCACCACCTGCGGGAAGCCCGCCTGGAACGTGGTGATGCCGGAGATCTCCCAACCGCCCAACACCTTGCCCGTAAAGCCCTGCTTGCTCTTGAAGAACGGCAGGTCGTAAACGAAATTTGCGATCACCACCTGCGGGACGTTGAACGTCGCCGGGCCGCGGTCAAGCGCAAAGTTGTAAGAATCGTAGTTCGCCGTGGACCGGTCGGTCGCGTTGTCGGTCAAGTCTTTGGACCATGTGTAGGCGATGCCAAAGTTCAAACCCGTCGCCACCCGCCGCGTCAACGAAACCTGCAGCGAGTTATACGTATTGTTAAACAGGCTGGCGACATCGTTGATATTTGCGTAACCAAGATACGGCCGCAACTGATTCACGTTGGCCGTCGGATTGGCCTCGCGCAGGCTGAGCGGGGCCTGATTCTCGTCGAGCAGACCGAGAAGGTGCGTACCCTTGCCGCCCACGTAAGCAACTTCAAGCCGCGTGTCCGGCGCGATCTCCTGCTGCACCGAGAAGTTCCAGTTCTGGTAGTAAGGCACGTGGAACGAGCCCTGCCCCGTGGCGTGCAACCCCACCGGACCAAGCCGCGTGAATGCAGTGCCCGCGCTCGGATTATCGAAGGCCGTGTTCAACACCAGCACGCTTTGCAGCAGCGGCGGATCCGCAAAAGCGTTCTGCTCCCAGATCCCGTTCAGCGGCCGGTCGTAGAAAATGCCGTAGCCGGTACGTATCGAAGTCTTGCCCTTGCCGAACGGGTCCCACGCCAGACCGATCCGCGGGGCGACATTGTTCGTGTCGTTCAGGTTCACCGTATTGCCGTAGGGCGAGCAAGTCACCGGAGCGATCTTCTGAGCCCCCGCGCACCCGCTCGACGGAAAGATGATCCCGTTGACGTAATTGGCCGGAATCACCCCCTGGCCGGCCGCGAAGTTCCCGCTGGAGGTAAGTACCGGCGCAGCGCCTGCCTTGAAAGCCGCGGGGTCGAAGTTGTTCAGAACCAGGTTCGCATCGTGCGGGCTCGGCATATACGTGTAGCGGGCGCCAAGATTGATCGTGAGGTTGGAACGTACTTTCCAGTCGTCCTGAATATAGGCTTCCACGTCCGCGTAGCGCAGGTCGGGTGTGATGTCGCGGCTCGACTGCGAGAACTGCGCCGCATTTCCCAGAAGGAAGTTCGCAAACGCCGGGTTCCCGTAGCCGGTGCGGAAGATGAACGAGCCGTTGGTCGGGTTGTCGGCATTCTCCGTCTTTCGCATAAACTGCGAGCTGATGCCGGTGCGGATCGAGTGGTTGCCCCGCGTAATTGAGAAGTTGTCGTAGAACTCCTTGTCGATGTTCCGCTCGTGATACGGCGCCGAGGGAAGAGCCACTCCCGTCAGCCCGACAATCGAAAGACCCGGCACGCGGCCGTACGGGTCCGTATAAGGGAAGTTATTCGTCAGCGCGCCGGTAAACGACGGCGAATTCACAATGCCCGTCAGTTCGCTGTTAATCGCCCCCCACGAATAGTTGAACCCGGCCTCGTTCACAATCGAAGGGGAAAGAATCGCCGTCGCGTGCGCAACAAAGTTCTTGCCCGGCGCGTTGGTCGCCGTCGAGGAGATGCCAGGAAGCGGCTCCCCGGCGAACAAGCCGCCGGGCTCCGTGGTCGGCACGGCGTCCTGCATGTAGCGAACGAAAACTTGTACCCGGTCTGTAATCTTCTGGTCCAGCCGCTCCATGTCCTGCCGGTAATTGTTCTGCGCGTTCACCGGATTGATGAATTCATTCGTGCCCGGAGGACCGTTGGCGGAAAACTTCGAGTAGACGTTCTTGATGTAGGCCTGCGCGTTCTTGCTGAAGCACGACGGACTGATCTGCGACGTATTGGCCGCGGCGTTCGTTGTGATGCATCCCGCCGGCGCGGAAGCGGGGTTCAACTGCCCGGTGAATGTCCCCGAAAGCTGTGCCGGCGTCGGAAGCAGGGCGATATAGGTGGAGGGAAGGCTCGTCTCCCGCCACTCCTCGGAAACAAAGAAAAAGGTCTTCGACTTGTCGGTGTTGTAGTGGTCCGGAATGAACACCGGACCGCCGAACGTGAAGCCGAAGTTGTTATACCGCAGCGGCGGCCGCGCCCGCCCGGCCGAGTTGGCGAAGAATTCGTTCGCATTGAAAACGTCGTTCCGGACGAACTCGTAAGCGTCCCCGTGAAACTCACTCGTGCCGGACTTGGTCACCACCTGCACCTGGCCGCCGCCGCTCCGTCCGTACTGCGCGTCATACGTGCTCCGCTGCAGCGTGAATTCGTCCATCGCATCCACACTCGGAACATTCAGAAGCGTGAGGTTGGAGCCGCTGTCGTTGATGTCGGCCCCGTCCACCATCCAGTTGTTCGCGCCACCGCGGGCCCCGTTCACCGAAATCGAGTCGGTGTTCGAAATCCCGAATCCCACGATCGCGGGCAGGGAAGACACAACGCCCGGCTGCAGCGTCACCAGTTGCTCGAAGTTCCGGTTGTTCAACTCCAGTTCCCGAACCTGCGTCCCCGTAATCGTTGACGATTGCGCCGCCGTCGTCAACTGCACCGGCGTCGTCTCCGTCGCCACCGTGACCGACTGGCTGACTTCGCCCGTCGCAAGCGTCGCGTTCACCGTCCGGTTCTGGCCGACATCAAGCACGACATCCTTGGCGATGAAACTCTTGAATTCCGCCTTGCTGATCGTGACCGTATACGTTCCCTGCGGCAACAGCGGGACATCGTAATCGCCGGTCGTGTTCGTGGTCACGCTCCGTACATCGACGTTCGTGGCCTGATTATGAACCGTGACCGTGGCGCCGGGCACCGACGCGCCGGAGGCGTCGGTCACCGTACCCCGGATGCTTGCAGTTACGTTTTGTGCGTCGCCCGACACGGCGAACGCAAGACACAGCCCCAGCGCGAACGCGCCGCGGGCCAAAAAGCCCAGCGTGTGAGTCATGATATCCCCCAGAGCCGCCCACACACACTATCGCCCCGGCCTGCCCCTGAGCAGACGCATGATTTGAAGCGTTTGGCCTTGTACGGTGAGCGACTGTCCCTAAATCAATCAGAGTATTGCTCAGATTACGGAATCAGTCAAGAGAAAAGTTCTGAAAACTTATCGTTGTTGGGATGTAGTCCCGGCCGTCGCTGCTGCGCCCCGGCGATGAAACGCCGAACTGCCTGCCGCACTCGGCGTTCAATCGCTTCCAACCGTCGAACGCCATCGCCTTGCCAGGATGCGGTCCCTGCTCCGGCCCGCACGTCTGACGGGTGCGTGATCATGCGGGATCAATTTTCACCGGGCTCTTGAAACGGCTCTTCGAAAAGTTCGGCAAAGCTCTTCGCGTGCATTTCCCGCCTACGCGGCAAGCGCATAGCTTGTGCTGCGTCCGCCTTCCGCATTCTGGACAAGGACGCCATGCCGGACAAGCGCGAGGATGTCACGGTGGGCGGTGTCCTGCGAGCATT
>JAKAJI010000232.1 GCA_021813825.1 Acidobacteriota bacterium | reverse complement strand
GCCGCCACGGCTTCCAGTTCTGGGCCGCCAACGAATGCAACCACAACTATTTCTATAACTGGTACTTCCGCGACGAAAACGTTCCCATCGTGACCGATAAGTACGAGCCCGAATTCTGGACCGACCTGGCAATCGAATTTCTCTACGAAAACCAGCAGCGTCCCTTCTTTCTCGTGCTCGCGCCCGGCGCCCCGCACGACCCCTACATGGCCCCGCAAAAGTATCTCGACCTCTACGACGCCGAAAAGCTCACCATGCGTCCCAACTGGGTCGAGGGCACCCGGGGTGCAAGCCGGCGCGATGTCGCCGCCTACTACGCCGCCATCACCGCCATCGACGATCAGACTGGAAGACTGCTCAAGGTCCTGCGCGAATTAGACTTGGAACAAAACACCATCGTTTTGTTTTCCTCCGATCACGGCAACATGCTCGGTTCGCACGGCAAAATCCTGAAACGCAAACCCTGGGAAGAGTCGATCCGCGTGCCGGGCATTCTGCGGTATCCGGGCACTGTCCCGCGCGGGCGAACCACCGATGCCACATTCACCCACGTGGACTTCGCGCCCACCCTGCTGTCCCTCTGCGGGCTCACCGTCCCCGGCGAAATGCAGGGAACCGATCTCTCCGCAGTGGCAAAAGGCGAATCCGAGGCCGCGCCCGGCTCGGCGTACTTCCAGATTTTCGGACCCTTTCACGCGGGCGGCGTCGAACGGGCCTGGCGAGGCGTGCGGACCGAACGCTATATGTACGCGCGTTGGGAAAGCGGCCCCTGGCTCCTCTACGACCTGAAGAACGACCCCTACGAAAAGACGAATCTCGCCGATGACCCTGCCAGCCGCGGCGTCCTTGAGGACATGGATGCGAAACTCTCTGCCTGGATGAAACGCGTCGGCGATTCCTGGAGCCTCGATTGGGCCGATCCACTCGAGGACGGCGGCCGCCTCTACGACTACCGGGCCTTCTACACCGTCGACGAATACCGCGAATGGGCGCGCAAAAATCCGAACCTGGCCCCGCAGAACCGGTAGAATCTACGCTCAGACCTCCAGCCCGATCGAGCGCATCAACTCGAGCGCGTTGCTCTTCTGCACCTTGCCGGGCCGCAGGCGGTAGTCGAATTTCATTTCGCCCGCTTCCATGCGGTCCTCGAAATGGACGTTCGCCGCGCGGTCCCCAAGCCCTTCGGCGATCTCGGTCAGCGCCAGGTCGTGCGTGGTAACCAAGCCCACCGCCCCGCGCTCCACCAGTCCCCGCAGAATCGCCTCCGCGCCGATCCGCCGGTCGTGCGAGTGCGTCCCATGCAGCAGTTCGTCGAGTAGAAACAACAGCGGCAGCGGCCCCTGGCTCAAGTCCACGATCCGCCGCAGCCGCACGATCTGCGCGTAGAACCGCGACTGTCCTTCGAGCAGCGAATCCCGCACCTGAATCGAAGCCCCCAGCGCGAACGGCGTCAGGCACAGCCGCCGCGCCCGCACCGGCGCCCCGGCCAACGCCAGCACCACGTTCACCCCCACCGTCCGCAGCAGCGTGCTCTTGCCCGACATGTTTGACCCGCTCACGATCATCAGCCGCAGGCCGTCTCCCAGCCGCACATCGTTGGCCACCGCGCGCTCGGCCGCCAGCAGCGGATGCCGCATCCCCTCGCCTTCAAACCACACGCCATCCTCGCGGATCACCGGAAACGGATCCTCCGGACGCTCGTACGAGTAACCGGCCAGCGAATTCAGCGCCTCGATCTCGCCCACCGCCTCGATCCACCGCGCGATCGCCGGGCCCGACCGTTTCCGCCAGGCCTCCACCGCGAAGGCAAGCTGCGTCGTCCACAGCACCAGCGGCCCAATTGCCCGGACCGCCACGTGATCCCTCTGGTCGAGTAATTCCACAAACCGCCGCAGCCGCGCGATCTGCCAGGAAGCCGGTCGCCCCTCTACTTCCAATCTCTTTCTAACTTCGACTAACTTCGGGGACCGGAATGACTCGCGTTCGAGTAACTTCAGCACCGCGGCGAGTAACTCGAGGTCCCGCGCCGCCTCATCCACCCGGCCGGCCACCTGCACCACGCGCTTGCGGTAGCGCACGCCGAACGTAGCCACTACCGCCGCCGCGAACAGAAAGATCTCCGGAATCCCGTAGGTAAACGCAGCCGCCGCCGCCGCGATCATGCCCAATGCCAGAGCCGCCGCCGCGATCCGCGCCACGCGCGAGTCGAGCAGCACCGGTTCGGCGCCCCACTTCGCCAGCGCCTCGGCGTGAACGCGCGCGCGAACATCTTCGGCCAGCACCGCCATCGCCTCGCGCAGGTCCACGCGGTTCTGCAACTCGCTTACCGCAGCCTGCCGCGCCCGGATCTCGTCCGGCGCCGCCGGCGCCTTCAGCCAACCTGCCAGCGCGTTTTCCCCTGCCTCGGTCCGCGCAATCGACAGTAACTCGAACAACGAACCTTTCCCGAATAAGTCCAGCTCCTGCGCGTAAGCGTGGGACGGGTCGGCGAATTTCTCGCCTGCCGAACCCTGGCCCACCCAGCGGTCCTCGATGCGCGCCAGGCCGCGCTCGAAAAACTTCACCGCGCGCTCGCACTCGACGCGCGCCCGCAGCACGGCGTCGTGCAGGAAGGCGAGCGTCGCGAACACCAGCCCCAGCGGCGCCAGCCACCAGCCCGAGATAGCGTCCTGGCGAAACGCAAACCACGCCACCAGCGCCGCCACGACGGCCACGCCGAGCCGTGCGTTCCCGAACGAAACGTGCCGCCGGTACAAGTCCGCCGACCGCGCGCGCCGCTCGGCTAACCTCCGCCTGTACTCCTCAACTGGATCGTGCACCCGAAAACGTGCTGCCTTCCCAGACGTGCGCCGAAAATTCTTTGCGCCGCACAAAGCCGCAGCGCTCGTAGAGGCGCACGGCGCCGCGATTGGCCGCGGTCACCGTCAGGCTCGTTGCCCGGCAACCGGCGCGCTCGAGCGCCTCGAGCGACCGCCGCATCAGTTCATAGCCCAGCCCCTGGCCGCGCGCCGATGGCGCCGTGCAAAGCTGCGTGATGTGCCCGCAGTCGCTTGCCACCAGGCTCGCCAGGCTCATCCCGACCACGGCGTGCGTGGTGGGGGAAAGCGCCAGAAACGAACCGGGCCGGAAGAAACTGCCGCAGCCGGGATACTGGATGATGTTGCCCAGGAACCGCGACGCGCCCGCCGGCGAGCGGTACTGGTCGTTGATCTCGCTGTCCACGTGGTCCTGGTACGCCTCGGCCAGCATCACGGCGGCCTGCTCGTGCATCGTCTCCTGCCACGGCACGATGGTGAACCGCTGCGCCGCGTCTGAAGGAGGCAAGGAGGGCGCGCTCTCGTAGTCGAGTTCGAGGAACAGCCGCGGGAACGCGTGCACGTACCGCCGCAGCGGCAGCGAACTCAGCTTCGGCGAATCGAGCAGCATCAACTGGCTCTCCACGCGCCGCACCGCGCTGTCCTTGCGCAGTTGCTCGAGCGCGGCGCCCAGCAGAAACATATGATTCGCGTTCGTCGCCCAGGCTTGCGAGACGAACAAATCGCCGATCAGCCCCTTGTGCTCCTCGACCACGTAGTAGCAGTAGCCCGCCGTTCTTCCGCCGGCAAGCAGCGCGCAGCCGCTGAGGGCGTGCATGTCCTGGAAATGCTGCACCAGCCCCGCGCTCGGCCGGAAGTCCCACCGCAGCACCGTCCGCCACGCCCGGATCTCTTCATCAAGCAGAGCCGCCAGGTGCCCGGCCGGAAGTTGCCGGAGGTCGATGGTCCGCACATCATCCGTTTTGGCGTGAATGCTAGACTCCCAAAGCGCGGCCATTCCCCAAGACTATAGCGCACAGGGCCTCGACGAGTCCGTCGATCGTATATTTGGCCGCCTCCACCGCCGGGTCGATGCCGTGGGCGCGCAGCGCGGCGGTGGTCACAGGTCCGATCGAGGCGCAGCGCACCCCCGAAAGCGCATCCGCTCCGGCGAGTGCGAGGAAATTTCCGACCGTCGAGCCGCTCGTGAAGGTGACCCAGTCGGGCTTCGGCTTGTCCGGCGCGAACCACTCCCGCACCATGGCTTCAGCCCCGGGCGGGATGACGTTGCGATAAGCGGAGACAACCTCCACTTCCGCGCCCATCGCGCGGAGCGCCTCCGGCAGCACCTCGCGCGCGGCCTCGGCGCGCGGTAGCAGCACCTTCGCCCCGCGCAGATCGAGTTTGGCGAAGGCGTCCGCCACGCTTTCGGCGACGTACTGCTCCGGCACGAGGTCGACCTTGAGGTGCAGATCTTCGAGGGCGCGGCGTGTCGCGGGCCCGATGGCGCAGAGCCTACCGCGCAGCTTGCGCAGGTCGCCCGGGGACGAGTCGAGGCGGTCGAGGAAAAACCGCACGCCGTTCACGCTTGTAAACACAATCCAGTCGAAATGTTCCAGCCGCGCGATCGCCTCGTCGAGCGGCCGCAAGTCTTCGGGCGGCACCAGTGAGATGACGGGCAACTCGATCGCCTCCGCGCCGAGCGCCGAGAGTTTCTCGCTCAGATCCCGTGCTTGTCCCGCCGCGCGCGTCACCACGATCCGTTTTCCGAACAGCGGCAGCTTCTCAAACCAGTTCAGCGTGTCGCGCAGCCGCACCACCTCGCCGGCGACGATCGTCACGGGCGGCTTCAGCCCCGCGGCCTCGATCTTCTGGGCGATGTCGCCGAGCGTGCCCACCACGGTCTTCTGCTTGGGATAGGTGGACCAGCGCACGGCCATCGCCGGGGTATCCGCGCTGCGCCCTCCGGCGACGATCGCCTGCGTGATGCCGGCGGCGTTGGTGAGGCCCATGAAGATGACCAGCGTGTCGGCGGCGCCGGCCTTGGACCAGTCGATCGCTTCGACGTTGTGTCCGGTGACGAAGGTCACGATCGAGGTGTGCTCGCGGTGGGTGAGCGGAACGCCGGAGTAGGCCGCGATGCCGAGCGGCGTCGTCACGCCGGGCACGACTTCAAACGGGATGCCGGCCTGGGCCAGCGCCTCGGCTTCTTCGCCGCCACGGCCGAAGATAAACGGGTCGCCGCCCTTCAAACGGACGACGGTGAGGCCGGCTCGGCCGCGTTCGACGAGCAGTTGGCAGATTTCGTCCTGCGAGAGCGTGTGTTCGGCGCGCTTCTTGCCGACGTAGAGCCGCTCGGCCGAAGCGGGGGCGTAGTCGAGCAGCGCGGGGTTGGCGAGGTTGTCGTAGAGCACGCACTGCGCGCGCGCGAGCACGTCGCGGCCTTTTAGCGTGAGCAGGCCGGGATCTCCCGGGCCTGCGCCGATGAGGTAGACTTTGCCGGGTGCGCTCATGATCCCGCGGCGGCGGTGAGGATCTCGTCCGCTCCGCGTTCGAGCATGCGGCGGGCGGCGTTGCGGCCGAGGGTCGCGGCCTCGCTGCCTTCTTCGCTCCAACGAACGATGCGAGAGCCGTCGGGCAGCGCGACGACGGTGTCCAGGTGAAGCACGCCGTTGCGGGCGGTGGCGTGCGCGCCGACCGGAGCCTGGCAGCCCGCGCCGAGTTCGAGCAGGACGGCGCGTTCGGCCGTGACCGCGCGCCGCGCCGCTTCGTCATCAAGCACGCGCGCGGCCAGTTGTGCGGCTTCCGAGCCTTCTCTGGCTTCGATGGCGAGCGCGCCCTGGCCCGGCGCCGGGCACAGGCGCGAGGGGTCGAACCTTTCGACGATTCGCGCGCCCCAGCCGAGGCGGTCGAGCCCGGCGGAAGCGAGCAGGATCGCGTCGTAGCGGCCTTCGTCGAGTTTGCGCAGGCGCGTGTCGACGTTGCCGCGAATATCGAGAATTTCGAGATCCGGCCGCAACGCGCGGACCTGCGCAGAGCGGCGCGGGCTGCTGGTGCCGACCCTGGCGCCGTTCGGGAGCGAGTCGAGCAGGCGGCCGCAGGCGGCGTCGCGCGCATCCGCGCGGACCGGAACGGCGGCGAGCGTGAGGCCCGGCGGGATCTCGGCCGGCATGTCCTTCAGACTGTGCACGGCGATGTCGATGGAGCCCGACAGCAGCGCCTCCTCGATCTCCTTGGTGAACATGCCCTTGGTGCCGACCTTGGCCAGCGTGACGTCGAGCACGCGGTCGCCGGTGGTGTGGATGACTTCGATCGAGGCCGTTATGCCGGCGGCTTCGAGTTGGGAGGCGACCCAGCGGGCCTGCCAGAGCGCGAGCGCGGAGCCGCGCGTGCCGATCCGTAGGGACGTCATTCGTCGCCGAGCCGGAAGATCCGGCGAATCGTAGAGATAATGTGCACGCCGTCGGCTTGCGCGGCGTTGCGCCGCAGTTCGGAAATCGGGCCGTGGGCGATCTTGTTGATGATGCCGCGGGTAATCTGCTCGATGGCTTCTTCCTGCTCCTTTGTGAGTGCGCCGAGGCGGGCGCGGGCGCGGGCGATCTCGCCGGCGCGGACGGTTTCCAACTGCTCCTGCAAACTCAAAATGGTTGGGGCGACCTCGCGGACCTTGAGCCGCTCCATCATGCGGGCGGCCTCCTCCTCCACGATTTTTTCTGCTTCGAGCGCGACCTGTTTCCGGTTCTCGACATTGCGCTCGACCACACCGCGGAGATCGTCGATGTCGTAGAGAAACGCGTTTTCCAGTTGATTCACCGCGGGCTCGATGTTGCGCGGCACGCCGATGTCGATGAAAAACATCGGGCGGTTGCGGCGTTTGTCGAGCGCGCGCTTGACCTGTTCGCGGGTAAGCACGAAGTGCGGGGCGCCGCTCGATGTGATGACGATGTCGACTTCAGGCAGCGAGGCCAGGTAGTCCGTGTAGGGGACGACCGCGCCGTTGAACAGGCGGGCCATTTCGAGGGCGCGTTCTTCGGTGCGGTTGGTGACCAGGATGCGGGTGACGCCGTTGCGGGCCAGGTGCCGGGCGGCGGCTTCCGACATTTTGCCCGCGCCGATGATGAGGATGGCGCGGTCCTTCAGCGAGCCGAAGATTTCGCGGGCCAGTTCGACGGCGGCGAAGCTCACGCTGACGGCGCTCGTTCCGATTTCGGTTTCCGTGCGGACGCGCTTGGCGACGCTAAAGGCGCGCGTCATGACGGTTTCGAGGAACCCGTTCGCTGCGCCGTGCTCCCGGGCCAGCGCGTAGGCGGCCTTGAACTGGCCGAGGATCTGCGGTTCGCCGACGACCATGGAGTCCAGGCTGGAGGCGACGCGGAACAGGTGGCGGATCGCGTCAGCGCCGATGTAGTGGTAGACGTAGGGGCGGAACTGGGCGGGGTCGACGTTGGTACTGGAGAAGAACTCGTCCACGGCGAGTTCGGGGTCGGCGGTCTCTTCGCTGGCAAGCGAGACTTCGACGCGGTTGCAGGTGGAAAGAATCATCGCCTCCATGAGGCCGGGCCTGGCGGTGAGCGAGCGGAGCGCGTCCGGGAGCACGGCGGCGTCGAAGGCGAGCCGTTCGCGGACTTCAACCGGCGCTGTTTTATGGCTCAAGCCCGTGACAGTGAATTTCATCGCATCAACGGAGGATCAGGGAGCGCAGCCCGATGTGCGCGGCCCAGGTCAGCGCGGAGCAGCCCAAAACGGTGATGGCCATCAGCGCCGCCTTACGTCCGCGCAGAAC
>JAKAJI010000231.1 GCA_021813825.1 Acidobacteriota bacterium | reverse complement strand
GAGAGACGCTGGGAGAGGTGAAGATTCAGTTGAGCGGCTGCTGCGGGAAGCTGATGACGCTGGCGAACCAGGCCATCGCGAAGAGTTAGCCTCGATTCTTCAGGAGCACGACGACGGCGATGACGGCTACGGCGATCATGCCGATGGCAATGGCAGTGTAGATATGTTTGGAGCCGTGGCCGGGGTTGACGCTGTCAACATTTTTAACGGAACGTGTTTCCTGATACGTCAGTGACTGCTTGACCAACTGGCCGGAGGTCTCGTGAGTGAGAACGTAGCCGGTATCGGAGACCTCACCGATCGTGCCGCGGAGTTTTGTGCCGTTGTGCAGGCGGACTTCGACCGGGGAGTTGGGTTGGATGGCGCGGATCTTTTCCTCGATGGAGGAAGTGGATGATGCCTGGGATCTGGCCAGGGATGGCATTGCGGCCATTAGTGCGGCCAGGAACAGGGAAGTGATCTGTCGCCAGACCATTTCAGTGCCCTCCTTGTTTTTGATTACAGAGCCGGTTTCCGGGGCGGGAAATCGAATCTGCCCCCTTGGTTTTGACAGGGCACGTGGAGTGCCAAGCAGCGTGGGAATGGGACGCTCCCTGGCGGTCGCGGCTCGGTTTGGCGGATCGGTGGTTGTGGTGGGGCGGGTGTTTGTTATTCGGACTCGACGGGGAGGCTGCGGTATTCGTCGAGAACGTCGCGAGGGCTGATGACGCCTTCGAGTTGGGTAAGGCCGGCGCGGCTGACCACGGGGACGAGGTCCCAGCGGTCGAAGTAGGGGAGGGCCTTGTCGAGGGGGTGGTCGGGGTGGAGGCAGGGGATAGGGCCGGAGTTCAGCACGGAGGTGACTTCGACGGCGCCTTGCCCTTCTTCGGCGAGGTTGGCGAGGGTGTGCTTGTCGATGCTGGTCCAGCCGTAGGGTTGTAGGGGGACGAGGACGGCGGTGAGCGATTTTTCGGTGAGTTGTTGGAGAGCCTGGGCGACGGTTGCGCCGTGAGGCAAGACGAGGTCATCGGGTGGGCGCATGGCGTCTTCGACGTGGAGGGATTCTTCCTCGCGGAGGTCTTCCATGGAGGGGAGTTCGAGGCCGTCCTGGCGGGTGAGGAGGTCGAAGATGGGGGTGGGCTGGAGGCCGCGGGAGATGACGTAGGCCAGGGTGTTGGCGACGATGACGGGGAGGATGATGGAGTAGTTGCCGCTGACTTCGAGGACCATGAAGACGCTGGTCATGGGGACGCGGAGGAAGCCGGCGAAGAGGACGCCCATGCCGACGAGGGCGTAGGTGCCCGGGGAGCCGCCGAAGAAGGGGAGGAGGGAGTGTTCGGCGCCGCCGACGGAGGCTCCGAGCATGGCTCCGATGAAGAGGGTGGGGGCGAACATGCCGCCGGGGGTGCCGCTGACGAAGGAGAGGATGGTGGCGACGATCTTGAGACCAGCGAGGATGGCGAGGAACTGCCAGGTGAACTGGCCGTGCATGGCTTCGTCGATGTATTCGTAGCCGGCGCCCATGACTTGCGGCGCGCCGAAGAGGGCGATGAAGCCGATAAGAGCGCCGGCGAAGGCGGGCTGCCAGATTTGGGTTTGTTTAGGGAGGGAGCGGAAGCGGAGGCGGAGGGTGGAGATGCCGCGGGCGAAGACGACGGAGGCGAGGCCGCCGACGATGCCGAGGATGGCGTAGGCGATGAGTTCCCAGGGGTGCTCCATGTGGACGGTGGGAACGCGGAAGAGGGCCTCGGAGCCGAGGAACCAGCGCATGACGACGGCGCTGGCTACAGAGGACAGGACGACGGAGCCGAGGACGCCGGCGGACCAGCGGCCGATGACTTCTTCGATGACGAAGAGGACGGCCGAGATGGGGGCGTTGAAGGCGGCGGCAAGGCCGGCCGCGGCGCCGACGGGGGCGATGAGGCGCATGCGTTCGCGGGAGAGGCGGGTATAGCGGCCGAGGGCGGAGGCGAGGCTGGCGCCGATCTGGAGGGATGGGTCTTCGGGACCGAGAGAGTGGCCGGCGCCGATGGCGAGGGACGAGGTGATGAATTTGCCTACGGCGGTGCGGACGGGGATGTAGCCGTTATAGATATAGAGCGCGGCCTTGGTTTGATTGACGCCGCTACCGCGGGCGCCGGGAAAGAAGCGTTTGACGAGGATAGCGACGAAGAGGCCGGTGAGGGCCGGGGCGAGGACGAGTCTGGTGGGTGAGAGACCGACACCCGAGCCGAGGATGTAGATACGGCACCAGTCGATGGCGAAGCGGAAGCAGACAACGGCGAGGCCGGAGAAGACGCCGATGAAGACGGAGAGAAGCAGGAAGAAGCGATCCTCCTGGAACATGGAGCGCAGGAGGGTACGGGCGGAGCGGCGGGCTGCGGCCGAGGAATGCGTGGACTGTTCTTGTTGACCCGTCGCGGTGGTGGACGGGGTGGGTGGGCGCACCTCAACTCCCTTCATGTAGTTTTGCGATTAAGAGCAAGGCCATGTCGGTTCCCGCCGGCGCGCCGCAGGTGACGCTGGTTTGCCGCTCGATGTCGAAGACGAGGTCCATGGCGGTTTCGACGAGCGAGGGGTCCCGGCGGAGGCCGCGGTCCGTAATGCGGGGCTTGATTTTCTCCCAGGTATCGGGAAGGTTCCGTTCGGCGGCGGTGGGTTGGGTGAGCCCGGTGGCGGGCATGCAGGTCTGGAGGCGGTCGCCGGCGGTCTGGAAGGCCCGGATGACGATTCGGTTGCGTTCGGCGAGAGAGACGCCGCGGCGAAAGGGGTCCATCTGGAGGACAAGTTCGGCGGTTTTCAGCAGGGCGGCGAGGCTGGTGTTTTCGGGGGATTGGGCGAGGGCGGCACGGAGGTAGCGCGCGGCTTGGGAATAACGGGCGAGTTCGAAGGACGCTTGGCCGGCGCCGGCGAGGGCGGCGGCGTTGCCGGGGTCGGCGCGCAGGGCGGCCCGGTAGGCCGAGAGAGCATCCTGGTAATCCTGAACGCGGAGGAAGAGATCGCCGAGGCGCAGGCGTTGGGCGGGTTCGTTGCCAAGGGTGGCGGCGAGGGCGATCAACTCGGATTGCGCCTGGCGCTTGGCGTTGATGCCGAGCAGGTAGTCGATGAGTTCGAGGCGCGTCTGGCGGCGCATGGTTTCCTTCTCGGGCGGCCAGACGCCGTAGATGGCGTTGTGGTAGTAGCGGAGGGCCTGCTCGATGTTCTTGTTGCGGGCGGCTATCCGGGCGAGTTCGAGGTTGACGAGTCCGTTTTCGGGTTGGCGTTCCCAGAGGTTATTGAAGTACGTAGAAGCTTCGTCGATGCGGCCGAGACCTACGAGCGCTTCGGCGAGGTTGAGGCGGAAGTCGTAGCTGTCGCGGGAATAGAGGAGGGCGACGTGAAACTCCTGGGCGGCGCGCTCGAAGCGATGTTGGGCAAGGTCGGCGTTTCCTTTGTTGAACCAGTAGACGGCGAGCGACTGTTGCTGGGTATGGTACATGCTCGAGAGAGCGCCGACGGCCGCGAAGCCGACTGCGGCGCCCACGCAAAGCAGGGCCACGATTACGGGTTCTCTTGTGAAGTAACGCCGGAAGTCTAGATTTTCTGTGAGCTCAGCCATCCTCCCTGTGCAAGCGCCAAGCGTGGCGGGAACTGCCAAATCATTGATTATAGCGGTTCAAAGAGGGGTTTCGCTTTTGGCGAAAAGAGACCATAATCAGGAGAAATAGAGGGTTTGGTGATGCGAGGCGTTTGGTTTGTGCTGATTTCGGTGGCGGCGGCGGGGCAGACGCCGGACGTGGTGATCTGAGACACGACGGGTCTGGGGTTGAATTTGGAGAGCCGCGTGGGTGATTGGGACGGGGCGGTGTGGCAGCGGGGCGTGGGGATCACTCCCGAGTCGGACTTCGTTCTGACTTCGATCGCGCTTCCTTTGTCGGCGGGACGTGCGGGCTGGGCAGTGGCGGTGGCGCTGGCGGCGGATGACCACGACTACCCGGGGGCGCCGATTGAGGAGTTCACGATTCGGGGGATCGGGGCCGTGCGGCGGTTTTACACGGTGGACTCGGTGAAGCGGCCGGTTTTGCGGGGGCAGACGCGGTACTGGATTCAGGTTGCGGCGGCGGGGAAGAGCCGGGTGATCTGGTACGGGGCCGGGCTCAATTCGACTTCGTATTACGGTCCGGTGGATGCGTTTCGCAGAGATAACGGAGAGTGGGCGATCGGGAATCCGTACGCGGACGATGTGATTATTCGGGGGAAGAAAATAAGTCGGGCCGCCGGGGGGATGCCCGGGCGGCCCGAAGTAAGTTGGTTGCTCAGTAAGTGAGTTAGTCGCCGAAGGAACCGACTTCCTCGCGGGACTCGTCCTTGGATTGCTTGGCCGGGGTGGCGGCGGGGAGGATGGAGTCGATGGAGACGAGGTTATCGGGGGCCGGTTTTTCGCCCAGGACGTGCTGGCGGTAGAGCTTCATCATGCGCTCGTCTTCGGCCTGCTTGAGTTTGGCGTCGCGCTGGCGGCGTTTCTCTTCGCGGGCGGTTTTGGCGATGCCTTTCGAGTCGAGGTCGTGCTGGATATCGGCGTTGACGGCGGCCTCGTCGAGGACGAGGTGGTGTTCGAGGGTCGGGAGGGCGACCTTCTTGTTGCCGGCAAAGATTTCGTGGCGGCCTTTTTCTTCGTACCACTTGGTAAGTGTGGCCGTCATGTGCATTTTTTCGATGATGTTGCGCCAGCCGACACCGGTGTTGTAGGCGCAGAAGCTGATTTCGCCGTCCTGGGTGGCGTAGGGGATGATGCACTGCTCGGTGCGGCGGAAGTCGTAGTTGAACAGGTCCTGGAACCACATGCCGGCGATGAAGAGGAAGTTCCAGCGGTCCTTGCGGCGGAGTTCGATGTCCTGCTTGGTGCGTTCGCCGGAGACCTTGCCGTAGTTATGGCCGGTGGCGCCGAAGGTTTTGTCGAACTTCTTCATGAGGTCGACGAGTTTGAAGTGGGTGGGCGCTTCGAAGGGGTTGTAGTTGCGGAGCAGGGCGAGGGCCATGCCGAAGACGGACAGGAAGCGGCCGCGGGCGGCGTCGTTGACCTTAGCGACGTCCTTGGCAAGCTGGTCGCCGTTCAAGAAGGCGGTGACGGGCCGGAATTCCTTGGTTTCCTTGTCGACCATGACGGCCATGCCAATGCCGCAGTTGGGATGGCAGCCGCAGCTTAGCTGGCCCCATTCGGCCTGCGGGCCATGGATCAGGTCCGCCCAGTCGCTGAAGGTGCTCATGAAGGAGATGGGGAACCAGTCGCGGACGGGCTCGCCCATGCCCACCTGATTCTTCACGTCGTGAGCGAGGTGGGAGAGCGTGTAGCGCTGCGCGGTGCGGCGCTCGTCGGTGACCTCTTCGTCGCGGCCGGTGAAGGAGACGGGCTGGAAGGAGAGGAAGGAGATTTTCTTGGGGTTGTCGAGGGCGAACTTGATGATCCGTCCGACCTGCTCGTTGTTGATGCCGTTGACGATGGTGGTGACGGGGACGATTTCGACGCCGGCTTTGTGGAGGTTCTCGATGGCCTGGATTTTGACGTCGAAAAGGTTGCCGACGGCGCGGTGCGAGTTGGCGGCGTTGCCGATGCCGTCGAACTGGAGGTAGGCGTAACGGAGGCCGGCTTCGGCGGCCTTTTCGGCGAACTCGAGGCTCTTGGCGAACTCGATGCCGTTGGTGGCGGCCTGGACGCTGTTGTAGCCGACCTTGCGGGAGTAACGGACCGCGTCAAGGAAGTACGGGCTAAGCGTGGGCTCGCCGCCGGAGAACTGGACCGACATCTGGCGGTGGGGCTTGATGGAGATGGCGTTGTCGAGCAACTGCTTGATGTCTTCCCAGCTCAGTTCGTGGACGAAGCCGACCTGGTTGGCGTCCATGAAGCAGGGGTCGCACATCATGTTGCAGCGGTTGGTGAGGTCGATGGTGAGGACCGAGCCGCGGCCGTGGGTGATGTTGGAGGAGCCGTGCTTGTGGAGACCGGCGTCGTTGTGGGCGCGGATGTCGCGGCCGGGGAAGACGTCTTCGAGGTGCTTGAAGAAGGCCGGGTCGATGGACATGACGTCTTCGAAGTGGCCATGGATGGGGCAGTCCTTCTCCATGACGATTTTGCCGTTCTTCTCGACGATGCGAGCCTTAATTTCGCCGACCTTTTCGTTGCGGAGGATGTCGACGGGTAGTTCGCCGTCGAGGATTTTCTTGCGGATCTCGGGGATGCACTTGGGGCAGAGGGAGTCGGTTTCGCGCGGCCAGCCCAGCTTCGGCTTCATTTTCTCGTAGCTTTTCAGCAGCGGTTTGTCGGACCACTTCGGGGTGAAGGAAGGGTTCGGCCGGATCTGGTTCAACTTGTCGAAAACGACCCAGGCTGCGCCGGCAGCCACTGTCACTGCTTTTTCCACGTACTTGATTGGTTTATGCATGGGCTTGAATGCTGAGCTTCTCCACTGTTTGAGTAGTGTCTGGATGCTACCGCAATCCGCGAAGTGACCGTGCTCCGCCTTACGGTTCTGGATCTGGTTCTTCTAAGGCAGTATAGGCCGCGTCCGGCGCCGAATGCCAGAGTCGAGCGTCAAATTGTGTATTTTCTTCGGTGTATGGCGAAATCGGGGGTTCAACGGCGCTAAGGCGGAGGTGGGAGGAGAAGGGGGAGTGAACTACACTAAGAGGTTGCAACGCTTGGTCTTGTCCGCTGCTGTGCTGTTGCTCGCTCTTGCGGGATGCGGGAGCGACGGGCCGTGGTTTCCCGTGCCGCCGCAGCATCAGAGGCTTGCTGAGGGGAGCCTGCCCCCGGCGATCGAGGTGGACATGGCGTCGCCGGATGCCTCGGATCATATTGTGAGCGGGATTTATCCGCCGGCGCCGGGAATTGGGTGGCGGTGGACGGAGGCGAACCCGGCTGTTTGGGTGATGCTGGAGCGGGTGGACCATCTGCGGTTCACCGCGGACTTCGCGATTTGGGATGACGGGTTCAAGCAGACCGGTCCGGTGACCCTCAAGTTTTCGGTGAATGGGCGAGTGGTTGGGATGGAGCGGTACACGACGCCGGGGGTGAAGCATTTTGAGGCGGCGGTTCCGGAGGGGTGGGTGAGTCCGCTGAAGCGGGCGACGGCGGGGATTGCCGTGGATAAGGTGTACGAGGCGCCGACGGACCATAAGCGGTTCGGGATTATTCTGGTGCGGATCGGGTTCAAGCGGGCGGGATGAAACAGCTTGCCTACATCTTGTTTGGGGCTTTGTTTACCGCGGGCGCGGCGTATGCGTTGGGCGTGGTGCTCATCGAGAAGTTGCGCCTCGGGCTGAATGCGCTGGAGCGGCGGTTGTTCGCGTTTCTGCTGGGCGGGGCGGCGTTGAGCCTGGTGGTGTTCGCGATGGCGGGGGCCCGAGTGTTTCACCGGGGTGTGTGCCTGGCGGTGGGCGCGGGACTGTTGGCATGGGGTTGGCGGGTCTCGCGCAGGCGGGCGGCGGCGGCCGAGGCTCCGGAGATGCCGCGGGGATGGCGTTGGTTGTTTCTGGCGGTGTTCGCGGGGTATGTGGTGCTGTACCTGCCGTATGCGTTGTCGCCGGAGATGAGCCCGGACGGGTCGACGTATCATCTGGGGCTGGTTTCGCATATGGC
>JAKAJI010000230.1 GCA_021813825.1 Acidobacteriota bacterium | reverse complement strand
CGTCTCGCTCTGCCCAAACCACGCACACGCCGCCGCCAGAAACACGTTCAGAAACCCATGCATCACCGCCCGCGCACTTCCCGGCTCATACGTCAACGCATACTCCCCCCGCACCGGATGATGCAGCCCCGCCGTGGCTTTGAACGGCACCCGCAGCATCGCCGCGCGCGCCAAAAACCCCGCCACCCACTCCACGCCCGGTATCGCCTCCGCCGTCAAACCACCTGTCCGGATCTTCGCCCGCATCCCCCGCCGGCCCGCCAGCCGGTCCACCACCCCCGCAAACTCCTCCGGCATCTCCACAAACACCGGCCGCCCACTCGCGTCCTCCCGCGCATCGAGCGCCTTCGTCTCCACTGCTTCAATCACCAACCGCCCCGCCTCGATCTCTGGCGCCCGCCCGTCCACCAGCACACTCAACCGCCAAACCTCGCCCGGCGCCGCCTCCGCCAACTCCTCCACCCTCCCCGCCGGAACCACAAACCGCCCCACCGCAAACCCAAACGGCGATTTCCGCGCCCGTCCATACTCCGCCGCCGCTTCTCTCATCCCCAAACCCGCCGGCGGAAACAGCCCCGCGTAGTCGATCCCCTCCCGCAATAACGCCTTTAGCGAAAAATTCATCGGATTTCCACGGCTTTTTTCATTGTGTCGCGCAATGCACCCAGCTACAATCCGCACATACCATCATGGCCCGCAAACCCACCCGGAAAAAACCAGCCCCCCCCCCCCCCGGCGCGCCCGGCCCCGGCGGACGCTACTTCGCCGACCCCTCCCCCGAGCCCCTCGACAACAATTTCCAAACCAAAGTCGCCGACTCCCGCTACTACAATTTCCTCGTCAAAAAAGCCCAACCCGTCCCCGCCCCCACCCGCACTCCGCCCGTCATGTCGCTCGAAGAAGTCCTCGGCCCCGCCGCCGTCGCCCAAATCCAGCAGGCCGGCCACATCGTCTTCCACTCCGTCGGCGACACCGGCCCCACCCGCGGCCCCGAAACGCTCAACAACGTCGTCGACGCCATGGTCGCCGATTTCTCCGATCCCGCCCCCGATCAGCCCCAGTTCTTCTATCACCTGGGCGACGTCGTCTACAACTTCGGCGAACCCGAATACTACTACGAACAGTTCTACGAACCCTTCCGCAACTACCCCGCCCCCATCTTCGCCATCCCCGGCAATCACGACGGCATGGTCTACCGCGGCGACAAAACCACAACCCTCGAAGCCTTCTGGGCCCAGTTCTGCGCCCCCGCCCCGGACCATCCCCCCGAAGCCGGCGGCCTCGCCCGCACCACCATGACCCAGCCCGGAGTCTACTTCACCCTCGAAGCCCCCTTCGTCACCTTAATCGGCCTGTACTCGAACGCCCTCGAAAATCCCGGCGTCATCTCCAGCGAAAACGGCCTCTTCCCCCAAATCACCAACAGCCAGCTAACCTTCCTCACCTCCGAACTCAAGCGCGTCAAAAACAAACCCGGCGCCGTCATCCTCGCCACCCACCACCCGCCTTTCTCCGGCGACGGCCTCCACGGCGGCAGCCCCAAAATGCTCGCCGAAATCGATGCCTGCTGCCAGCAGGCCGGCTTCTACCCCGACGCCTTCCTCAGCGGCCACGCCCACATCTACCAACGCTTCACCCGCACCGTCGCCGGCCGCCAGGTCCCTTACCTCGTCGCCGGCAGCGGAGGCCATAACGTCCAGAAAATCTCCACCGGCGCCGTCCGCACCCCCGCCCGCAACGCCTCCGGCGACGTCCAACTGGAAAAATACCTCTCCGTCTACGGCTACCTCCGCATCGTCGCCGACCCCACCACCCTCACCATCGAATTTCACTCCGGCGACAGCCAGGGCGCCAGCCCGAAATCCCCGCTCGACCGCGTCATCGTCGACCTGAAATCCCACAAACTCACCGGCGCGCTGCTTCCCTCTTCCTAGCGTCCGGCCGTGTCACGATGAAGGCGTGCGGCGCACCCTCGCCTTCCTACTCTCCCTCCCGCTCGCGCTCGCCCAATCTCCCCACACCGGCGACACCCCCACCATCCGCGCCCGCACCTCCCTCGTCATGGTCCCCGTCACCGTCCTCGACCATCACGGCGACGCCGTCGACGGCCTCGGCCCCTCCGATTTCACTCTCTCGAGCGACGGCGTCCCCCAGCGCTTCCACCTCGACACCACCGACACCATCGACGCCCCCATCTCCCTCGCCGTCGCCGTCCAGACCTCCGGCAACTCCGCCGCCGCCCTCGTCAAAATCCGCAAAATCGCCTCCATGCTCGGCCCCATGCTCGGCGGCGACCGCGCCCGCCTCGCCCTCTTGAGCTACTCCGATCAGGTCACCCTCCTCGAGCCCTTCACCTCCAACCAGTCCTCCCTCGACAACGCTTTCGCCCGCCTCAAGCCCGGTCCGCCCCTGTCCGGAACCATGCTCGACGCCGTCAACCAGGCCATCCCGTTACTCGCCGCCGAAACCGGCCGCCGCCGCGTCCTCCTCATCCTCGGCGAATCCCGCGACCGCGGCAGCAAAGTCAAAATCGAAGACGTCCTCCCCGCCATCGAACACGACGCCATCGAAGTCTACGCCCTCACCTACTCCGCCTACGCCACCGCCTTCGCCTCCCACCCCTCCGACCTCCAACCCCCCGAAGGCGGCGGCCTCCTCAGCGTCTTCACCGAACTCGGCCGCCTCGCCAAAACCAACACCGCCGAAGCCCTCGTCCAGGCCGGCGGCGGCGAACGCTTCTCCTTCGTCACCCGCTCCTCCCTCGAACGCCTCATCACTCGCCTGAGCGACCACATCCACAGCCAATACCTCCTCAGCTTCACCCCCGCCTCCACCACCCCAGCCGGCCTCCACCAGATCGCCGTCACCCTAACGGACCACCCCCACTTCACCCTCCACGCCCGCCCCGCCTACTTCTGGGCCGGCGAATAACTGCTCCCCTTGCCAAACTAGGAGAGTTTCGCTACACTCCTAGCTAGCCTAGGAAACCTACCCATGCCCAAAACCGCCGAACTCCTCCCCGGCACCCTCGACCTCCTCATCCTCAAAGCCGTCTCCCTCGGCCCCCTCCACGGCTACGGCATCCTCCTCCGCATCGGCCAGATCTCCTCGAACAGCCTCGACATCCCCCAAGGCTCCCTCTACCCCGCGCTCTACCGCCTCGAACACCAGGGCCTCATCGCCGCCGAATGGGGCGTCAGCGATAACAACCGCCGCGCCAAGTACTACTCGCTCACCCCCGCCGGCCGCCGCCGCCTCCGCGAAGAAACCGCCGGCTGGAACCGCTTCGCCTCCGCCATCGCCGCCGCCCTGAACGCCGTCCCCGGCGAAGGCTGATATGCTATCCCGCCTCCGCTCGCTCTTCCGCGCCCTCCGCGGGCGCCGCCGCTTCGAACAAGACATGGCCGCCGAACTCGAATTCCATATCGCCCAGTACACCGAAGACCTCGTCCGCTCCGGCCTCCCACCCGCCGAGGCCGCCCGCCGCGCCCGCCTCGAATTCGGCCCCCGTAACACCGTCGAAGAAAACTGCCGCCGCTCCCGCGGCCTTCGCCCCTTCGAAGAACTCGCCCGCCACCTCCGCTACGCCGTCCGCCTGTTCCGCAAAACCCCCGTGTTCACCCTCACCGCGCTCGCGACCCTCGCCCTCTGCCTCGGCGCAAATCTAACCATCTTCGCCGCCCTCGACGCGATCGTTCTCCGCCCGCTCCCATTCCCCAACCCCTCCCGCCTCGTCACCATCTTCAACACCTACCCCAAAGCCGGCGTCCTCCGCGACGGCTCCTCCATCGCCAACTACTACGAGCGCCGCGGCCGCATCCCCGCCTTCTCGTCCCTCGCTCTCTACCAGGAAACAACCGCCATCGCCGGCCTTCCCGGCGCCACCGCGCGCGAACCCGTCACCCGCGTCACCCCCGATTTCTTCCTCACCCTCGGCCGCGGCCCCGCCATCGGCCGCTCCTTCACCGATCGCGAACTCACCTTTGAAACCGATAACGTCGTCATCCTCACCGATCAATACCGCCGCCGCTACTTCTCCACCCCCGCCCAGGCCATCGGCCGCCAGATCCCTCTCGACGGCGTCCCGCACACCATCATCGGCGTCCTCCCGCCCGATTTCCGCTTCCTCTCCTCCGAATCCCGCCTCTACGTCCCGCTCTCCTCCAGCCTCGCCGACCGCGGCTCCCTCAACCGCCACTCTGGCGGAAACTCCCGCCAGTTGATCGCCCGCCTCCGCCCCGGCGCCACCCTCGCCCAAGCCCAGGCCCAAGTCGACGCGCAAAACGCCTCCCTCGAAACCCAGGACCCGCAAGCCGCCATGATGGCCGCCGCCGGCTTCCGTTCCCCCATCGTCCCCCTCCACGCCGATCACATCGCCTCCATCCGCCCCACCCTCATCGGACTCCAGGCCGGCGCACTCCTCCTCCTGCTGATCGGCGCTGTCAATCTCGCCAATCTTCTCCTCATCCGCGCCGCCGGCCGCGCCCGCGAAACCGCCGTCCGCCACGCCCTCGGCGCAACCCGCGCTCATCTAACATCCGAAGTCTTCCTCGAAACCACTCTCCTCACCCTCGCCGGCTCCCTCCTCGGCATCGCCCTCGGCGCCGCCGGCATCCACCTCCTCTCCACCCTCGGCGCGGAACGCCTTCCCCTCGGCGCCCAAATCGCCTTCAACCCCCGCCTCGCCGCCGCCGGCCTGCTCGCCGCCCTCGCCCTCGGCCTCGTCCTCGCCGCCCCCGTCGCCTGGTTCAACCTCCGCGCCCACCTAAGCGCCGCCGTCTCCTCCCAAGCCCGCGGCGGCTCCGCCTCCCACGCCGCCCAGCGCCTCCGCCACGCCTTCGTCATCGCCCAAATCGCCCTCACCCTCGTCCTGCTCTCCACCGCCGGCCTCCTCTCGCTCAGCCTCGAACGCGCCGCCGCCGTCCCGCCCGGCTTCCGCCCCGATCACGTCCTCACCGGCCAACTCTCCTTCCCCGGCACCCAATACCGCACCGTCTCGACCCTCCTCGCATTCAACCAGCGCCTCCTCGACTCGCTCGCCCATCAACCCGGAGTCCTCGCCGCCGGCACCGCCACCAACATTCCCCTGAGCGGCAATAGCGGCAAAAGCGCCGCCACGGTCGTTGGTTACCGCCCCCGCCCCGGCGAATCCCCGCGCGGCCACTATTCGTACTCGACCGACGGCGACTACTTCAAAGCCATGGGCTTCTCCCTCCTCGAAGGACGCTTCCTCACCGCCGCCGACTCCCGCGCTAACCGCCGCGTCTGCGTCGTCGACCAGGACTTCGCCCAGTACTACTTCCCCGGCCAAAGCGCCCTCGGCCATCGCCTCTTCGAAGGCTCCGAACCCGGTCCCGCCTCCGATGCCTTCTCCATCGTCGGCGTCGTCTCCTCCGTGAAACAGGCCTCCCTCACCGACCCCTCCGCCCAGGGCGCCGTCTACTATCCCTTCGCCCTCCGTCCCGACGGCGCCGAATTCATCGCCGTCCGCGCCGCCCTCCCGCGGTCCTCACTCGCCCCCGCACTCCAAACCGCCGTCCGCCAGATCGACCCCGAACTCCCCGTCACCAACCTGCGCTCCATGCAACAACGCATCGGCTCGAGCCTCATCCCCCGCCGCTCGCCCGCCCTCCTCGCCGCCTTATTCGCGTTGATCGCCCTCCTGCTCACGGCCATCGGAACCTACGGCGTGCTCAGCTATTCCGTCCTCCTCCGCCGCGGCGAAATCGGCGTCCGCATGGCCCTCGGCGCACGCCCCGCTCAGATCCGCCGCCACTTCCTCGCCCTCTCGCTCCGCCTCCTCGCCGCCGGGGCCATCCTCGGCCTCGCCGGCGCCGCGCTCGCCAACCGAGCCATCCGCTCGCTCTTGTTCAACGTCGCCCCCTTCGATCCCTTCACCCTCGCCGCCGCCCTCGTCCCCATCGCCGCTGTCGCCTTCTTCGCCTGCCTCATTCCCGCTCACCGCGCCTCCCGCATCTCGCCTCGAGACGTCCTCTCCGATTCCTGACCCCGTCCACTTTACTACTAACTTCCTACTAACTCGCCACTAACTTCAGTCCAGTTACTTTCTAACGCGGAACTCTAAGTACCTCCGTACCCGCAAATTGAACCTTACACACTTCACCGTAGCTGAGCCATACTGAGGACACTTAGCAATCGGAGGAGCCGCCCGTGAGCGGCTAGGTTCGCGGGCACAGGCTCACTTTAGGAAAGGAAGCAGAGCCGTCATGCAACACCACCGGCTATCACACTACCTGACTCTTCTACCGCTGGTCTTTCTCCCCGCTCTCTCTCACGCCGGAACCGTCGTCTTCGACTTCACCGATTCCGGCAGCGGCTTCACCATCACCGGAACCCTCACCGCCACCGATAACGGCGACGGCAGCTTCACCGCCATCTCCGGCTCCGGCCTCTGGGACAGCTTGAGTCCGTTCCCGAACGAAATTGTGACCCTCTCACCCAATCCCAACGGCACGGCAACTTACTCCACCCCCGATGGCGCCTTCGTCATCGATAACCAACTCTTCCCCGGCCAGGCAAATCTGCTCGACTTCTCCGGACTCTGGTTTACCTTCCCGGGTCACGGCCTGAATATCTTCGGCAGCCCCGGCGCGCCCTACCACACCTGGACTTACAGCGGCTCTACCTACGACTTCGGCAACGACAGTTCCACTTTCTCCCTCTCCGCTTCCCCGGAACCCTCGACCGTCGTCCTCCTTGTCGCCGGCGGCCTGCTCCTTGCTTCCGGCAAAGCCTTCCGCCGGACGCACTAACCGCCCAACCACGGCGCCGGCGCCCGACGCTATCATGGGATCTCCCATGGAACGATTGCGCCTGAAAATCGTCCAGGCCGGCGAACCCGTCCTCCGCGCCCCGGCCCGCGAACTCACCGTCGAGGAAATCCTCAGCCCGGAGGTGCGCAACCTCGTCGAACTCATGCGCGAAACCATGCATGACGCTCCCGGCGTCGGCCTCGCCGCCCCCCAAATCGGCATAAGCCTCCGTTTCGCCATTATCGAGGACCGCCCCGAATATCACCGCTCCCTCGACCCCGCCGCACTCGCCGATCGCGAACGCGCCCCCGTCCCCTTCCACGTCCTCTTCAATCCCAAAATCACCGCCCGCTCGGACGAAACCGTCGCCTTCTACGAAGGCTGCCTCAGCGTCGCCGGTTTCTCCGCCCTCGTCCCCCGCGCCCGCCGAGTCACCGTCGAATACCTCGACGAAACCGCCGCCCCACAACGCCTCGAAGCCTCCGGCTGGTACGCCCGCATCCTCCAACACGAAATCGACCACCTCGACGGCCACCTCTACCTCGAACGCATGGACCCGGCAACCTTCTCCACCGTCGAAAACCTCACCCGCTACTCCAACCCCGCCAAACCGCCCAAGTAACCCCACCCCGCCACTGCGTGAACCAACTCGAGTTGTCGTAGAATAAGTCACCCATGGCGAAGTCGACCGTGCTGACCGCTCTGGCCTTGCTCTCACCGGCCATCTGCCAGGTCCTCGCGCAGCCGAACGCATCAACAGCCGTAAACATCGCCGCCGGAAAAGCCATCTTTCAATCCCACTGCGCCCTCTGCCACGGCCTCGACGGCGGAGGCGGCCGCGGACCCGACCTCCGCCGCCCGAAACTCGACCGCGCCCCC
>JAKAJI010000229.1 GCA_021813825.1 Acidobacteriota bacterium | reverse complement strand
CAGCCTCGAAGTCCTCCAGGCGGCCGGCATCACCCGCGCCCGCCTCTTCCTGATCACCGTCCCCGACCAAAGCACCGTTCAACTCGCCGTCGAGCGAGCCCGCCGCCTCAACCCCAACTTGCTCATCGTGGCCCGCGCCGCCCGCGCCGACCAGGTCCCCAAACTCACCCAACTCGGAGTGAACGCCGTCGTCCAACCTGAATTCGAAGGAGGGGTAGAAATGGTCCGCCAGGCCCTGACAAAATTCGACGTCGAAGAATCCGAAGCCCACCGCCTCGTCTCCAACGCAAGAGGTGATTTTTATAAGGCGGACGCTTAGCCCTCAGCCTCTCAACGGTCGCCCACCGAATACGGCGATCCCGCCAGCGGCTCTGACCCATACCGCGAACTTTGCCCACGCCGCCGGTTCCCCGCCCACTCGAGGCGCATGTCGGCGCAAACCTCGTCGAGCATCTCCACCGTCGCCACGCGCTTCTCCATCGCAAAGCACGTCAGCAGAAGGTTGTCGCACACGGCGTTGATGATGCGCGGGATGCCCTGCGTCCGGTGATGGATCTCCGAAATCAGATCCGGCGGGAAAACCTTCTGCTCGGCCATCCCCGCCTTCGCCATCCGAGTGTGAATGTAATCGCTGGTCTCTTCCGTCGAGAACGGCTCCAGCGAACACCGCAGCACAATCCGCTGCTTAAGCTGCCTCAGATTCGGTGCGTCAATCTTCCGGTCGAACTCAGGCTGCCCGGCCAGCACAATCTGCAGCAGTTTCCCCGTGCGGTTCTCGAGATTCCCCAGCAGCCGGATCTCTTCGAGCACATCCCAATCCAGGTTATGCGCCTCGTCGACAATCAGCACCGCCGTCCGGTTATGCACCGCCTGCGACAGCAGCATCTCGTTCAGCGCGAACAACACCTCGGTCTTCGAACGCCGCTCGCAGTTCAGCCCGAAGTCGTAGGCCACCATCTCGAAAAACTGGTCCGCCGTCAGCCGCGAGTTGAACACAAACGCAAACTCGGTCCGCTGCGCCTCCAGATAATCGCGCAAACACTCGAGCATCGTCGTCTTCCCCGTTCCGACTTCGCCCGTCAGCACAATAAACCCCTTCCGGCTCTGCACACCGTAGATCAGGTTCGCCAAAGCTTCTTCGTGTTGCTTGCTACGGTAAAGGAAGGCCGGGTCGGGGCTGAGGTTGAAAGGGCTTTCCCGGAAGCCGAAGTAGGGGTTGTACATAGGTGCGTCGCGCGAGGCGGTGGCAGGCCCCAGAGCTTCCATCGTACCATGCGTTGTTGCCCAACTCACTGGTACGGAAGTAGGAAACATCGGTGGCAAAGGAGACAGAAATGAGTCAATCATTGCGCGGAAAAGTGGCGCTGGTCGTCGGAGCCTCGAGCGGCATCGGCAAGGCCGCTGCCGCCATGCTCGCCCGGGAAGGCGCCCTCGTTACCGCCGCCGCCCGCCGCCGCGAGCGCCTAGAATCCCTCCAGGCCGAGCTCTCCGGCGAAGGCATCGAAATCTCCATCTCCGCCGCCGACGCTTCGAATCAGACCGCCATGGAAGAACTCGCCCATCGCGCCGGCGAGGTCGATATCCTCGTCTACGCCGCCGGCACCAACACGCCGGACCGCGCCATGACCCGCCTCCGCCCCGACATCTGGCGCCACCTCCTCAGCGCCAACCTCGACGGCGCCTACTACATCACCCACGCCCTCCTGGACGGGATGCGCGAGCGTCGCGCCGGCCACCTCATCTACGTCTCCTCCATCTCCGCCTACGGCTTGGGCGACGTCTCCGGCGCCGCCTACCAGGCCTCCAAACGCGGCCTCCTCGGCCTCGCCCACGCCATCCGCACCGAGGAAAAACAAAACGGCATCCGCACCTGCGTCATCAGCCCCGGCCTCGTCGACACCGAAATCCTCAGCCTCCGCCCCACCCCAACGCCGTCGGAAACCGTCGCCAAAGCCCTCCGCGCCGAAGACGTCGCCGAAGCCATCCTCTGGGTCGCCAAACTCCCCCAACGCGCCTCCGTCCCCGAAATGCTTCTCCTCCCCGCCGAGCTATAACCCGCCGAGTTCCTTCACTAACTCCGCCACCGCAAGCGACGCCTCATCCCCCTGCGCCGTCAGCGCCGCCACCACCGCCTCCCGGTCCGCCACCGGACGGTTCTGGCTCATCTTCCACTTCCCCTCCATCCGGCGGATTCGCAGCGTCACCCCCACCACCGCCCGCTGCATCCCGTCCACATACTCCGCCGGAGCATCGTCAACGGCCCACGGCTTCTCATACCGCCCCTCCTGCGACGCCGTCAAAGCCGCCAGGTGCCCCCGCAGCCGCTCCGCATCCGTATAGACCTCGAGCGTCCCATACACGTGCACCGTCGCGTAGTTCCACGTCGGCACCACCCGTCCCGTCTCCTGCTTCGTCACATACCACGACGGGCTGATGTAAACGTCCGGACCATGAAAAATCGCCAGCGCCTCCACGCCCTCCCGCAAATCCTTCCACTGCGGATTCCCCTTCGCCAGATGCCCGTGCAGCACGCCTGCCCCATCCTGCGCCGCCTCATACAGCATCGGAAGATGGCTCGCCACCAGCCCCTCGCTCCCCATCGTCACCAGCGTCGCCAGCGGATGAGCGCGCATCAGCTCCACCATTCGCTCCGGACGTTCTTCTTTGAAAGCCGCGGGAATATACACTTGGCGTCTCCTAAGGATTCAGCATCGTATCCGTCAGCCGCGTCCGCCGCCCGATCGAAAGCCGGAACCCGGCAACGGCGATCCCAACGACAATCAGTCCCGCCAGCAGCGAGCTCAGCCCGTACCAGGCAAACACATCGCTCGTAATCAGCGCCGAGTTTATCGCGTCGATCAGGAACACCGTGATCACCGTCGCCAGCAGCCCCAGCCGCAGCAGAATCGCCACCAGAAGCGCGTAGATCAGCACATAAGTCGCCAGCGTCAGAACAACCTGTTGCCCGGACTGCGGATATTTCGACGCCGTCAGGATCGCAACGAAGGCAGCCGCCGCCAGCCACTGATTCCGCAAAACAATCCGCAACGCAAACAGCAGCATCAAAAATATCAGCGCCCCGCGCAGCGCCCATAACACGTGCTGAAAGTAATAACCCGCCACCGCGCGCCCGCCCAGTAAGTTATCCAGATGGAAGTTACCCAACGGGGCCATTCCTCCACGTATCATAAGATACATCGACGTCGCAATCAAAAGGCAGTAACTCACTCCCGCTAGCGCCGCAAAGAGCAAGTCGCGCCCGACCAGCGGGTCGTAAAATTTCCCCCCGAGTAGCCGCGACCACGAAATCAGCATCTGCGGCCAATGCCGCCGCACCCACGGCTCCAGGGCCAGGTACATCCCCCACGTTATAAACGCCGCCAGCAGCGCATCTTCGAGCGCTTGGCCAAACAACGCCAGTTCCCCCGTCGAAGCCACATGATGTGCCCGGCATAGCCAAGTCAAAAACGTCGCCGCGCCCGCCGCGTACCCCAGCCGCCGCGCGCCCCGCAGGTCGCCCCGTCCGGCCTTCAGGTTGGCGTAGACCATCCATATCCCGACGCCGAAAATCCCTAGCCCCAGTAACAGCAGCCACGCCGGATTCGAAGAGGACTCCTCCGCCTCCGGCTTCGACCACGGCCACACCCACCGGAAATAAACCAGCTTCCCGTGAAACGCCGCGGCCTCAATCCGCGCCTCCCGCGAAACCGGAGCGGGCGCCTCCACCGTCCAGGCCGCGCGCGCATCGTAAGCCGTCGGCGGTGTCCACTTGGGCTCGGCCGGCTTCAGCGCCGCCGCATCCACTCCCGCCGCCACCAGCAGAGGCTTCCAATCGATCGCCCCAGCCACCGCTGGCGCCGTCTCATTCGCCGGAGGCACGGCTTCAAACCGTCGCAACCGCCCCTCCGGCGTCAGCGCAATCGAAACCATCCCGGGCGTGAACGGCGGCGGATCAAGCCACGTCACGATCCCCGCTGAGTCCGCACCCAGCGTCCGCAACGGCCGGGAACTTTGCCGGTAGGTGAACCGGTAAAACGCCGGCCCGCTGGCGAGCAGTTTCACCCACTCCGCAGCCGAATGCGCCCGCCCGTTCAGCGAATCGACGTAGTGTTCCGCATACTCGTAACTCACCGCCCGGTCCGCCGGATGCGCCGCGTACCCCAGCGCACTCGCCAAATCCCGCGCCTTCGCCTCCAGCACCTGCGGCGGATTGTCGAAGTTAAATGACGCCGAGCAGCCCAGATACGGCAGCAGGAAATACAACGCTCCAAGCCCAACCAGCGTCGCCACCAGAATCGCCCCCGCAACCGGGACCTTCAGCGCCGCCGTGTCGTCCCCCGCCGCCGCCACCATCTCGGGCGACGGCGTCTGCCCCGCCGCCAGCGCCTCTTCGAGCGGATTCCCGCCAGGCAGCATCGCCGCCAACTCCAGCGCCGACGCCGGCCGCAGCCGCGGATCCGCCTCCAGACACCGTCTAATGGCCCGGTCCACTGCCGGATCCAGCCCATCCACCACCGTCTGCAGCGACGGCGCCACCGAAGTCTCCCGCAGCCGCTTGATCTCCTCCACCGAGTTCGCCTCGTGCGGCGGCTGCCCCGAGTACATCTCGTAAAACACCAGCCCCAGCGCGTAAATATCGCTCCGCGCGCTCACTTCCCTTCCCGCCAACTGCTCCGGCGCCATGTACGCCGGCGTCCCGTTGCGCACCTCCGCGCCTTCCAGTTGTCCCGCCAGCCCCGCCAGCCCGAAATCCGTGATCAGCACCTCGCCCCGGCTGTCCACCATGATGTTCGCCGGCTTGATGTCCCGGTGCAACACGCCCTGCGCATGAGCCGCCGCAAGCCCCGCGCACAACTTCCGAGCAAACTCCGTCGCCTTCGCCGCCGGCAGCCGCCCGATCCGCCTGAGCAGCGTGCTCAGATCTTCCCCGTCGATGTACTGCATCGACAGAAACGGCTGCCCCTCCACCTCGCCGATGTCGTACACCCGGCAAACATTCGGATGCGCCACCTGCCGCGCAATCCGCACTTCATCGTAAAAACGTTTTAGGAAGTTTACGTTCTGGACCGCCGCCTCCGGCAAGAACTTGAGCGCCACAGCCTGCCCCAGCGCCAAATCGTCCGCCCGATACACCTCGCCCATCCCGCCCTTGCCCAGCTTCGCCACGACGCGGTATCGCCCCGCCAGCAGCGTCCCCGGCGGAAACCGCTGCTCCCCATACCCCGCAAGGCTCGGATGTGACGCGAGCCGCGGCGGCGGCGTCTCCAGCGCAATCGTCGCCTGCTCCTCGGCCGCGCCAACCCGCGCGCCGCAAGACAAACAAAACCGGCTCCCCGCCGGCACCTCGGTCGAACAACTCGAACATCGGCTCATGGGGCATTTCATACGGTAGCGCGATAACTCCCCGCCCCGCCAAGCCCGCCAGCCGCGCCGCGTACACCGAACCTCCAACCAGTTTGGCCCGCTCGGAAGCACCCACGGGACCGGAAACTGGGATACCCTAAACGGACATGCCCGAGTCCAGGCTACTTCAATTCAATCCAAAGTACTTCAGGCTGCGCGACGCGCTCTCCCATCTTCCTAGCAAGAAACCCGAGTTGGTCTTGGAGCCGGGCAAGGATCGTAGGAAGACCCTACCCGACAGAGCAAAAGTCTACCTGTGGGAGTCGGGCGGAACGGACCTCGTCGGCAGGGGGACCGTCGTCGCGGGGCTTCAGGACCGGGAAATGCCTGAATGGCAGCGGCAGTATTCCTCCGACCCCAAGACGGCAGCGCAAATTGTGAAGCGAGCGATAATTCGGATAAACACTCGTCTGGAGGCACCGCTGACCAGAGCGAAAATCCAAGAAGACACGAACTTAAGATCTGCCCCTTTTTTCCGCAACCCCAAGAACATAACAGGTACGATCTTCTCGATCGACCAACCCGGCGCCGAAGCTCTCGACCGCCTGATCGGAGCCCGAGTCCTGCAGTCGTACGGTCTATCAGACCAACTCCCTCAAGAGTGCGCTGACCGCCTAGCGGAGGAGGAGCTTCGTGGAGAGTTCGACCCGAACGACGACGAAGACTCGCGCAAGAGGGAATTGAAAGCGGTCGCAGCAAGACAAGGTCAGTCTCAGTTCAGATTGAACCTCCTAGAGGCGTATGGCAGACGCTGCGCGATCACAGAGTGCGACGTCGAAGACGCACTGGAGGCGGCTCACATCGTCCCGTACCGGAACGAGAGACACCACTCCACCTCCAACGGGCTGCTCCTGCGAGCGGATGTCCACACTCTCTTCGATCTCGGCCTGATCGCAGTCGGCAGCGACCGGAGAGTCCTCGTGGCAAAGAGGCTGCAGAATACGGAATTCGGAGCCGATCTCGCAAAACGCATGCTCCGCGCACCCGAATCGCAGCAGGCGACGCCGAGCCTCGACGCGCTCGAACGACATCGCAGGAGTTCCAAGCTCTGACTTCTGAACCCTTAGGTCCCGCCCGTGGCGAGCGCCGGCAAGCGGCCCCACAAATACGAGTAGCACCCGCCGCACACACACCACACCGACGCCTTGCAAAAACCAAGGCCCGGAGCGCCGCTGCCTCGCCCGAAGATTGCCGTTCCCCCGGACCTAGGTTACGTTGTCGACCGCTGCCTCCGGCAAGACCTTCATCGCCACCCGCTGCCGCGGCACCAAATCGTCCCTCGGTACACCTGGCCCATCCCGCCCTTGCCCGGCCGCGGCACAATCCGGTACCGGCCCGCCAGCGGCGTGCCCTGCGGAAACCGCCGCTCCGAATACGCCGGAAGGCCCGGACGAGACCGTCTGGACCGGCGCGCGTACCTCGAGCGCAGCCGTCGCCTGCTCCTCCGCCGCGCCCATACGCGCACCGCACGACAAACAAAACCGGCTCCCCGTCGGCGCCTCGGTCGAACAGCTCGTACATCGGCTCATGAGCGCATTTACGACCCTAGCGCGTTAACTCCCGCACGCGGAGCCGCGACCCACCTGTGGGATCCATCCGAACCTCTGGAGTAGACTATGAGCATGCGAGGTAGCAACTTCGAAAGCTGTCCCTCTGGGTGCAAGGGGATAACGAAGAAAACAGGTCAGCCACACGACCGGACGTTTTTCAAAGTCCAGATCAAGGAAGGTAAGGTGTGGCTGCTCTGTGGGGCCTCAGGTTCGTGCTCTTGGAAAGTCGAACTCACGGGTGAAGCTGCTAGCGCATTCTTACCAAACACGCGCTAACGCGCCTCAAAGAAGTTTCCAGCAACCGGCCCCGGGTGAGCCAGCCGCGGCCCGCGGCGATAATAGAGTATCTGCACACTTCTTATGACTCGCCATCATCACCGCTTCGCAGCTTTCTTGGTTTTCTCCGCCGTCTCCGCCTTCGCCCAACTCCCGCCCTTGCCCGCGCCCATGGAAATCCCTAAGCCCGCGCCCGCCACAACCGCCCCCTACGCCCCCACGCCCATCCTCCCCGGAGGCATCGTCCTAACCCTCTATCCCCCTGACTCGCCCTACCTCAACCAAGCCCGCGTCCACGAACCCGAGCAGTACAACATCAGCCATTCCGTCCCCGGTCGCATCGCCAGCATCGTCAACATCCACAACCCCTCCATCGAAATCCACCCCGCCGACGCCGCCATGAACACCGGAGCCGCCGTCATCCTCGTCCC
>JAKAJI010000228.1 GCA_021813825.1 Acidobacteriota bacterium | reverse complement strand
GAAGCGCCGGTTCACGGCCGGGCCGAATCCGCGCAGCAGCGGTTGTGTGATGGTCAAGGCCAGATTGGAAGTGATGTAGGGATTGTATAGATTCCGGATCGCGTTATACGTCTGGCTGGCGTTGTTGAAACTCAAGCTGGCTTGCGTACCCGTGCCGAAACCTTGCGTCACACTCGCATCGCCGCTTTGGATGGTGCCAAGCAGCAGCGGAGTGCCGGTGAGGAACGAATTGGCCTGCGGAAGGGATTCGTGTTGCCAATTGTACTGCGCGTTTACAGTCGGATCGTAGGTGGGGATGGCCGGACCGTTGGATAGCGGCAGGGAACCCAGAACGGACAAGTTGCTCTGCGGCTCGCCCAGGGCCGCCAACTCGAGCGCGTTGGAAGCGATCGAAACGCCCGGCGTGCTGGCGGTAGCGGTATTGGTGATCAGCGGGCTCGAGGGACCACCGGTGCCCGCCGGCGGCTGCGCGATCGTGTAGTTGATGCCGCGCAGCAATCCGCCGCCCTTGGTCCGTTTGAGTTCGGACGCGGCAAGCGGGAAGGCATAGCGGTCCAGTTCGATGTCGAGGTTGTTCTCGATCGCCAGCGCCAGAGCATCAGAAAGGGACAGGTAGATGTTGCCCGCGCGAATCAGACCGCGAAGCCGCGGGGCGTTAGTAAAGTCGGGTAGCGACACCGACGGCTGCCGGTATGGCCCGGTTAACCAGCCAACCGCACCCGGCTGATAGCTCACCACGGGCGTCTGGTTCTGTTGGGCGGCGGCGAGCGTCACCGAAAGACACACTGCAACAAGCTGCCTGATTCTCATCGATGGCTGCCCGATCAACTCTTTCGCGCCGGCGTCGCCGGCCGTGCCATCGGACTCGCCGGGGGCATCGCCAGCGGTACGGGTCTGACCTTGGCGCCCTCCTGAACGACGTCACTGGGGTTCACGATTACGAGATCTCCGGTCTTCAGCCCGCTCAAGACCTCGACTTTTTCGCCGAAATCCCGGCCGACATCGATCTTGTGGAAATGAACGACGTGATCGGAACCGACCACGGCCGCCAGGGTGCCGTTTGAACGCACCACCAGCGCGTCACCCGGAATCAGAATGGGAGGCTCCTTGCGGATGACATTCAGGTCCACCATCGCGTACATGCCGGGCCGGAGCGTTCCGTCCGGGTTGGGCACCTGGACCTCCGTCAGCATCGTCCGGCTGGACGGATCGAGCGCGTCGGCCACCCGTGTCACATGACCGGTGAAACGGCGTCCCGCCAGATCGGGGATTTTCAGGACCGCGGGTTGTCCGACACGGATGTCGGGCGCATTGCCCTGCGGTACGTCCACATAGGTGCGGAGGATATTTGTCTGCGCAATGCGGTAGATGAGGGTCTGTCCGGTGGTGATCAGCGCGCCGACATCGACGTTGCGGACGGTAATCACGCCCGTAAACGGCGCGCGCACCTGCTCGTATCCTTGTAGTTCCTTCAACCGGCCGAGGTTCGCCTGGGCGGCGGCCACATTGCTTCTGGCCGCTTCAATCGCCTTGCTCAAGGCGTCGAGGTTCGCGTTCTGTGCTTTCAGTTGTGCCTGGTATTGGTCGTTTTCCTGAAGTGAAACCGCGCCTTTTACCACCAGGTGGGCCCAGCGCTTGGCGGTGATCGCCGCCAGGGCTTGGTTGGCCTGGCCTTGTTGATAATTCGACTTGGCCTGCTCGAGCGCCGCCTCGGTCTGCGACAGCGTGGCCTGGGCCTGCCGAACCTGTTGGTCGAGGTCGGGAGCGTCGATTTCGGCCAGCAGTTGGCCGGCTTTCACCTTGTCTCCGATATCGACGTACCGGCTTTTCAAAAATCCGTCGGCGCGCGCCAGGATCGGCGCTTCTGTCAGGGCGGCGACGTTGCCGGGAAGAACGAGCGAACTTGTGGTCTGCGAAGGAACCGCCTGCACAACGTTCACGCCGGGGGCCTGGCTTTCCTGGGCAGCTGTTTCCCGCGCCACCGTTTCCTGCTGCGACTTCCGCGGAAGATAGCCGGCGAAGAATGCCGCAACGACGGCAACGGCGGCCGCAACGAAGACAAACGTCAGTATCTTACTCGAAGGACGCGGGGGCTGCTCCGTCGCTGTAGCTACTGCGGGGTGGGCAGCCGGGCGCTGTTCCAGTTGCCGCTTTAGATCTTCGATCTCGCGCAGCAACCGCTCTTCGTTACTTTCGACCGACAGCATTTCTTCGGATTCCGGTTCGTTCGATTCGGTGTGGTGCATGAGTTTTTGTTCAAGCAAAGTTCACTTCGGACTCGGCCATCCCTTCCCGCTCCTCCGCCTCCAGCTCCCGCTCGTGATCGACCGGTGGCTCTTTACGGAAATAGCTATAGGTGATCGGCACGATGAAAAGCGTGGTAATCGTGGCCAGCATCAGCCCGCCGATCACCGCCCGCCCCAGCGGGGCGTTCTGCTCGCCGCCCTCGCCCAAGCCGAGCGACATCGGCAGCATGCCCAGGATCATCGCCGAGGCGGTCATCAAAACCGGCCGGATTCGCGTGTAGCCGGCTGACAGCGCCGCTTCGCGGGCATCCTTTCCCTCGGCCCGTTCATCGTTGGCGAACACCACCATCAGAATGCTGTTCGCCGTGGCGACGCCGATACACATGATGGCGCCCATGAGCGACGGGACACTGAAGGTTGTCTGCGTGACGAATAGCATCCACACAATGCCGGCCAACGCGCCCGGCAGAGCGGTCAGGATGATAAACGGATCCACCCACGATTGGAAGTTCACGGCCATGATCAGGTAGACCAGAATGATCGCCAGAATCATGCCCAGCCCAAGCCGGACAAACGAATCCTGCATCGTGCGCAACTGGCCCCGCACCGTAATCGTGACGCCCCGGGGAAGATGCGCCGACTCATCGCGAACGATCTTCTCAATGTCGGCGCCCACGCCGCCCAGGTCCCGGCGGTCCGTGTTCGAGTAAATATCGAATACCGGCTGGACGTTGTAGTGGGTCACGATCGCCGGCGCATAACCCCGGCTTACGGTGACGAGGTTCGAGAGAAGCTGCGTCCGCGACGATCCCGAGTTCGGATTTCCATAGGCCGTCGTGTTGCCAACCGGAGCCGTGCCCACCGAAGAGTTCGTCGCGTCCCCGATTCCCGCCATGGACGATGGCGTCGTCGACATCACCGGCTGGCCGGAGGGCGAAATCGGCGTGCGCAGCAGGATGTCGAGAGAATCCAGTTTGTACTGCGGCGTCTGGACCCCGACCTGATAGTTGACGCCGTTGTTCCAGTTGAGCCACTCGTTGGGAGCAAGTTGGCCGCTCGAGCTGAGAGAGACGAGCATGCTCGTCGCGACGTCCTTTTGCGTCAGGCCGAGTTCCTGGGCGCGGCTGCGGTCCACGTTCAGCCGGAATTCCGGATAGTCGACGACCTGTTGAATATGCACGTCGGCCGCACCCGGAACCCGGGCGATCTTCTGCTCCAACTGGCGCGCGATCTTATAATTTACGTTCGCATCGCGCCCCACGACCTGGACGTCGATCGGGGCGGGCAGGCCGAAGTTCAAAATCTGGTTGGTGATGTTGGCCGCTTCGAAAAAGAAGGTCGTGTCAGGGAACTTCTCATTCAACCGCTTGCGGAGCGCCACGGTATAGTCGGCGATCCTGCCTTTGCGCTCCGGCTTGAGAGAAATCAGGATGTCTCCGTCTCCGTTGGTGATCGTCGCCGTGTCGCCAAAAGCGAGGTTGAAGCTGCCGTTGGGAAGCCCGATGTTGTCGATGATCGTGTCGATCTCGTCCGGCGGAATCACGTTGCGGATTTCTTTCTCAATGGCCGCGAAGTCGACCTCGGCCTGTTCCAGGCGTGTTCCCGCCGGCGGCCGGGCGTGCAGGCGCATCTGCCCGGAATCGACCGTTGGGAAGAAATCGCGACCGACCAGCGGCGCTAGCGCGAGCGAACCCGCTGCGAAGAGCAGGAAAACGACAATCACCGGAAGCCGATGATCGAGCGCCCAGTCGAGCAGTCCCGTGTAGTGATACCGCAGCCACTCAAACCGCCGGTTGAACGCGTAATGCGCTTTCCAAATCGGTCCGGTCCCTCCGGCCGACTCACCATGCTCGCCCTGCCGGTAAAGCTCCAGTTCCGGCTTGAGCAGGTAGTGCACCATGGTCGGAATCAGCGTTCGCGAAAGCAGGTAAGAGGCGAGCATCGCGAACACCACGGCCAGCGCCAGCGGCGTAAACAGGAATTTCGCGACCCCGGTGAGCAGGATCACCGGCACAAACACGATGCAGATGGACAGTGTCGACACAAAGGCGGGTACCGCGATCTGATGAGCTCCGTCCAGCACCGCGCGCGCCAGCGGCTTTTTCATGCCCATGTTGCGGTGCGTGTTCTCGATTTCCACCGTCGCGTCGTCAACCAGAATGCCCACCGCGAGGGCCATGCCACCCAGCGTCATCACGTTGATCGTCTCGCCCAGCAGGCCGAGAATGATCATCGAGGTGAGAATGGACAGCGGAATCGAAATGCAGACGATGAGGGTGCTGCGCCAACTGCCGAGAAAGAGCAGAATCATCAGCCCAGTCAAGCCCGCGGCAATCAGAGCTTCGCGCAGCACGCCCTGAATCGAGGCGCGGACGAAAATCGATTGATCAAATAGCGGCGTCACCTTCAGCGCCGGCGGCAACCCGGCTAGAATTCGCGGAAGCGCGGACTTCACCCGGTTCACGATGTCCAACGTCGATGCCTTGCCGCTCTTGAGCACTGTTAACAGCGCCCCTTTGGAACCATTCGTCCGGACGATATTCGTTTGCACCGCGAATCCGTCCCGGATCTGCGCCACGTCCCGCATATAGACGGTCGCCCCGTTGACGGTCTTCACCGGAAGATCGTTCAACTCGTCGACCACCGTCGGACTGCCGTTCATTTTGACTTGGTACTCGATGGGGCCCATCTTCGCCGTGCCGGCGGGGAGGATGAGGTTCTGGTTATTAAAGGCATTCGAGATGTCGATCGGACTTAGCCCCTTGGAGTACAGAAGGTCGGGGTTGATGTCCACCATGATCTGGCGTGATTTCCCCCCGTACGGACCGGGGATCGAGGCGCCCTGCACGGTCGCAAGCTGGGTCCGGATGAAGTTCATCCCCAGGTCGTAGAGCTGCTGCTCGCTCAGTGTCTTGCTCGACAACCCGAGCTGGATGATGGGGACGCTGGTCGCATCATATTTCAAGACGTTCGGCGGAAACGTACCGGGCGGCACGACGCGAAGGATCGTCTGTGAAATCGCCGTCACCTGCGCCACCGCCATGTCGATGCTCACCTTCGGGTGGAAGAAGACGCGCACCACCGAAACGCCCGCGTAGGACTGCGATTCGATGTGCTCGATGTCGTTCACCGTCGTCGTCATCGCGCGTTCGAAGATGGTGACCATCCGTTTTTCCATCTCCTCCGGCGCCAGTCCCGGATAAATCCACACGACGCTGACTACCGGGATGTCGATGTAGGGGAAGATATCGACGGGCATCGTAAAGATCGACATCGCCCCCAAAATGGCGATAAGCAATGCCATTACCACGAAGGTGTATGGCCGGCGAAGGGCGAGACGGACTATCCACATGACAAATTCCTGGTTCCGCGCGACCCGGAACTTCCGTTGCGCGGTTTACGGACGATAAATCTTAGATTCAATCACAGCCCGATACGAAGCGGGTTTTCGCGCGAACCGGGCATGAATCCATTCACTTCCAAGTTGCCACGCTTTCGCCCAGCGCTGAAATAGCTCATTAGGGCTATGGCTCCAGATGGACAATGCCCCGCTGGATCGCCGCTGTGACGGCTTGGGTCCGATCCTCGACCCCGAGCTTACTCAGAATCTTCTTGACGTGGTTTTTTACAGTGTATTCGGCGATGTCGAGGACGTAGCCGATCTGTTTGTTGCTGAGCCCGTCGACGATCAGCCGCAGCACTTCCATCTCGCGGCTGCTTAAGTCGGGGCGGGGAAGCGGCGTATCCACGAGCGCGGCTACCAGGGGAGGAAGGTACCGCTCTCCGGCATGCACGGCGCGAATGGTCCGCAGGAGTTCGTCGTGCAGCACGTCCTTGGTCAGGTACGACTGCACGCCCGCCGCCAGCGCGCGCCGGATGTCCTCCTCCCCGGAGAAGGTGCTGAGGGCGATGATCCGCGCCGACGGGCACTCGGCACGGATCGCGGCGGCGGCATCGATCCCGTTTTTGCCCGGCATCCGGACGTCCATCAGCGTCACGTCGGGGCGAAGCTCACGGTGCCGTTCCACGGCCTGCAACCCGTCAATCGCCTCGCCCGCAACCATCATGTCCGGCTGTGCGTTGACAATCGCAGCGATGCCGGCACGGGCTATGAGGTGGTCTTCCGCGATTAGAATTCGAATCCGTTCCATCGCGATCACGGCGCCGGGGCGCTCACTTCCACTCGTGTGCCGCGGCCCGGGGAGCTTTCCAGCCGCAGTTCTCCCCCGAGCCTTTGCGCCCGCTCCCGCATGCCCAGCAGGCCGAAATGCCCGTCGAGAGTCGAAAACACGCCATCCGGCTCAAACCCACAGCCGTCGTCGGAAACGCTCAGCTTCAATGTCCGGTCTTCGACGGTGAGGGAAACCGAAATGTGCTGCGCGCCGGAATGCTTGATGGCGTTCGTCACCGCCTCCTGCGCGATCCGCATCAGGTTCTGCTCCGCCTCTTGCGGCAGCCTCGAACCTGTACCGGTCACCTGCACGTCCAGCGACGCCGGAGAGCCCGCGGCCCACCGGCGAGCCGCCGCGGGCAGCGCCGAAGGCAGATCATGCTCGTCCAGCGCCGGCGCCCGAAGGTCCATCACCGAACGGCGAGCTTCCGTCACGCTGTGACGCGCCATCTTCCGGGCCCGGTCCAGATGTTTGGCCGCGGCGCCCGGGTCGGTGCGCATTTCCGTCGCCACCGCATCGAGCTGCGACGAGATCCCGACAAAGCCCTGCGCAAGCGTATCGTGAATTTCGCGCGCCAGCCGCGCTCTCTCTTCGAGCACGAGCGAGAATTGCTTCCGGACACCGCGGAGCCGGAGCTGATAGATCCCGTAGATGGCCGCCAGCACCAGCGCTCCGCACAGACACAAGAACCAGGCGCGCTCGTAGAAGTACGGCTGCAATTGGAATGCATACGCCGCCGTCGACCACGGGCCCCCCGCAAACCCGGCCCGCACCAGGAACCGGTACTTCCCGTGTGGAAGACTGTTGTAGTTGATCGTCCGGCGGTTTCCCGCCTCGACCCATTCGTGGTCGAGCCCTTCGAGCATGTACTCATAGCGCACCCGCTCCGGCGCGCTCAAGTAAATGCCGGTGTAACGAAACTGAATCCGGGCGGATTCCGGCGGAAGGCTCGCCGGATGACTCAGGTCAATATCGCCGCCGGCGACGGAGGCTTCGACGATGTGGACGAGCGGTTCCACGGGAGCCGCAGCCTTCTCTCCGGGAACAATTACCGCAAGTCCCCGCGTGGTGGGAAACCACAATCTGCCGTCCGACGTCATCGTTCCGCCGGCGCCGGCCGGATATCCGGGCGAACACTGCGCGCTCCGCAACCCGTCGTCGAGCCCGTAATTCACGGCCGTGAGAGCCTTGATCTTCCCGGCGGCGAAGTCAAGCAACTGCGCCTTCCAAACCCGGCAAATCCCACGCGTCGTACTCAGCCA
>JAKAJI010000227.1 GCA_021813825.1 Acidobacteriota bacterium | reverse complement strand
GTCTTTCTACCGATCGCGTCCCTGCGGGTTTCTACCTACTTGGATATTAAGGTGGAACGGATGGGCGGTCAACTGCGCAAACTCCCGGGTATCCTTAGGTATCCATCTTGAAATAACCAAAGTTATGCCCGTCGTGTTAACTTGAACGGGACGCGGCAAGTGCTTGATAAGAAGGTGATTATCACGCCACGAGTGACCGGCGCGCCGCCGCAAGCCAGAGCCTGTGTGCACGACGCCTGGGGTCGCCGGGCAATGGGTAAGTTCGGAAGGTAACCATGGAACACGGCTTGAAGGTATTCGCCGCAGGTTATAATCAGCTTCCTGCATGAATGCGTTCCGCGTCGCGAGGCCGGATGCCGCGTTCCTGGAACAAGCCTGGCACCGCGTGGCCGTGGCGGCGGGCAAGGCCGAGGTCGCAGTGATCCTGGGGACCGAACGAATCGTCGAACGAGCGTTGCGAGCTTCGGCGTTTGTGGTGAATTCAGACGGAACCGCCACCAGGTTTCAGGACAAGGTGCAGATCGATCCTTCCGAGGAGCACGTATACACGGCCGGCGCCGGGCGTCGCGTCTTCACCACTGGTGGAGTGAAGTTCGGCATTGCGATCTGCCACGAAGGATGGCGGTATCCGGAGACGGTACGATTCGCAGCCCAGCGCGGAGCGAAGATCTTGTTCCATCCTCATTTCCATGAAGCCGAGCCAGGCGGCTATCGCCCAGTGAGCTTCGCCGACCCCGCGAACAGGTTTCATGAGAAGGCCCTGCTGCGCCGCGCGGCGGAGAACACTTGCTATGTCGCGACGGTGAACTGCGCCGGCGAAGGAACTCCGACCACGTCGGCGATTGTCCGGCCGGATGGGACACTGCTTTGCTATCAGCCGTACGGAAGGGAAGGCTTGCTTGTGGCCGACTTGGATCTTGATGCAGCGACGGGTTTGCTCGCCTCGCGCTGCAAGGCACCGTACGAGGTGACGGATGAAACCTAGCGGAGCCTCGCCTGCTCGATCAGCTTGCCGCTGGCGGCGAAAAATGAACGAGGATCGGTTCACGTTCCGTTCCTGGGGTATAAGTTCGATGGTCAAGCGAGACCGTACGATGCCCCCAAAGGCCGAGTGGCGTTCGTGCCGGTGAGCGAGGAGTCTCCTTCGCGATTGGCGTATTATCAGGCCTCGGAAGACCTCAGGGTGCTCGCACCAACGGGATGGTACTGTTTCGGGACGTAGGGATCGGGCGGGGATTCGTTTTCCGTGAGCCTGAAACCGTTTGACCGCAATGACTTGTCTGGCTCGGGCGCGAATGGCTTTGTGGGACCAGTTGTAAAGCTTGGCCGCAGTCTCGGTGATACTTCTGGAAGAATTGACGTCGCCGGGGTCATTGCGGGCGTGTTTCCAGCGCATATGGCGCTCGTCAGGTGAATGCAAAGGTGGCTTCCCGTGCAGCATACCCGGTTGGCCCCTGCCGTCACGATAAGCAGGCGTACAGGAGCGATTCCGTTGTCGAGTACGAAACCCCGGCCCAAGCCGACGGCCTAGGCACATATTCCGGGCTGAAGAAAAGCGACAGCCCGATTCGCGGAGTAGCCATCCTCGATGGATCCACGCCGGAATTACTGCTACTGGCCGTTAGGCTTCCAGCGGGTATGTCCGGCCTGACGCCAGAAATCACCCACTAATTCGAGCGTGACGCCGCGCCCAAGAACTGAGCGCGATTACTTCGATTCGAGCAGGAACGCCGGAGCGAGACCGGCAAGCGTCGAGAAGCCGTTCGGCCCCCCGGCGGTCAACCACGCGGAAGCTCCCTGTACCTTCCCGAGATAAGAATGCGGGTGGACGTCCACGTTCAATTCGCGCATTTCCAACTGCCCGTACGTCAGCATCGGGAACAGAGCGCGGACCGGTTCGACGTATTCCTGCACCACGTACGGGCTGCGCATCGCAATGCGGAGCGCGCGCTCCCAGTGGGAGGCATCGACCGTGGCGCCGTGGAACGTCGCCAACTCCGCCGTGTCGTCGTTCGGGCGCAGCACCAGCTTCGCCTGATTCTTCAAAATGAAGTCCGGCAGGTCGACGCTTTCGCCCTGATAGGTCGTTTTCGAAGCGGAAACTACGCGGGTCCAGGGAATGAACTCGCGGATGATGCGGCGCTCAGCCGCCGGAAACGAAGCGGTGATCGTTTCATCGGTCAGCAGATCGAAAATTGACCGTTTCTGAGCGATCTCCGAGCGGAAGTTATTTACGAAGCAGGCTGCGCCTTCGCGGTAGGCGCGCAGCAGCGGATGGGCAAGGTCAAAGCGCACCAGGAACTCCTGAACGCGCAGGCGCCGGAAAACCAGGTCGATGGCGAATCCCTCGCGGGACAGGACGCCGTTGCGGTAGTCAAGTTGGTCGGCGCTGGCGACTACCGCTTCATAACCTTGAGTGCGGAAGAACTCGGCGAGCAAGTAATTCTCGGTCGACTCAGATGTCTGGAACGGCTGCCGAAACTCGAGAATTCCTATCTGCGGTTTCTTTGTGCCGCCCCACTCCTTGTAAGCCTTGAGGAGCGCTGAAAGCAGGGGCTTCGCTCCCCCGAGTTTCGAAAGCTTGTACTTCTTCCGGAACTCGCGAACCGGCGGCGCATCATAGAACAGGTCGGAAACCTGGCCAGCAAAGGCGACCCCTACGGGAGTCTCTGAGCTGTACTCGGCGAAGCGCATGGTGCCGTTGTCCAAGTGAGTGCCGAAGAGGCTCGTCACGGCAAGATACGGGTAGCCGGGGTCTACGGCGGCCAGCATCTTCTCCGCCGGCAGAAGCTGCATGCGGGACAGCAGACCAGGGTTCGAAAGCGCGGCGCGCTCAAGCCGGTCAATGGCCGCTGACAGCGTCTCGCAGGTGCTCGAAAGAGACGTGTATTGGCGCTGGGTCAGAAAATGCGGGCGCAGGACGGGTGACACGGGACGGCCACCGAGCGACAACTTCTGCTGCTTCATCGTCTCCTGCAGCGCGTGCGCCCAGCCCAGATCGCGGTACGGCTCGGATTCCAGGAGTCGGTGGTACCGGGCGATCGCCTCGCCCAACTGCGACATGCTCTTGCTCTTCATTCGGTCCGTGCGTACAACATCCGGCGTCGCCACGTTCGCCGTGGCCGTCTCACGCGACACCTGCTGTACGGCTTGTGCCAAGATTCCTAACCACAGTATCGCACGCAAGTCACAGGCTTGTGAAGCAAGCCGATCCGGATTATATAAGCCAAGTCTATGATTCTAAGTTACTTAAAGAGATTTTCAACACCCTGGCGGGCGGTGGGGCAATGGCCGCTAACGTGCTTGCATCTTCACCGGCGGCATGACATAGAGGTACACCGTGTGGACATGCGAGTCGGTTTCGGCTTCTTCGACACGGTTCGGCTTCCAACCCGGCACGGGGTAGTCGTGAGCGACCACGCGAGCACCCGGCCTCAGGAACTTTTCCAGCCGGGGGCGAAGTCCCTCGTTGGAGGAGCGCATGAGGTACAAGGTGACAACGTCGGCGTCGCTCAAGTCGACGTCGAGAAGGTCTCCGTGGATCAGTTGGATGTGGTTCTGGAGGCCGAGGAGATTGATGCGATCCTGAGCACGCTTGTAAATCTTCGGGTTGAGTTCGACTCCGACGGCTTTCGCGTGATACTTCTGAACCGCCGCAATCAGGACCCGGCCATCGCCGCAGCCGAGATCGTACAATACCTCACCGGGTTTGAGGTTTGCGATTTCCAGCATGCGATCCACGATGGGTTCGGGTGAAGGAACGTAAGGCGCCAAGCTATGGGAGTACGTGCTCCCCGGACCCTGGGCGGAAGCCAGACCCACTGACCCGGCCACCAGCAACAAGATCATCGGGATGACCCTCATTGTCCTCATAACTGCGTGCAGACCCTCTATCGAGTAGAGATGGATGAAGCCGACCGCTCGTTCCTTGATTTTACGACACGGCTGACAATGTCGTTTACGGCCGTGTAGAGGTCGCGGGGCTCCGTGATGGTGTACTCGCTGCCACGTAAGCTCCTGACAGCTTTGCTGATTGTGTCGCGCCAGGGGATCGACTGCGGGTCGCGATTATAGTTCAAATAAAAAATCGGGAACCCGGCCGTCGCGGCGGCTTTGAGCGTAGAGGCGGGAACGTCGGCGTCAAGCATGACTTTCGGTCCGGCGATGATCATGGCGTCCGGCGTCTGGGGGCCCGGCGCGACTTGCTGTTGCAGGAGCGAGGCGAGGAAATCGGTGTCGGAGTGCTTCGCCGCGAGTTGATTCACCGCGACGGTTCCCAGGTGGATCGACTGGAGTGCGCGGCCGAGCGCCGGGAAATCGATCCGGCTTGAATCGTCCTGCTGGTAGATCACCTTCTGCTCCTGCATGTTAAAGGCGACGAGAGAGAATCGGGCAATCCGTGGATCGTGGCTCAAACCGCGGAGGATCGAGATCATGGCCCCGGTGTCCACGGGACGCACAATGGCCGAGAGCGCGTTCTGGGGAGCAAAATTCAGCAGGATGCGCACGCGGAGTTGTGCCTCCGGTTCCCGGCGTATGGGCGGATCCTCGTGGAAATCCTCGGAGGAGGCCGGCTCGACAGCGCCGGGTATGAGACTTGGAGCAAGGTGCTGTTCCTTCGGACCCAACACGGCTTCCGAATCCCAGGAGAAGGAGCAGACGTGCTCCGCGCGGTCGCGCATCAACCAGTCGACGTGGTAGTTACCGGGGCCGAGATCGAATGCCCCCTGGAGGGTGGCTTCGCCCTTTGCGTCCGGCTCCACGAAGGGGACCTTGTAGTGTTGTGTGAGGTAGATGGGGCGCGAGTTCGGCCCGTCACTGGAGACCCGGAAAAGGATGGTGAGTGAGTCGTCTGACCCGGCAAATGCCGTCAGTGGAATCATCACCTCGTATCCGGCGTGGAAACGAAGGTCGAAGCCAAGGACGGGCTTGTCAGGCGTCACGTCACACGGAAGGTCCGTGCGGGGCTCCCCGGCCTCGAAGATCGCCAGATCGGAGTTAAACAGGTGGACGCGGCCGTCCGGACCGCTGGGAGGCACCAGCGTCTGCGCGAGGCCGCAAGGGACCATCAGTGCCACAAGCGCTGCCGCTTGGAGCAAGCACGACCTGCATTCGCGCATCGGCGTAACCGAGTCTCCAGCGAAAATCGGCGGCCCACTCTTGGAGGGCACAGCTCGGACTTCTATTATAGGAGCAGAAGCGACCACATTTACAGTCACTGTTTGGCTCTACATTTGATCGGGCAATTCTTCTGCCGTTCCCTATCGTAGATGCCGGCCGTAGGGACCTTGGACTAAGAAGTCGCCGGTCAAAGACCCGATCCGTGGCCTATGCTGAGAGTGGCATGGACACACCCGTGGAGCGGCCGCTCGTGCTTTTCGATGGCCGCTGTGGCTTCTGTAAAATCTGGGTCGAGTACGCGCGCCGATTGACCCAAAGCGCGGCGAACTACGCGCCCGCGGCAGAACGAGCACCAGAGTTTCCCTCGATCCCCGAAGAAGCCTATGCGCGGAGCGTCCAGCTAATCCTTCCCGAGGGAGAGCGCCTGGAGGGAGCGCGAGCGGCATTCACCTTACTCGCGCTGGCGCCCGGTAAAGGGTGGCTACTTTGGCTTTATGAATCGCTGCCGGGTTTCGCTCCCGCCGCTGAGTCCTCCTACCGTCTGATTGCCGCACACCGGAATCTCTTCGCATGGCTGACACGAGTGGCGTTTGGCCCGCGGGTCGTGCCGCTTTCCTACGAACGGATTCACGATGTCTTTCTGCGGCTGTTGGGCTTTTGCTACTTCTGCGCCTTTGCCTCGCTGGGTTTGCAGATTCGCGGACTCGTCGGCCAGGAAGGGATCAGCCCGGCGCAGCGGCTGCTTGAAGCTGCATCGCAGGCCCTCGGCCACGCCGCGTGGTGGCGCTTGCCGAGCCTATTCTGGTTAAATTGCTCGGATACCGCACTCGAAGCCGCCTGCTGGCTCGGCGCATCGGTCGCCGTGGCGATACTCGCCGGGATGCGGCATCGGGCCGCGCTGGCGGCGCTCTACGTGTTGTATCTTTCCCTCAGCAGTGTCGGGCAGGACTTTCTTTCGTTTCAGTGGGACGCACTGCTGCTCGAGGCCGGATTCCTCGCGCTCGTGTTCGGCCGAAGCACGTTGGCCGTGTGGATGTACCGCTGGCTACTGTTCCGGCTGATGTTTCTGTCGGGATCCGTGAAATTGCTCAGCCACGACCCCAACTGGCGCAACTTAACCGCCCTCTCTTACCATTACTGGACGCAGCCGCTGCCCACGCCGGTGGCATGGTATCTGGCGAAGTTACCCGAGATGATGCAGAAGATCTCCACGGGAAGCGTCTTCTTCATCGAGCTCGCCGTCCCGTTCCTGATTTTCGCCCCGCGAAGGCTGCGATGGATCGGGGCAGGATTTCTTGTCGCGCTGCAGCTTCTGATCTTAATGTCGGGCAACTACGCATTTTTCAATCTGCTTGCGCTGTCGCTGTGTTTGTTCTGTTTCGATGATGGAATTTTCCGGCTTGAGCACTCCGTCGCGTTCCGCAGACGCCCCGCCGGACTGCGGTTTGCGGCCCTGGCGATTGTTCTGCTGGGTCTGGGCGGGATGTATGAGACTTTCTTTCACGCCGAGCCGATGCCGCTCGGCGCGGTGGAGAGGCTGGTGGGGCCGTTCGAGATTGCGAACACCTATGGACTGTTCGCTGTCATGACGACCGTAAGAATCGAGATCCAGATCGAGGGATCCGACGACGGACTCACGTGGAAGGTTTACACGCTGCCATACAAGCCGGGACCGCTCGGGCGGAGGCCCGCATGGGTGGCCCCGTATCAGCCGCGTCTCGATTGGCAGATGTGGTTCGCGGCACTGGGGAACTGGCGGGAAAACCCATGGTTCGTGAGCCTGATGAAACGGATCCTCGACGGGCAAAAGCCGGTGCTGGCGCTGTTCGAGGAAAACCCCTTCCCCAAGGCGCCGCCCAGGTACGTGCGCGCGCTCGCGTTTGAGTATCGCTTCACCACGCCGGATGAGCGCCGCACGACGGGGAACTGGTGGGCGCGGATGCCACGTGGGGAATACTTGCAGCCGATCTCGCTTGAAAGCTTCGTAAGGACCGGCGAGTAACTCAGTCTTCCGTTTCAGCCACAAGACGCTCTGTGTTCATCATGTAGATGGACATCTTTCCCTCACGGTCGGTTTGGAAGAAAAGGCGCTGGCTGTTGGGACTGAACATCGTCGTCACTAGACGCGGGTCCGAAGCACGGTGCTCGGCGATGGTAAGCTCCCGGTGAGCGCGGCGAACCAGGAGGCTTAGATAGGGAGACGCCTTGCTCGCGCTGGCCCCGGCGAAGACGCTCGCATCGCCGTTCGGCGCGAACGTGGCGTATTTGCTCGTATCGGTGACCCAGTGGTCCTGATTGGTGTCCGGGAAAAACTCACGGATTGCGACGGCATGGGCGGGATCTGCCGGAATACTGAGATACAAGACCGACCTTCCGTCTGGGGACCAGAAAACAGGACCAAGTCCGCCGGCGGCGAGCGCCAGCCTGCGATTTTGACTCCCGTCGAAGTTCACCAGCCACAGCGAAGAGTCCCCACGGCGATAAGCTACGCTGTCCCGTCTTGGGCGGATCGAGGGGAAGGAAATCGGCTCGTCGCTTTCAACCAGAGTGACCGGAGGGTTCCGCACGCTCACCAGGCGTAAACGCCAGTGGTCCGA
>JAKAJI010000226.1 GCA_021813825.1 Acidobacteriota bacterium | reverse complement strand
TCCACCTGGCGCCTTCGTCTCACCCTCGAAGGTCAACTCCTGCGCGAATTCACTTTCGCCGAACTCCTCACCCTCCCCCGCACCACGCGCTACGCCACCCTCCGCTGCATCTCCAACACGCTCCGCTCGGACTTGATGGGCACCGCGCTCTGGAGCGGCTTTCCGCTCTCCCTCTTAATCGGCCGCCACCAACTTCCCTCCGATATTCTCGAAGCCGCCGTCATCGGCGCCGACGGCCACAGCGACAGCGTCGCCATCGACTATGCCTTCTCCGATGAATTCCTCCTCATCACCGGGATGGACGGCAAAACCCTCTCCCGGATCCACGGCTTCCCCCTGCGCATGCTCGCCCCCCGTTACTACGGCTTCAAGAACGTCAAGTGGATCTCGGAAATCCGCTTCGTCCGCCAACCCTTCTACGGCACATGGCCCAAACTCGGCTACACCCGCCAACCCCTCATCCACACCGCTTCCCACATCGATCGCATCCGCCGCTCCGGCAACACTCTCTCCCTCGGCGGCGTTTCCTTCGCCGGCATCCGGGGCATCCGCAGCGTCGTCCTCCGCGCCGGCGCCGGCCCATGGTATGACGCCACCCTCGAAACCCCGCTCTCGCCTTATACCTGGACCCGCTGGTACGGCGAACTCCCCCTCGACAACGCCACCACCGTCGAAGCCCGAGCCCTCGACGGGGCAGGGAACTGGCAGGAATCCACCGAAGGCCCGCTCTTCCCCAACGGAGTCACCGGCCCCACTATCCGCACCATCGACTAATGCCCGAATCCCTCGCCATCGCCGTCGCCCTCGGCATCCTCATCTTCTTCTGGAAGTCCCGCGCCAACTACCTCGCCCTCCCTTCGCTCCCCATCCTCGACAATCCCAATCCTCCCTCCGTCACCGTCATCATCCCCGCCCGCGATGAAGCCCAATCCATCGCCCGCGCCGTCCTCAGTTTCCCCAACACCCCCGTCCTCGTCGTCGACGACGCCTCCACCGATTCGACCGCCGAAATCGCCGCCCGCGCCGGCGCCCGCGTCATCCCCGCGCCTCCACTCCCCTCCGGCGCACTCGGCAAACCCAACGCCTGCCAGGCCGGCGCCGACGCCTCTTCCTCCGACTGGCTCCTCTTCGCCGACGCCGACACCTGGTTCGATCCCCGCTTCCTCCCCTCGCTGCTCGCCTACGCGGCGCGCGAGAACCTCGACGCCGCCAGCCTCTTCCCCCACCAGCACTGCCTCACCCTCGCCGAACAAACCCTCCTGCCCTACGCCTTCGCCCTCTACTTCACCGGCGTCGACGCCCGCGCCGTCAACTCCCCGCGCTCTCCCGAATCCCTCGGCAACGGCCAGTGCTTCCTCTTCCGCCGCGCCATCTATCAGGCCATCGGAGGCCACCGCGCCGTCATCAACACCGTCATCGAAGACATCGCCCTCGCCCGCCTCCTCAAACAAAACGGTCTCCGTTACCGCGTCCTCCGCGCCGAATCTCTCGCCCACGTCCGCATGTATTCGAGCTTCGCCGCCATCTTTCGCGGCTTCGCGAAAAACGCCTTCCGCTTTCTCACCGTCAACCCCATCACCGCGGCCCAAGTCATCCTCGCCTCCATCCTCGCCACCTCCTGGCTCCCCGTTCTCCTCTGGGCCGCCCTCGAATCCCAATGGATCCCCGCCGCCCTCCTCTTCCTCTCGCTCCCCGCCGTCCTCCTGCCCATCTACGGCAAGCGCGTCTGGCTCGTCCCCGCCGCTGTCTACGGCTTCCAACTCATCGCCCTCGCTTCCCTCGCCGCCACCCTCACCGGCCGCAAAGTCACCTGGAAGGGCCGCCGTGTCTGAGCTTCGCTACCCCATCCCCTGGGACCTCGTCCTCTCCCTCACCCCGCACATCGCCCGCCGTACCCAGGCCCGCACCGCCGCCCTCCTCGCCGCAATCGTCGAACGCATGCCCGCGCCCCCGCTCTTCCACGGCCTCGAAAACATCCCCGCCGCCCCGCCCTTCGTCATCGCCGCCAATCACTACCAGCGCCGCGGACTCTGGATCGCCCACCCCACCGCCGCCATCGCCCACGCCGTCGCCCAACGCACGCCCCGCGATACGCCCCTCCGCTGGCTCGTCACCGCCAACTTCCCGCCGCTCCGCCTCGGCCCACTCAAAATCCCGTCGCCCGGTGATCTCTTCCTCCCCCACGTCGCCCGCGCCCTCGGTTACTTCAGCGTCCCCTTCGCGGCTTCCAGCCCCACGCGTACCGCCCGCTCTCTCCTCGCAGCGCTCCGCGAAGCCCCCCACTGCATCCTCGGACTCTACCCCGAAGGCGCCCACGCCGCCGCGGGTTCGATCGGCCCGCCGCTCCCCGGCATGGACCGCCTCTTCCACCTCCTCGCCCATCGTGGACTCCCCATCCTCCCCGCACGCATTTTGGATAATTCAACCCAGCTAATTGTCGAATTCTTATCCCCCATTTCACCCGCCGCGCTTGCCGCCATCCCCGCTCCCGCCTCCGCCGTCATGGACCGGATCGCCCGCCGCGCCACTTTCTGAATCCTCCCCGTCCTTTCGAGCATCCGCGATAAGACCATGAGAATCATTGGATTACGTAATTTTACGCGCAAAAGCCCGTAACGCTTCTTTCCCCGCCGCCGTCCTACCAAGTGAAAGCGCTGAGATCGGAAGCAACGATCCAGCGGACCCAATAAGACCTGACCGGCTGCCACCTCCGGCACACCCGATCAGGCAGATTTAAAGGAGTAATTTCTATGAAATCGATTCGTGTCCTTACCGTCGTTTCTCTCGGCCTCCTCGCCGGTTTCTTCGTTAATCCCTTGAAAGCCGACGACTTCAACAAGGAAACCATCGTCAAGATCGACAACCCCATGCAGGTCGGCAACGTCGTCCTCCAGCCCGGCAGATATGATTTCCAACTGGCCCAGACCCAAACCTCCCAGAACGTCGTCTACATCCGCGACGCCAGCAACTACCACCTCGTCGCCACTGTCTTCGGCGACTCAGCCTACCGACTCTACCCGCACGGCAACTCCACCTGGGTCTTCTACCCCTCCCAGCCCGGTCAGGTAGCCGCGCTCAAGACCTGGTATTTCGCCGGTGAAAATGCCGGTATCCAATTCCCCGACCAAAAATTGCCCGCGTCCACGCTCGCCAAAAACCACACTTCGAGCTCGACCGGCGCCGTCGGCGGCATGAAGTAATCGGTCTGCTCCCTCCTCACGCCACACGCGCCGCGTGCTCCGGCTGCAACCCTATCCCCCCAGGGTCCAGCCGCAACACGCGGCGCGTCTGTTTTCTCCCCCCGCTCCCGCTCCCGCTCCTTCCAACATCTGCGCTAAGACAATCATAATAATGGCGTTACAGGACGTCGTCGGCGAAACTTCGTAACCCTCCCTTTCCTCCCGCCGTCTGTAAAACTGACGGCATTTCAGATCGCAAGTAACGCGTCGAGCGTTTCCAAAAAGCCTCACCGGCCGCCACTTCCGGCGCACCCGTTCAGGCGAGTTTTAAGGAGTAATTTCTATGAAATCGATACGTGTCTTTACCGTCGTTTCACTCGGCCTCCTCACCGGCCTCTTGGCCAATCCCTTGAAAGCCGACGACTTCAACAGGGAAACGATCGTCAGCATCAACCAACCCATGCAGGTCGGCGATGTCGTGCTTCAGCCCGGCAAATATGATTTCCAACTGGTCCGGACCCAAACCGCCGAAAACGTCGTCTGCATCCGCGAAGCCGGCAACTACCACCTCGTCGCCACTGTCTCCGGCAGCCCCGCCTACCGCGCCTACCGGCACGTCAACACCGACTTGGTCTTGTATCCCTCTCGCCCCGGTCAGGTAGCCGCGCTCAAAACCTGGTATTTCGACGGCGAAAGCTTCGGTATCCGATTCCGCGACTACCACACGCCATCGGCTGTCGTCGCCAAGAATCCCACCTCGAACCCGACCGGCACCGTCGGCGGCATGAAGTAATCCCCTCCCACGTCCCACGCGCCGCGCGTTCCGGCTGCAGCCCAACTCCCCAGGGTCCAGCCGCAATCCGCGGCGCGCCGCTTTTCTTTCCCCCGCTTCCGGCCCCTCGACTTCCGGCTCCTTGCTTCTTGCTTCTGCCTTCCCCCGCCAATGCCCCGCTTTGCTACGCGGCCGACTGTTCGGCGCGGCGCCTCAGTACAGAGACGGCAACCAGTGCAGCGGCGATGCCCGCTGCTGCGCCGATACCAAGCGCCAGGCGCGGTCCGAAATGGTTCGCCACCCAGCCTACCGTCGGAGCCCCGATCGGAGCTCCCCCAAGCGCGACGCCAACGCGCAGAGCCATCACCCGCCCCCGCATCGCCGGTTCCGTCGAAAGCTGCATGATGCTGTTCGTCCCATTGGTAAACAACAGCGCAGCCGCGCCAATCACCACCAGGGCCGCCGCGAACGACCAATAGCCCGGAGCAAACGCCGCCACCATACAGCCGAGTCCGAAGACCGCCGCGCCCAGTGTCAGAACCCCCATCCCCGGTGTGTTCTGCGAGGCCGCAAACAAAGCGCCACCCAGAGTGCCTACCGCCATGAGCGAAGAGAGCAGCCCAAAGCCGCTCGCGTCAGCATGAAAAACGTTCACCGCCATGGTCGCGATGAAGATAGGGAAGTTCAGACCAAACGTGCCGACCAGGAAAAGCATGACCAGAATCGCCCGGAGGTCCTGGCGTCTCCAAACGTACCGAAGCCCTTCCATAAACCCGGAGGTAGTGCCGTCCGCCCGTGCGCTCGGGCGAAGCTCCGCAAGGCGGAACAGCGAGATCGAAACCAGAACTGCTCCGAACGAAAGCCCGTTCAGAATAAACGCCCAGCCGATGCCAACCCGCGCAATGAGCAAACCCGCAACCGCGGGACCGGTCATCTGTGCGGCGAAGAACGAAGTGGAGTTCAGCGCCACAGCGTTCGCCAGGTCGCTGTCCCCAACCATCTCCGCCACGAACGTCTGCCGCACGGGAGCGTCCAGAGCGGCAGCCGAGCCGGACAGAAAGGCGAATAGATACACCTGCCAGAGCCGGATCACCCCTTCGAGCGTGAGAACTCCCAGCGCGAGCGCGAGCACGCCCATCGTCGCCTGCGTGAACATCAGGAGCTTGCGCTGATTCAGACGGTCCGCGGCCAGTCCCGTCCAGGGCAGCAGAAGAAGCTGCGGGGCAAACTGCAGCCCCACCGCAACACCCAGCGCCGACGCATCATGATGTGTCAATTCCGTCAGCACCAGCCAGTCCTGAGCGACACGCTGCATCCACGTGCCGGCATTGGAAACCAGCGCCCCGGCCGTCCACAAGCGGAAGTTAAAGCTCCTCAGGGAACGAAACGTACCGAGCGCACAGCGCGGGGCGCGCTCAATTCGGCCGATCAAGGCCCGCGCCCCGCTGCGTTGTGCGCGATTTTGACTGGAGAGCATCGGACGCATCAGGGGCGTGGCTTGCCGCCTCCATGAAACTGCCCGAAGTGGTGCGCCGAAAACAAGCTGATCAGCAGCGCCCCCAGCCCAAACGCAATCACATGGCTCACCGTCCGCGGATCAAAAGCTCCCACGCGCACGACCAGCAAATACGCAACCACCGCGTTGCAAAAGCCCCAGACAACGTTGACCCGCGAAGAAGAGAGCCCCTTGCCCGGCGGTTTTGCAAACGGAGTTTGAAAAGGACGCCCCATCACCCCGGCGGCATAATGCGGAACCGCATTGGCCGCAAAAATCCCTCCGAGAAAATACGACACAAGATCAATCCAGCTCATGGATGTTTTCCCCGGTTGGAACGCGCAAAAGCGGTCATTCCTCGACCAGCCGCGCCAGCAGTTTGAGCGCCGTGCGAAGCTTCTCCTGCTCGCGAGCGGAAAGCTTCCGCGAGATCGTCGCCGTCAACCAGTCCTGTCTTGCGGCCCTGCCGGCCCGGAGCCACTTCAGGCACTTGGGCGAGAGAGACATCAGCGTCTGACGTCCGTCGTCCGGATCGGGCGCGCCTCGGACCAGCCCGGCCTCCAGCAACTGCGCAACCACCGCGCTCATCGATTGCGGGCGCATGAGTTCGGCCCGCGCCAATGCCGAGACCGCCGCCGGACCATCCTTCTCCAACCGCAGAACTACAGACACCTGCGACGGCGTGAGATCATGCTTTCCCCCGTGCTCGCGCAACCGCCGCTTGAGCCGGCCGGCGAGAACACGAATCTCCGATGCCAGTTCCGCCGCGAGTCCGGAATGTCGTGGCACAGCGGGACCGTTCACAAGACGAGCATATCAAATATACAGTCTACCTGTACAGATGTCCTGTATATCGACAAGGCGGCCGCTCTCATTTCCGAATCTCCGCTGCCCTCGATCATTGCTGCTAAAACCATCATAAGAATCGCCTTACAAGAACTTATTGGCGCAACTTCGTAACCCTTCCACCCCCGCCCCTCGTCTCTATAAGTGGAAGCACTTCAGATCGGAAACGGCTCGTCGGGCGTTTTCCGAAAAGCCCTGACCGGACGCCAGGAGGGCACACCCGGTCAGGCCATTCACAAGGAGTAATCACCATGAAATCGATTCGTGTCCTTACCGTCTTATCCCTCGGCCTCCTCGCCATCCTCCTCGCCGATCCGTTGAAAGCCGACGGCCTCAACAAGGAAACCCTCGTCAAAATCAACAACCCCATGAAGGTCGGCAACGTCGTGCTTCAGCCCGGCAAATACGACTTCCAACTTGCCCTGACTCAAACCAACATGAACGTCGTCTACATCCGCGACGCCGCCAACTACCACCTCGTGGCCACCGTCATCGGTAACACCGCCTACCGCCTCTACCCGCACGGCAGGCCCGGATGGGTCTTCTATCCCTCCGTTCCCGGCGAGGAAGCCGCCCTCAAAACCTGGTACTTCGCCGGCGAAACCGACGGCATCCAATTCCGCGACTCCAATAAGCCGCTCCCCGCCCTCGCCAAGAACCCCACTCCGACCTCGACCGGAGCCGTCGGTGGCATGAAGTAATCCCCCAACGCGCCGCGCGTTAAATCCGCAACACGCGGCGCGTCCGTTTTCTTCCCCTCATTCTGGCTCCCCGCTTCTTGCTTCCTGCGCTATCCTACCGCAGTAGGATACTTTCTATGCCACGCGGAAACCCGTCACCGAAGCTTGCCATCACAATCGACCCTGAAATTCACGAAGACATCCTCGCGGCGTCCGCCCGCGAGGGGGTGAGCGTCTCTGCCTGGATCACCACGGCCGCGCGCGAAGCCTTGCTTCGGCGAAAGGGTTTGGCGGCGGTTGCCCTGTGGGAGAAGCAACACGGGCGGCTGACCGCGGAAGAGATGGAGGAAGCTCGCCGCAGCGTGCGGAGGCAGCTCCGGATGTCGCGAGCGATGCGGCGCCCTGCATGAGCGCCGTCGTATACGACGCCGCCGTTCTCATAGCCGCCGATAGAAACGAGCGGCGCGCCTGGGCCGAACACAAGGCCCGTCTGGAATCCGGCGTTATCCCCTTGGTTCCTGCGCCGGTGGTCGCCGAGGTCAGCCGGTCCCCGCAACAAGCGCAACTCCGGCGCTTCTTGGCTGGGTGCGCGGTCGTCCCTCTCGGACAGAACGAGGCGCACGATGCCGGACGGCTGCTTGGCCTGGCCCGAACTGCGGACGTCGTCGACGCAGTTGTCGTGGCGACAGCCTTGCGCCGAAGGGCCATGATTCTTACCGGCAACCCGGCGGACATCAAACGGCTCGTCAGCGCCTCCGGCCGCGAAGTCCCGG
>JAKAJI010000225.1 GCA_021813825.1 Acidobacteriota bacterium | reverse complement strand
GCGTGGCGTGACCTACCAGCCGGCGTTCGGGGCCGATGATGCGCAGGCCGGGCAACTGAAGAGCATTGCGCGGTACGGGATGTTGACGGTGGATGCGAAAGCGGAGACGAGGCTGGTAAGTTATCCGGCGGAAGAGCAGATTTACTATGTGCTGAGCGGGAACGGCGTGCTGATTTACGGCGGGCAGAGGGTTCCGGTGAAGAAGGACGACTATATGTATCTGCCGGTGGGGGTGGAGCATGGGATGGCGAACGAGTCCGATGGGCCGGTGCAGGTGCTGGTGATGGGGTTTCGGATTCCGAAGGGTGTGAAGGTGAAGCCGACGCCGAAGCTGATGATGGCGAATTCAGAGGAAGTGCCGTATGTGAAGGTGGAGGGGCACGGGGAGACGGTGCATTTCAAGCTGCTGATGGGGACGACGGAGAGCAAACGAGACAAGCTGGCGGCGGCGAGCCAGATGGTGAGCCTGTTCATCATGGACTTCGAGCCGGGCGGGACGAACATACCGCACCACCACGAGATGGCGGAAGAGATTTACTACATTCTTCGCGGGCACGGCGATATGGTGGCGGGCGGCGGGTTGGACGGCAACGAGGGCCGGCATCCGGCGCGGGTGGGCGATACTTACTTCATCCGTCTGAATGCGACGGTAGGATTTTATAGCGGATCGCGGAGCGGCGAGCACGATGAAGTGCTGGCGGTGCGATCGCGGTATCCGTTTCCGAAAGGACAAGGGGAGGAATAGATGGAAGGGACGTATTTGAGCCGGCGCATGGCGTTGAAGTGGGCGGCGGCTTTGCCGGTGATGGGGACGATTGCGGCCGATTCGGTGCTGGCGGCGGCGAAGGAGGCCGTGAGCGGGAAGGCGCCGGGGAACATTTACTCGACGATCGGCGTGCGGACGTTCATCAACGCGCGCGGGACGTGGACGTACTTGAGCGGGTCGCTGGAGCTGCCGCAGGTGCGGACGGCGAAGCTCGAGGCGTCGAAGCATTTTGTCGATATTTTCGAGCTGCAGCACGCGGCGGGAAAGCGGTTGGCGGAGTTGTCGGGCGCGGAGTCCGGGATGGTGACTTCGGGGGCGGCGGGAGCGATGGCGTCGGCGACGGCGGCGTGTTTAGCGGGAACGGATCCCAAAAAGATCTGGCAGCTTCCGGACACGACGGGGATGAAGAACGAAGTGGTGATGCACGGCGGGCGGAGCGCGTTTGACAGCGCGATCCGGCTGGCTGGGGCGAAGCTGGTGGTGGCGCGGTCGGCGGAGGAGTTGAAGGCGGCGATCGGAGCGAACACGGCGATGGTTTACACAACGTCGCTGGGGGACACGCTGAAGGAGGCGCTCGAGATTACGAAGGCGGCGGGCGTGCCGATGCTGCTGGACGATGCGGCGGGGATTCCTCCGATATCGAATTTGCGGTTGTATGCGCAGATGGGGATCGACCTGTTTTGTTTCAGCGGCGGGAAGGGGTTAGGCGGGCCGCAGTGTTCGGGCTTGCTGCTGGGGCGGAAAGATTTGATCGAGGCGGCGCTGAAGAACACGAGCCCGTGGGAAGGCGCGGTGTGCCGGGCGATGAAGGTGGGCAAGGAAGAAGTGATGGGGGCGCTGGCGGCGGTGGAGGCGTGGGAGAAGATGGACCTGGCCACGCTGAACCAGGAGTGGAACCGGCGGGTGCAACGGATTGCGCGGCTGGTGGAACTGGTGCCGGGCGTGACGACGGACATTCAGATTCCTACGGACGGGAACCGGTATCCGACGCTGACGGTGAACTGGGACGTGGAGAAGTGGAACTTCAGCGTGCAGGACTGCGACCGCGAATTGCGGGCGGGCGAGCCGCGGATTGAAGTGCTGACGGACACGAACCCGAGCATGGTTTCGGCGGTAGAAGAGCATCACGACAACAAGACGCCGAGGGAGAACAAGCTGCAGATCATTTCGATGACGATGCAGCCGGGGGAAGAGATCATTGTGGGGCGGCGGCTGCGGGCGATTCTGGACGGGGCGCGAAAGCGGGCGAAGGCGTAGGAAGGGGGAGACGGAACCGATGAGAGCGATGGCGATGGCGGTGGTGTGCGCGCTGGCGGCGTGCGCGGCGCAGGGGGCGGAGGTGAAGCAGATTTTTCCGCCGGGGACGAAGCCGGCGGGACCGTACAGCCCGGGGGTTCTGGTGGGCGAGTATCTCTACGTGGCGGGACAAGGCAGCCAGTTGGCGGACGGGACGTTGCCGAGCGGCGAGGAGCAGCAGATCCGGCAGTGTTTGCGGAACGTGGAGACGGTGGTGAAGGCCGCGGGGCTGACGATGCGGCACGTGGTTTACGTGCAGGTGTATCTGACGGATTATTCGAGCGAGGCGGCGCTGAACCGCGTGTGGAGGGAGGTTTTCCCGGCGGCGCCACCGGCGCGTTCGACGATTGGCGTGGCGGCTCTGCATGCGACGAACGTGGAGATGAGCGCGGTGGCGGTGAAGGACCTGGCGTTGAAGAAGACGGTGGCGGTGGATGGGTACGACACGCCAAGCGTGCCGATTTCCGCGGCGGTGCGTGTGGGGGACCGGCTGTTTGTTTCCGGGCATCTGGGGCGTGACCTGCGCACGGGCGAGATTCCGGCGGATCCGGGCGAGCAGGTGACGCTGGCGATGAAGCGGCTGGAGGCGACACTGAAGGCGGCCGGCGCGGGGTTCGAGAACCTGGTGTTCGTGAACCCGTATCTGACTTCGAAGATTCCCATGGGGGTGATGAACCACATCTACGCGAGCCATTTTGAATTCGGGAACACGCCGGCACGGGCAACGATTGAAGTGGCGGGGTTGCCGGGCGGGGCGAACATCGAGTTCACGGGCGTGGCGGTGATGGATCTGGGGAAGCGGCGGGCGGTGCGTCCGAAGAACATGGCGCCGAGTCCGACGGCGAGCCCGTGTGTGTTTGCGGACGATACGTTCTATTGTTCGGCGAAATCGGGCTTCATTCCGGGCGTGAACGGCGGGATTTACGCGTCGACGGTGGAGACGCAGATGCGGCAGACGATGCGGAACCTGCTGGACGGGTTGGAAGAAGCGGGGATGGATTTTTCGAACGTGGTGGCGAGCAACGTGTATCTGGATGATGCCCGGGATTTTGCGCGGATGAACGGTGTGTATGCGGAGTATTTTGGGGCGGTGCCGCCGGCGCGGACGACGGTGCAGCAGATTGCGCCGGGGGTGCGGGCGGCGGATGCGAAGGGGCATTGGCCGGAGCTTGAGCAGATCTCGATTGTGGCGGTGAAGTAGGGCGAAACGCAGGGATCCGACAGGAAAGACAAGCGAATCGACAATTGAAACAAGTTGTGCCATACTAGCGCGCATACTTTGCGGCCGCGGGCGGGAAGGGAGCGGCCGGCAACTATGCCTATGATGCTGAAGATGGCGGTTTTGCTTGTGTCCGGACTTGCATGCGGGTTGGCCTCTGCGCAGAATGCGTGTGTGGCGTCGCCGCCGCTGGCGACGATTTCGGTGCCGCACGAGGCGGGGTCGCCGGAGTTGACGGTGGATGCGGGGGCGGCGATGTGGAAGGCTGCGGCGCGGGCGGAGATTGTGAAGGACTGCTCGCGGGAACTCGATTATCCGGGCATCCGGAGCGAGGTGCGGGCGTTCTGGACGGACGACGATTTATACCTGCTGTTTCAGTGCCCGTACACGGTGCTGAACCTGTGGCTGCCTCCGATGGGCGGGGGGCCGCGGGTAAAGTTGTGGGACCGGGACGTGGTGGAGATGTTTCTGGGGTCAGACTGGACGAACATACGGCATTACCGGGAGTTCGAGATTGCGCCGACGGGGGACTGGATCGATTTGGCGATTGACCTGGATCACGAGAGTTACGACCACAGTTGGCGGTCCGGGTGGAAGACGGCGGCACGGATCGATAAAGAGCACAAGGTGTGGTACGCGGCGGCGAAGATTCCGCTGAGCGCGGTGACGACGGAGGCGGTGAAGGCGGGGACGCGTTGGCGGGTGAACCTGTACCGGATCGAGGGGGTGGGCGGGGACCCGCAGCGGCATTTCCTGTGCTGGCAGCCGACCTGCGTGCAGGACCGGGATCCGAATCATGTGCCGGAACATTTCGGGACGATGGTGTTTTTGCCGTGAGGGGCGTGACGATGCGGTGGCTGGCGGTTGTGGTTTGCGCGGGGTTGACCGCGGGGTGGGCGCAGACAGCAGATCCGGTGGGCGCGGGGCGGAAGCGGTTCGAAGTGCGGTGCGCGGGATGCCATGGGGCGGACGGGCGCGGCGGGGAGCGTGCGCCGGGGATCGGGGACATCGACCGGGACAGGCTGCAGACGGACGAGTCGGTGAGGGCGATCATCCGCGATGGGATTCCGGAGGCGGGGATGCCGGGGTTCCGGATGGTGGGCGATGAGGAGATGGCGCTGCTGGTTGCGTTTGTGCGGTCGCGCGTGGAGCCGGCGGCCGAGACGAAGATTGGGGGCGATGCGAAAGCGGGCGAACGGTTCTTCTATGGCCAGGGCGGGTGTGCGAAGTGCCACATGATCCGGGGCCGCGGAGGGCTCGTTGGGCCGGACCTGACGTATGCGGGGACGCGGCTGACGCTGGCCGAGATCGAGACGGCGCTGAAGAATCCGGGAGAACTGGACCAGGAGGGGTATCAGGCGGCGACGGTGGAGATGAAAGACGGGAGTAAGTTGCGCGGGCTGATCAAGAACGAGAGTAATTTCGACTTACAGCTTCAAGGGTTCGACGGGAGACTGCACTTACTGACGGCGGACGAGTATGTGTCGGTGCGGCCGGATGCGGGGCCGCTGATGCCGGCGCTGCACGCGGCGGCGGAGGACGTGGAGAATCTGGTCGCGTTTGTGGCGCATCTTCCGGCGACGGCGGCCGGGATTGTTCCGGGCGAGAGCGCGCCTTTGCCTGGCGCGGTGAGTTGGGAGAGAGTGGCCGAGCCGAAGCGCGGCGAGTGGCCGACGTATCACGGGGTGACGGGCGGGAACCGGTACACGACGCTTACGGGGATTACGAAGGAGAACGTGTCGCGGCTGGCGCCGAAGTGGACGTTCCCGATTCCGGCGGGGCGGAGCCTGGAGATGACGCCGGTGGTGGTGGGCGGGGTGATGTATGTGACGGCGGTAAATTCCGTTTACGCGCTGGATGCGCGGAGCGGGCGGCGGATCTGGGCGTTTTCGCGGCCGCGGAGCAAGGGGCTGGTGGGCGATGCGTCATCGGGGATCAACCGGGGCGTGGCGGTGTTGGGCGACCGGGTGTTTCTGGTGACGGACAATGCGCACCTGCTGGCGCTGCACCGTGTGACCGGGGCGCTGCTGTGGGACGTGGAGATGGCGGATTCGCAGCACCATTACGGGTCGACGTCGGCGCCGCTGGTGGTGGGGAACCTGGTGATATCGGGCGTGTCGGGCGGGGACGAGGGGATTCGGGGATTCCTGGCGGCGTACAAGGTGGAGACGGGCGAGCGGGCGTGGCGGTTCTGGACGATTCCGGCGCCGGGAGAGCCGCTGGCGAAAACGTGGGAAGGGCGGGCACTGGAGCACGGCTGCGCGTCGACGTGGCTGACGGGGACCTACGATGCGGAGACGAACCTGCTGTTCTGGCCGACGGGGAATCCGTGCCCGGACTTCAACGGGGCGGAGCGGAAGGGCGACAACTTGTACTCGGACTCGGTGCTGGCGCTCGATCCCGAGACGGGGACGCTGAAGTGGTATTACCAGTTCACGCCGCATGATTTGCACGACTGGGATTCGACGGAGACTCCGATGGTGGTGGATGCGGAGTATCACGGGGAGAAGAGGAAACTGCTGCTGCAGGGGAACCGGAACGGGTTTTTCTACGTGCTGGACCGGACGAATGGAAAGTTTCTGGCGGCGTCGCCGTTCGTGAAGAACCTGACGTGGGCGAAGGGAATCGGGGCGGACGGGCGGCCGATCCTGGCCGAGGGATGGCAGCCGACGGCGGAGGGGACGCGGATTTGCCCGTCGATGGACGGGGCGTCGAACTGGATGTCGACGTCGTTCAATCCGGGCACGGGGTTGTTCTACCTGATGGCGCTGGAGAAGTGCAACATCTTCAGCAAGAACAACGAGTGGTGGAAGCAGGGGGAGTCGTTTTATGGGGGTTCGGCGCGGGAGGATCGGACGGTGCGGCCGCGGAAGTACCTGCGGGCGATCGATCCGCAGACGGGGCGGATTGTGTGGGAGTACGAGCAGAAGGGGCCGGGCGGGTCGTGGGCGGGGCTGCTGACGACGGCGACGGGGCTGGTGATTTTCGGCGATGACGACGGCGCGATGACGGCGGTGGACGCGGCGACGGGGAAGCCGCTGTGGCATTTCAATTTGAGCCAGCATTTGCACGCTTCGCCGATGACTTACGAAATTGACGGGCGGCAGTATATCGGGATGGCGGCGGGTTCGAACGTGGTGGTGTTCGGGTTGTAGGCGGCCGGAAAAACGGCTGCGGGGGCGCGGGGGAAAGCGAAAGCAAACGACAATCCGGAGGGAGGGTTGCGCGGTGGCGAGGCGGCCCTAACGGATATTTTGACCGAGTGTTGACGTTTCGATCATGGATATGATCGAAAGTTGCTCGCATGGCTGCATTCCGATCCTGCATAGTAGTTTTGTAATATTTTCTTGACTTCCGTTTTCTTCCGTGTCAGTATTCCCAAAACCGTTTTTGTTGGGATAAGACTTCCTCGTGGTGAAGGTGGAGTGGTGGCGCAGTGTGGCGCTGCCGGGCCGCGGCAGATCTTAGGGACCCCATGCAAGGTGGAACTGAGGGGCGAGTCGGCCGCGGGGTTTGAATCGACCCACACAACAGGGGTAAGGACGGAGAGGGAAACCATGTTGGCACGAAGAATACTTCTGACTGTTTTGGCGGTTGCGATGGGGGTTGCGCCGGTGATGGCGGATGTGACCGGCTCGATTCTGGGATCGGTGAAAGACAGCACCGGGGCTGTGGTGGTGGGCGCGACGGTGACGGCGACGAACCGGGACACGAACTTCAGCAAGACGGCGACGACGGGGCCGCAGGGGGAGTACCGCATTCTGGCGCTGCCGCCGGGCAACTACACGATCACGGCGTCGGCGGCGGGGTTCGAGCAGTTTGTGACGAAGGGGATCGACCTGAAGGTGAACGACCAGTTGCGGATCGAAGTAACGCTGCAGGTGGGCAACATCCAGCAGAGCGTGAGTGTCGAGGCCAATCCGGTGCAGGTGGAGACGGACAGCACGCAGTTGGGGCAGGTGATCGAGTCGAAGAAGATTCTGTCGCTGCCGCTGAACGGGCGCAGTTTCATCGACCTGCTGGGGCTGCAGGCGGGCGTGGCGCCGGCGACGTCGGGTTCGATCCAGCAGGACCGGCCGGTGTCGGGGATTCTGTCGGCGGGCAACATTTCGGTGAACGGCGGACGCGAGACGGCGAACGCGTTTCTGGTGAACGGCGGCGATGTGAGCGAAGGGCGGAACCTGGGAGCGGGGTTGATTCCGAACCTGGATTCGATTCAGGAGTTCCGGCTGATTACGAACAGCTTTGACGCCGAGTACGGGAAGTTCAGCGGGAGCGTGATGAACGCGATCACGAAGTCGGGGACGAACGGTTTTCACGGGGACCTGTTCGAGTTTTTGCGCAACGACAGTTTCGACGCGCGGAACTTTTTCGATCCGACGAAGGCCGAGTTGCGGCGCAACCAGTACGGCTTCACGGCGGGCGGTCCGTTTTGGAAGAACAAGCTGTTCTGGTTTACCGATTATCAGGGGACGCGGCAGGTAGAGGGTGCGAGCACG
>JAKAJI010000224.1 GCA_021813825.1 Acidobacteriota bacterium | reverse complement strand
GGGAAACCTCGACCGGGATTGCCTCCGGCGCGGATGGGATCGGGTCACTCAGCACGCGCTCGAACAGAACCGCCCGGCGATAGACGGTTTCACCAAGCACGTGGAACCACAGACTCCGGAGACCTTCCCGGCGCAGGATCTCCCACGCCCTGCGCGGCAGTTGCTTCCACCGGCGCCGCGCGCTTTTTTCAGAGGAGGAAGGCATTGCTCACTTCACTGGCGTAAGGAATGGACAACCACGTTGTTACGAAGTTATCACCTGCGTTGTGAAGATGCGAATCCCGGAGGTAATCACCCCGAGCCGAAACGCGTCTTGCCACATGCGCGTGCCCTGTGATAGCGTGATCTGGCGCAAGGAAAACGATGTCAATCTTGAAGCTTACAATCCCCTCCGCGGCTTCGCTCGCCGCCACTGTGTGCCTATTTTCTATGTCTGCAACCGCCGGTTCCCTTCTTGTCACCAATAAAGGTGACCACACGCTGACCATCATCGACCCGGCGTCGGGCCGCCAGATCGCCAACATCGATGAACAGGGCGTCACCGGTCACGAGTTGATCGCATCGCCCGACGGCAAGACCGCCTACGTGCCGATTTATGGGAACTCCGGCGTCGGCAAGCCCGGCACCGACGGCACGCACATGGTGGTGGTCGATCTGGCGAAACACGAGGTCACGGGCAGCGTCGACTTCGGCGGAGGCGTTCGTCCGCACTGTCCGATGTTCGGCCCGAAAGACGGCCTGCTCTACGTAACCACGGAACTGCGCCAGACCATAACGATCATCGATCCCAAGACGCTGAAAATCGTCGGCACGATTCCGACGGGCCAGCCTGAATCGCACATGCTCGCGATCTCTCACGACGGTACGCGCGGCTATACCGCCAACGTCGGTCCTGGCACGGTTTCCGTCCTCGATATGGTCCATCGCAAGACCCTCCGCATCATTCCCATCTCGAAAGAAACGCAGCGTATCTCCGTCTCGCCCGACGACAAAATGGTTTTCACCAGCGATCAGCGAGCGCCGCGTCTGGCTGTGATCGACGCAAAGACGATGAAGGTGGCCCATTGGGTCTCGCTCCCCGGGACCGGCTATGGTTCCGCGCCGACCGCGGACGGGCGCTGGCTCGTGCTGGCTGTGCCGCCCGCCAACGTTGTCGCCGTGGTCGACCTCAAAACGATGAAGGTCGCCCACACCGTTGCCGTGCCGAAGGCTCCGCAGGAGGTCCTGCTGTCGCCCGACGGCAAGACCGCGTATGTTTCCTGCGATTCCAGCCACACCGTGGCCGCGATCTCAACGTCGGACTGGAAAGTCGAAAAGTTGATCCCGGCGGGCCGTGGGGTTGACGGCCTCGCCTGGACCGACGGCATCTAGCCGCTCTTCAATCTTCGTCGGTGACGCAGCCGAGGCTGGCGCTCTTCACCAGACGAATGTATTTGCCGAGAACGCCGCGTGTGGACTTGTAAGGCGGCATCTCCCATGCCTGGCGCCGCGCGGCCCACTCGGCCTCGCTCAAGTCCGCGTTGATGGTGTTGTTGGTGGCGTCGATTGTCACCCGGTCCCCGGTGCGGATCAGCGCGATCGGCCCGCCCTCTTGGGCCTCCGGCGTCACGTGACAGACAATGAAGCCGTGCGAACCGCCGGAGAACCGCCCGTCGGTAATCAGCGCGACGTCCTTGCCCAAACCCGCGCCCACGATCGCCGACGTCGGTGTCAGCATCTCGGGCATGCCCGGCCCACCCTTCGGGCCTTCATACCGAATTACGATCACGTCGCCCTTGACGATCTCGCCGCGCTCGAGCGCGTGCAGCATGTCCTCTTCGGAATCGAACACGCGTGCCGGGCCGGAAAAGCGCAGCCCTTCCTTGCCGGTGATCTTGGCTACCGCGCCCTCCGGAGCCAGACTCCCGCGCAGGATCTGCAGATGGCTCGTCGCCTTGATCGGGTTGTCGAGCGAGTGCACGATGGCCTGGCCTTCGCTTAAGCCCGGCAAACCGGCCAGGTTCTGCTCCACCGTCTTGCCCGTCACGGTGAGGCAGGAACCGTCGAGCAGACCGGCCTTGAGCAGCATCTTCATCACACCCGGAATTCCACCCACGTTGTGCAGGTCTTCCATGACATAAGGGCCGCTCGGCTTGAAATCGGCGATCAGCGGTACGCGATTGCTGATTTTCTGAAAATCGTCGATGCCAAGCTTTACGCCAACGGTCCGGGCCATGGCGATCAAGTGCAACACGGCGTTCGTCGAGCCGCCGAGCGCGCACACGATCGTCATCGCATTTTCAAACGCCGCCCTCGTCATGATGTCCCGCGGCTTCAGGTCCATCTCCAGCAGCGTCCGGATGGCCGCGCCGGCACGGAAGCATTCGTCGAGCTTCCGTGGATCTTCGGCCGGGGTCGAGGAACTATAAGGCAGCGACATCCCCAGAGCTTCGATTGCCGAAGCCATCGTGTTCGCCGTGTACATCCCGCCACAGGCGCCCGCTCCCGGGCAGGCGTGACGCACCACGCCGCGCCGCGCTTCATCGGTCAGATTCCCAGCCAGAAACTCGCCGTAGCTCTGGAAGGCGCTCACAATGTCCAGCTTCTGGCCCTGCCAGTGGCCCGCGCGAATCGTGCCACCGTAAATCATCAAGGAAGGCCGGTTCAGCCGGCCCATCGCCATCACACTGCCAGGCATGTTCTTGTCGCAGCCGGGCAGGGAAATGTTGGCGTCGTACCACTGCGCCGCCATCACGGTCTCGATCGAATCGGCGATCACCTCACGCGAGGACAACGAGTAGCTCATTCCCTCGGTGCCCATCGAGATACCGTCGCTGACGCCGATGGTGTTAAAGCGCAGGCCCGTCATGCCGGCCGCGGTGACGCCTTCCTTCACTTTCTCCGCCAGGCCGAGCAGGTGCATGTTGCACGGGTTGCCTTCAAACCATACGCTGGCGATGCCGACCTGCGGCTTGGCGAGATCTTCTTCGGTCAGGCCCGTGGCATAAAGCATGGCCTGCGATGCGCCCTGGGAGGGCGGTTGCGTGATTCTGCTGCTGTAAGGGTTCAGTGGATGGGACATGAGAGTCGTTCAGTCCTTGAGTATATTCCGCCGGGAGGGTCGAGTTCACCCTCAAGGTTCCTCGATGATCGTGCCTTGGTGAAAAACGATCCGCCAGCCCGAGGGAGTCCGCTGCCAGATCGTCGACCGCCGAGTTTTGCGCGTCCGGTTCTGGACGAGCGTCTAGGTGAACAGATACACCTCGCCGGCGAGCCGGCGGCAACAGAATTCTGAAGCTTCCAATTCTTGTTCCGCGGGAGCTGCGGCGGCACGCTGCTCAAGAAGATCCAGGACGTAGGCACGGCTATAGCGGCGGCCCGACGCGCCGACCTCCCAGAAATCGTCCGCGGTCATGCGCTCGTAATCCGCCCGGGTCGTCCCGAACTCCGGACGGTGGAAGATCGGCTCCCTCTGGACCAACTCGGAAAGGACACCACTAAGCGCCGGGTCCGTCAGGCGGGCCGGCTCCATGTCGGAACTCATTCAGCAAGGATACGCTGGCAGGGGTCAGGTCAGTGAGCGGTGCGGAATGCGCGGATCGGCAGGGTTCGGACGTGCTTCAGGACGGAAACGGCCGCGGTAGCCGGCGCTTCCGGCAAATCGCTGGCGTCATTTGCGTCTGGATCGTCGGTTGGACACTCCTCTGCCGGAAGAGGTTCACCCAGCACCTCCGCGATCAACCGGTCTTCTTCGCAAGTCATATCGTTACCCTCTTCGGTCGCGAAGTCCGCTTCGCGATGTCTGTACACCAAACAGGCCCAGAGGTTCGCCAGTTACACGCATACCGTCTCGTTTATCACTACTTCTATTAGACGGAAGAAAGGGCGAAAAAGATCGCGATTTCTTGCTCCCCCGGCGGCGGAGGCCCGCAGGAACCGCACGCCCTTCGATCTGCTAGATTAGTCAGCAGATCCATGCCCGACAACAGTTTTGACATCGTCTCCAAGATCGATCTGGCTGAGGTGAACAACGCTATCCAGCAGGCGTTAAAGGAGATCCAGACTCGCTACGACCTCAAGGACTCCCACAGCTCAATCCAGCTCAATGAGAAGGACCACAAAATCACCCTGGCGAGCCAGGACGAGTTCAAGCTCAAAGCGGTGACTGAAGTCCTCGAACAGAAGCTGATCAAAAGAAAGGTGCCGCTCAAGGGCCTTAGCTTCGGCGCGATCACCCCGGCGGCCGGTTCCAGCGTCCGCCAGGAGATTTCCCTGCAGCAGGGCATCCCCATCGAGAAGGCCCGCGAAATCGTCAAGACCATCAAGGACAGCAAGAAGAAAGTTCAAGCTTCCATTCAAGGCGACCTGGTTCGGGTAAGCGGGAAGGACCGCGACACGTTGCAGGAAGTAATTCAACTGCTTCGCGGCACCGACTTCAAGATTGACATGCAATTCACCAACTACCGTTCCATCTAAGACGATGCCAAGAAGCATTCAGTCTTTATTTATCAATGGGCCAGCCGGACAACTGGAAGCTTTACTTGAGGAGCCGGAAAACCAAGCGCCACGCTCCGTTGCCCTTGTCTGCCACCCCCATCCGCAGCACGGCGGAACCATGCACAACAAGGTGGTCTACCGGATTGCTCGTGCGCTGAGAAACACCGGATCCGTCGTCCTGCGCTTCAACTATCGCGGCGTAAATCTCAGCCAGGGCAAGTACGGTCACGGCGAAGGCGAGTTGGAGGACGCCCGAGCTGCTCTTGCCGTATTAGTCGAGCGTTATCAAGAATTTCCTGTGATTCTTGCAGGTTTTTCTTTCGGCTCGCGGATCGCCCTGAGGCTAGGCTGCGCGGCACAAGTCCAGCGGATCATCGCCGTCGGGTTCCCCACCAGTTACCCGGACAGTTCAGGCTTGGGACACTGCTCCGTACCGCGTGTCTTCATCCAGAGCACGCACGATCAGTTCGGTCCTGCTGCAAGCATGCAGTCTTACTTTCAAACACTTGAAGGAGAAAAGCTACTTCTTTTCGTGAAGTCGAAGGATCACTTCTTCGCGGGTGGTTTGGACGCCTTCGAAGAGGCGGTAGCGAGCGTGGGGGACGTGACTAAGCGCTTGCCTGACGAAGTTCCCGCCGCATTCGCCGCGCCGCTCGAGCACTGATCAACTGCGCTACTTTCGACAGGAGCCCCGGCACATCGATGGGCTTGATCAGCACTCGCTTCTGGTTGCTGGGTTGGGAGTTCTGATACGTCGTCACGATCGCTGTGGCCGGTTCGTAGTCCATGATCCGGGCGTGGGCCAGCACCCGCAAGCCCGCTTCGGGAGACTCCATCTGCAGGTCGCTTAGGACAAGTTCGTATTCGTGGCTGTCCATCTTGCCCACGGCTTCCGCCGCAGAGGCAGCAGAATCAACATGATAGCCGCTGGCCTCGAGCACCGTTTGGAGGGTGAGACGGGAAGCGGGGTTGTCGTCGACCAGCAATACGCGGGCGAGCTGGAACTCGCTGATACCGGCTGTCGTGTCTGGGGCGACCGCTTTCATCACCAACTCACCTGAATCTATAGTTTAACCAAACCACCGCAAAATGAAAGGAAAAGATTTCGTCAGCATACGAAGATCGTTCAGTCTGACGAACGCTTCCGTTCTTATCGCGCAAACACCCGCCGGAAGATCGCGTCCACATTCTTCAGTTGGCGGGTGACGGAAAAACTCTCCGCAAGTTGTTCGGCCGGCAGGACTTTCGCCACTTCGGGCGACTGCTCGATCGCCTCGCGGAAATTGCCGCCCGTCTCCCATGCCTTCATCGCCTCGCCCTGCACCAGCTTGTACGCTTCCTCCCGTAACATGCCCGCCGCCGCCAGATCCAGCAGCAGTTGTCCGGAAAACACCAGCCCTCCGGTCAGGTCGAGGTTGCGGGCCATGCGTTCGGGCGAAACGCGCATCCCGTCCACCAGCCAGGTCGTCTTGTCCAGGAGATAGTCGGCCAGGATCGTCGAGTCGGGCAGGATCACGCGCTCCACCGAGGAGTGGGAGATGTCGCGCTCGTGCCACAGGGCGATGTCCTCAAATGCCGCCTGAACGTTGGACCGGACGACGCGCGCCAGCCCGCAGATCTGCTCGCACGTCACCGGGTTCCGTTTGTGCGGCATCGCCGACGACCCCTTCTGGCCCGCGCCGAACGGCTCCTCGGCTTCACGGACTTCGGTCCGCTGCAGATGCCGGATTTCAAGCGCGATCTTTTCGAGAGTGGCCGCGACGAGAGCAAGCGTCGAAAGATAGTACGCGTGGCGGTCCCGCGCGATGACCTGCGAGGCGATCGCCGCCGGTTCCAGACCGAGCCGTTTGCAGATCCGAGCCTCCGCCTCCGGCCCGATATGCCCAAAGGTGCCGACGGCGCCGGAGATCTTGCCGACGCGCATATCCTCGCTCGCGTCCCGAAAACGCCGCCCATTGCGGCGCAACTCGTCGTACCACAGGGCGATCTTCAGCCCGAAGGTGATCGGCTCCGCCTGGATCCCATGCGTGCGTCCGATCTGAACCGTGTCCTTAAACTCGAACGCCCGCCGCTCGAGCACTGCTTCGAGTTTCTCGATGCCGGCCGCGATCCGCTCGGAGGCCTGTTTCACCAGCAGCGCCTGCGCGGTGTCGACGACGTCGTTCGAGGTCATCCCGTAGTGGAACCACCGGGAGGCTTCGCCGTGGCCGGCCGCCCGCATCGTCTCCGACACCGCCGTCGTGAAGGCGATCACGTCGTGACGCACGACGTTTTCGATTTCGCGGATGCGCTCGAGACGGAACCCGGCATGGCGGCGGAGCGCCTCGGCGGCCTCGCGCGGCACCTCGCCCGTCTCGGCGAGCGCCTCCGAGGCGGCTAGTTCCACCTCCAGCCATGCCTGGTACTTGCTCTCTTCACTCCAGATTTTGCCCATCTCGGGGCGCGTATAGCGTTCAATCATCTCTTCATCCAGTAAACGAATACTGGACGATCCGGCGCAACCCGCCGGGCGGTAGGATGGAATTGCCATGCCCCTGGTACCCCCTTACATCGAGGCGTTGCGGCCGTATGTCGCCGGCCGGAGCGCAGAGCAGGTGTGCAAAGAGTATGGCCTCGGCTCGGTGGCCAAGCTGGCCTCGAACGAGAACCCTCTCGGCCCGAGCCCCATGGCGATCGAGCGCGTCCGGCAGGACCTCGCCGCCCTCCACCGCTACCCCGAGGCCGGAATGCGGCTGCGCCGGACACTTGCCGAAACCTACGACGTGAAGGTCGAAAACGTCATCGCGGGAAACGGTTCCGAAGGCATTATTTCGAACATCATCCGCACATTCCTGTGCGACGACGACGAGGTGCTGACCACGGAAGCGGCCTTCATCGGCTTTCAGGTGCTGGCTCAAAGCCGAGGCATCGCCTATCGCACCGTGCCCTACCACGACTGGCGCTACGACCTTCCCGCGCTGGCCGCTGCGATCACCTCCCGAACCAAGATCGTCTACCTCGCCAACCCGAACAACCCGACCGGGACCATTTTCACCAAGGCCGAGTTCGACGACTTTCACCGCCAGGTACCGGAGCGCGTGCTGATCATCCTCGACGAAGCGTACTTCGAGTACGCCAAGGACAACCCGCGCTATCCCGACTCGATGCACTACCGCTACGACAACGTCATCACGCTGCGAACGTTTTCGAAGGTGTACGGGCTCGCCGGTGCGCGCATCGGATACGGCTTTGCCCACGAGCGGCTGATCGCGAATCTGTTGAAGGTCAAGCTGCCCTTCGAGCCGGGCCTTCTGGCGGAAGCGGCTGGCATCGGCGCGCTCGCCGACAAG
>JAKAJI010000223.1 GCA_021813825.1 Acidobacteriota bacterium | reverse complement strand
AGCGAGCGCGGCGCCAGTCCTTTCGGCGTCACGGACCTGACCGGCCAGGTCTGGCAATGGACCGACGAGTACACCGACGAACATACGCGAGCGGCCGTATTGCGGGGCGGAAGTTATTATCAGCCGCAAGGCAGCAAATGGTATTTTCCCCAAGCTTATCGCCTGGACGAGCACGGCAAGTACTTACTTATATCGCCGGGCATGGACCGCTCCGCCTCGATCGGCTTCCGCTGCGCGGTGGACTTACAGTAACTCAGTCGTAGAGCAGTTCGGAATAGCGGCGCTGCGCGACCAACTCATGCCGCGCGGCGAACCAGGCGCGGTCCGAGCGGGCCGCGTGAATCATGACCCGGTCAAACTTTTCGGCTGCCACCCGCGAACCGGCCAGGTACACGTACGTCTTCGGATTCCGGATGAGCTTCCAGATTTCAGAGGCATGTTCATTGAGAGGACGCTCGATGTCAGGCGGCTCGTCGAAGTGGGGCCGGGGGCTGAGCGCTTCGAATGCCTTGAACGTGTTTCGCGTGTAGTACAGCGAAATGTCTTTGCGCTGGTCGTTCATGTAGAGCAGTTCGGCGCCGCTGCGCGCGCCGTAGAACAGGCGGACGATACCCTTCCACCCGCCCTGCTCCTCGTAGATGTGCTGCAGGAAGGCCCGGAACGGCGCAATCCCGGTTCCGGCGCCGATCATGATGAGGTTCGACGAGGGATCCTTGGGCGGCGTAAAAGCGAGGCCGTAAGGGCCGGTGATCTGCACGGAGTCGCCTGCTTTCAGGTCACAGAGATAGTTGGAGGCCTTACCGGGATAGCGCTCGCCGCTTACCGGATCGATGCCGAAACAGCGGCGGACGCAGAGCGAGAAGGTATCCGGCTTGCCGGCTTCGCCGCGGTGCGGGCTGGCGATCGAATACAGCCGCATGTAATATCGGTTTCCAAACTCGTGCGGGCCGGGAACGAGGACCCCGACGCTCTGGCCCTCCTCGTAGTTGAGGCGGCCTTCATCCACCCGCAGAATAATATGCCGGACCTCGGCTTCGGCGGTGGCCGGTGTGATCCGTTCGCTTGCGGTGACCACAGCCGTCACCGGATTGCTGATGTCGAAATCGTTAATGTTCATGGATGTGGATCTCCGATTTGCATGCCGCCTGTTCGCGCTCGGGTTGACTATGGCAGGCGCCGTTGCCGGTGCAGCCTGCACAGCCGTGCGTCATATGTTCGAGGACGTCTTCGCCGGCTTCCCGATGAGAGCCTGAGCGGACAAGAGCCTGAAGAAGAAACCATACGGCGAGCACGACCAGCAGGCCAGCCGCGGGAGCAAGAACGTGCAATAGAGAAGTCCACATGACGATTAACCTCCGCTTCCCATACCCGCAAAGCCCATGAATGCAAGCGAGAGAACGCTGGCCAGGACGAGGGTAAGCGCCGTGCCTTTGACCAGGTTCGGAATGTCGCTCAGATCGACGCGCTCGCGGACAAGAGAGAGCAGCACGAGCGCCGAGGCGTAACCGCCGCTGGCCGCGATGGCGAACACGGTGCTCTGCAGCAGGTTGTAGCCGCGTGCGGTTTGAAACAGCGGCACCGCGAGCACCGCGCAGTTGGTGGTGATCAGCGGAAGATAAACACCTAACTCGCGGAACAGCGACGGGCTCACCTTCTTGATGAACATTTCGGTCAGTTGCACCGTCGCCGCGATGATGATGATGAACGTGATGAGCCGCAAGTATTCGGCGTGCAGCGTCACCAGCAGAGTGTTGATGCCATAGCTCAAAACGCCGCTGACCGTGATGACGAACATCACGGAAACGCCCATGCGCCAGGCGGTGGTGAACTTCGACGACAACCCGAGGAACGAGCACATCCCCAAGAAGACGCAGAGGACGAAGTTATTGATGAGAAACGCGTCGAGAAAAATGTGTGTGAGCGATTCGTTCATGAGCGGACCTCAACGAGTTGTCCGGCGGGTACGGTTTCCGCGGCGGCGGCGGCCGCACGGGCAGCGCGCCGCGCTTTGATCTGCCGGAAAGTGGTGAACGTCACCAGCCACAGCGCGAGCGAAATGAATCCGCCGGGCGGGAGCAGGAACAACACCCAGGGCTCGAAGTGCGAGCCGAACAGAGGCACGCCGAGGAATGTCCCGGCGCCGAGAATCTCCCGCACGGAGCCGAGGCAGGTTAGGGCGAAGGCGAAGCCCAGGCCCATGCCGAGGCCGTCGAGCAGCGAGGCAAACACCGGCTTTTTGCTGGCGAACCCTTCGGCGCGTTCGAGGATGATGCAGTTGGCGACAATCAGCGGGATGAAGGGGCCGAGCGCCTTGTAGACGCTGATGCTCGCCGCCTTCACCAGGTAGTCGACCACGGTGACCGAGGTCGCGATGATCGCGATGTAGGTGGCGATGCGCACTTGTTTCGGCACCAGTTTGCGCACCATCGAGATGAGCGTATTGGAACTGGCGAGCACGAACGTGGTGGCCAATCCCATCGCCAGAGCGTTGCGCACCGAGTTGGTGATCGCCAGCGTCGGGCACATGCCGAGCACCTGGACGAAGACTGGGTTCTGCTTCCAGAGCCCGTTTACAAACGGATTGCTGCCGCCTGGCGCGGGAGGCGCGGTGCCGCAGCAGGATGGAATGGGTTGCGGGTCACTCATATCAGTTTCCTTGTTCAATCCGGTTTAGATTGCGCGCGATGACCGGCGCCATTTTGCTGGCGCTGGCTTCGAGCATGCGTCCGACGGCGCGGCTGCTGATGGTTGCGCCGGAGATGGCGTCGATTTCCCAGGGGTTCTTTTTCGTGCCGTGCTTCACGGTGGTGATCGGGTGGCCGAGGCTGGCGTCGAGAGCCTTGAAGTTGGCCAGGAAGTCCGGGTCGGTTCCGATGCGGCTGCCCAAGCCGGGCGTTTCCTTCATGTCAACGACCTTGAAGCCCGTGATCTCACGCTTTTCCGGCGAGTAGGAGTACATGGCGGAAATCACGTCCGCATAGCCGCGGCCGCTCGCTTCGACGACCACGCCGAGAAACTTACCGGAAGCATCGTAGCCGGCGAAAAACCGGCTGCCGCCTTCTTCGATGTCGGACAGAATTGTCAGTTCACCCGATGGTTCTACGCCGTAGATAACCTCTCTGGTGGCGCCAGGTAACAATTCGGCGACCGAACTGCGGAGGATGACTTCGTGGTTATGGCGGATGCGCTCCAGCGTGGTCACATGGGCGCCGGCGATGAACACGCCACAGAGCAGCGAAACGACGCCAAGCACGCGAATCATCCGGATTGCGTTGGCCATCGAGGGTTGCGCGTGAGCGGGAGGGACGGGCGTACTCATCGGGCGGCCTCCTTTGCCTGGGCGCCGTAAATGCGCGGCTGCGTGAGCCGGTCAATGAGAGGAGAGAGAGCGTTGCCGAGCAAAATCGCGTACATGACGCCCTCGGCCAATCCGCCCTGGAAACGAATGACGACGGTGATCAGGCCCATCAGCAAGCCGTAGATCCACAGCCCGAGCGGCGTGGTCGGGCTGGCGACCGGATCGGTGGCCATGAAGGTCGCGCCCAGCATCAGCCCACCGGAGAATAGGACGAACCCGGGGCCCGGATAGAGAGCCGGGCTGGCGAGATGGTACGCCATGCCGGTTAATGCGGCCCCGAGCAGCATCGCCACAGGGATGCGCCAATCCATCATGCGACGCAGCACAAGATAGGCGCCGCAGAGCGCAATCAGCAGCGCCGACGTCTCGCCCGCCGAGCCGGCGCGCGTACCGAGAAACAGTGTCCAGGTGTCGGTGGTAACGTGATCGAACTTCTGCATCACCAGCGGCGTCGCGCCCGAGAAGGCGTCGACGCGGACCTGGGCGATCCAGGCGGTGAGCGGCTCGGCCTTGAGCAGCGGAATCGCGAAGGTCGAGGGGATGAAACTGGTGAAGCGGTGCAGCGCCAGCGCCGGGGTGTAAGAAGTGATCGCCACCGGGAAAGCGGCCTGCAGAAACGCGCGGCCGACCAGCGCCGGGTTGAAGGCGTTGAATCCGAGGCCGCCGAACAACATCTTGGCCGGTCCGACGGCGATGAAGGAGCCGAGCACCACCATCCACAAAGGAAAGCCCGGCGGAAGGGTGAGCGCCAGCAGCAGGCCGGTGATGACGACGCTCCAGTCGCCGATCGTGGTGGGACGTTTGGAGGCGACGCAGATGAGATGCTCGGTCAACACGCAAGCGGCAACGGCGGTGACCATCGACAGGAGCGCGCTCAGCCCGAACAGCCAGACCGAGTAGGCGCAGAGGGGAAGCAGCGCGTAGACCACGTTCCGCATGATCTCTTCCACCGAGAGTCCGGAGTGAAGGTGCGGAGCGGTGCGCAGCTCGATGACGGCGGCGGTGCTCATGCTTGAACCTTTCTTTCGCGAAGCGCCTGTTTGGCGACGCGGAAGTATTGCACCAGGGGGATGTGCGACGGGCAGACATAGCTGCAACAGCCGCATTCGAAACAGTCGTAGAGATGAAGTTCGGCTTGCATTTCTTCGTAGCGCTGCTTGCGGGCCAGCAGGCCCATCTGGCTCGGGTTTAAGTGCAGCGGGCAAACGTCGACGCAGCGGCCGCAGTGGATGCAGGGCAGAATGGCGTGCTGGCCGTTCAGCGAGCCGGAGGAGAAGGCCAGGATGCCGGTGACGCCCTTGGTGACAGGCACTTCGAGGGAACTCACGGCCGCGCCCATCATCGGGCCGCCGAGCACGACACGCGAAACGTTGGCCGCGCAGCCGGCCTGTTCGAGCGCCCAGCGCAGCGGCGTGCCGATGGCCATGAGGTAGTTGCCCGGGCGCGTTACCGCCGGTCCGCTGACGGTCACCACGCGCTCGATCAGTCCCTGGCGGCGGGGGAGCAGATCGCCGATCTGCGCGAGAGTGGCGACGTTAAAGACCGCGAGGCCGACATCGGCCGGCAAACCGCCGGAGGGGATCTCCCGGCCCAGCAGAACCTTCACCAGCATCTTTTCCGCGCCCTGCGGATACTTGGCCGGAACCGCTTCGATTGTGATGCCGCTGTCTGCGGTGTTCGCCTTGCGGAGCGCGTCGACGGCGTCAGGTTTGTTGTCCTCGACGCCGACGACCGCACGCGGCGCGCCGACGGCCTTCATGGCGATGCGGGCGCCATGCAGGACCTCGTGCGGCTGCTCCACCATGACCCGGTGATCGCTGGTGAGATATGGCTCGCACTCACACCCGTTGACGACCACCGTGTCAATACTCTTTCCTTCGGGAACCTTTAATTTCACGTGCGTCGGGAACGCCGCTCCCCCGAGACCGACGACGCCGGTCTGCTGCACGGCCGCGACGATTTCGGCCGGAGACATGTGCTCGATGTCCTGCGGCTCGCCGTAGAGGATCTCCTGGCTGGCCGAAGGATAGGGGCGAAGGAAGATCGCCTGGGCGAGGGTGCCGCGCGCGCTGGGGGAGAGATCGATGCGCTCGATGCGTCCCGTCGCCGGGGCGTGCATCGGCACGCTCACGAATCCGTCGGCGCGGGCGATCGGCTCACCCCGCACGACCTCCTGGCCGGCCCGAACCAAGGGTACCGCCGGGGCGCCGGCGTGCTGGCTCAAGGGAATGATCAGCAGCGGAGGGAACGGCAGGCGGCGGATCGGGAGGTGATTCGTCGTCTCCTTGTAGTCCGGAACGTGCACGCCCCGCCACAAGCGCCGGAGTCCGGGGATGCTCTCGATATTCATGCTCGTCTCTCAGGTCCCCGTTAGTTGTACTTGGCCGCCCGTTTGAGCAGCTTGTCCGCGTCCTTCTCCGCCGGGTCGGCCGGCGTGCCCGGATGAATGACCTGCGCGGTACACTTTTCCGCCGCCCGCACGAGGTCGCGGTACGGCCCACCGCGCGGGTCCTTGATGTAGGCGTGATGGTCCTCGTTGTAGGCGAAGATCTTCGGGTTGATTTTGATGCACTCATCGCAGGCGGTGCACTGGGAGGAGTCGATCCAGGGAGCGACGTAATCGCCGGCCGGTGGCGGTGTGGCGCCGTTTCCCGATGCCGGGGCCGGGTTCGCCGCGCCGGAGGCGGCCGGCACGGGCGCGGAGGCGACGAGGGCGAGCGGCGCTTCTTCGAGCGGATTGGGGCTCGACGCCCAGGCCGCCAGCCGCGCGGCCAGCGTCTGGGCGAATTCGGCCTGAATCCGTTCGACGTTCACCGCCGGGGCCGGAGCGCCCGCTCCGGCGAGCGCCTTCAGCATCCGCCAGAAGTTCCGGCGATCTTCGCTGGCGCGCACCAACGGGGCGGCGGGCATCACACGCATCAGTTCGTTCTTCGCGTTTACGGCCCAGATGAAGGGGAACTTGCCTTCGCGCTCCGCTTGGTCAAGCGCAACATAATCGGCCAGCAGGATCATGTTCTCGTTCCAGGCATCGCGCGGCGCGGTGCGGAACTGTTTGCGGAACCGGCCTTCGGTCATGGCGAAGTCGGCGAAGGTCAGCGGCAGTTCCATCTTGGCGTTGTTGCCCTGTTCGTCGCGGTATTCGAGCGTGTAGGTGGGCCAGTCGGTATCGGAAGACGGATTGCCTTCGAGGTCGAAGCACTCGGAGGGAAGCAGGCCGCGGTCCGGGTTGTAGCGCACCAGCGGGTAAGCGCGGGATTCCACCGCCAGCTTGCTCTGGTGCTCGGCGCTGTCGTCGGCGATGCCGTGCTCGGGCATGCAAGGGCTGTAGACATTGAACAGCGCCGGCCTCCGGCTGTTGAGGCCCTCGATAAAACCTTCAATCAGATGCGTCGGGTTGGAAATCGCCGACTGCATGACGTAAGTGGTCCGGTGCGCCATCGCGATCAGCGCGATCTCTTTGCGGATCTCCTCCTTGCCCTGCAATGCCTTGCCGTACTGCGCCATGTCGGACACCTGGCCGGTGAATCCGGACGTGCACGCCTGGCCGCCGGTGTTGGAATAAACCTGCGTGTCGAGGATCAGGACTTTGATCGGCTTGCCGGACATCATCATGCGCGACAGGTTCTGGAAGCCGATGTCGTACATCGCGCCGTCGCCGCCGATCGAGACGACCGGTGGGCAGAGGCGGAATTCCTCGTCGGAGAACTGCCGCCAGTTGAAGTAAGTGAAGAACTCGTCGTGCTTGCGCGGGTTGTAGCCTTCGTTCAGTTCGATCTCGGCCATGCGGATGGCTTTGAAGCCCTCGGCCATCTTGGCCATGTGGCCCTCGAAGATGCCCATCGCCAGCGACGGCGAATCCTGGAACAGATGGTTCGCCCAGGGGAACGGATAGGGGTTGAAGGGATAGGTCGAGCCCCACACCGACGTGCATCCGGTGGAGTTCAGGATGCCCATCGCGGCGCGGCCGGAACGCGTGACGCCCTCGGTATACTGCCAGCGCAGCCGGCGAAGGCTGTCGAGGACGTGCGTAATCCAGCGGAGCCAGGCGGCGTCGATGGACGGGCCGGCGTGGCGCTCATCGAGCGTCTCCGACAGCGCGGCCAAGGTAACATCGGCGCCTTTCAGGCGATCGAGCGCCTGGTCGATGCGGCCGGCGTCATCGAGACTCATGGTCGCAGCCAGGCGAAGGCGGACGTGTTTGTCCAGCCGCTCGATCAGGCTCTCGATTTTCTTGACCTGTGCGGCGACGCGCGGCTGCATCAGCGCCTCTACGGTCGAGGTGAACAGGTGCACGACGGTCTTTTCGCCGCATCCCAGGCAGGCGCCGTCGCCGCCGCTCATGCTCAGGTAGTTGCGCTTATCGAGCAGCAGTGTTTCGAGCGCGCCGATCCGCTCGTCGAGATTCTCGATGCGGATGAAATTCGGGGGTGTCGTGGGCAGGGCCTGCCAGAAGTTCCA
>JAKAJI010000222.1 GCA_021813825.1 Acidobacteriota bacterium | reverse complement strand
ATGGCCGTCCGGATTTCCAAAGCGTTCGGTGGAAGCGCGGAGATGTGGCTCCGGCTGCAGGCGAACTACGACCTGGCCCAGGTCCGGCACAACGACATCGACGTCAAGCGGTACCGGCGCGCTTCGTAAGAGCCCGCTCGCGGACCGCCGGCAACAACGAAGCAACTCTCCCACTCTCCACCAGCCACGGTTATGTCAGGGCCACTTCCAGACGAAACGCCCCACTACGCCAGTAACTTCTCCGTCACCACCCCCGCCACATCCGTCAACCGGAAATGCCGCCCCTGGAACTTGTAAGTCAGCCGCGTGTGATCCACGCCCAGCCGGTTCAATATCGTCGCCTGCACATCGTGAATGTGCACCGGATCCGACACGATGTTATAGCAATAATCGTCCGTCTCGCCCAGCGAAATCCCCGGCTTGATCCCGCCGCCCGCAAACCACATCGTGAAGCACCGCGGATGATGGTCCCGCCCGTAATTCTCCTGCGTCAACTTACCCTGGCAGTAAACCGTCCGCCCGAATTCCCCACCCCAAACCACCAGCGTGTCCTCCAGCAACCCCCGCTGATGCAAATCCTGAACCAGCGCCGCCGAAGGCTGGTCCACGCTCTGGCACTGCAACTTCAAATCCCGCGGTAAGTCGTTGTGCTGGTCCCAACCCCGCTTATACAATTGCACAAACCGCACGCCGCGCTCCACCAGCCTCCGCGCCAGCAGACAGTTCGCCGCGTAACTCCCCGGCTTCCGCGCATCCGGCCCGTACATCTCGAACACATGGTCCGGCTCCTTCGACAAATCCATCAGGTCCGGCACCGAAGTCTGCATCTTGAACGCCATTTCAAATTGCGAAATCCGCGTTTCAATTTCCGGATCCCCATACGCCGTCGCCCGGATATGGTTCAACTCCGCCTCGGCGTCCAGCATGTCCCGCCGCTCGTCCCGGCTGATGCCTTGCGGATCTGACAAATACAACACCGGATCGCCGGACGACCGGAACAGCACGCCCTGGTACTTCGACGGCAAAAACCCGCTGCCCCACAGCCGGCTGAACAGCGGCTGATCCGTGTTCAGCGCGCTCTGCTGGCTGATCATCACCACGAACGACGGCAACTCCTGGTTCTCGCTCCCCAGCCCATACGTCACCCACGCGCCCATGCTCGGCCGCCCCGGCTGCTGGCTCCCGCTCTGCAAAAACGTAATCGCCGGATCGTGGTTGATCGCGTCCGTGTTCACCGTCTTCACCACCGCGATCTGGTCCGCCACCCCGCCTAAGTGCGGCAGTAACTCGCTGAACCACGTCCCCGCCTGCCCGTACTGCTTGAACTGAAACACCGACGAAGCCACTGGCAGCGAACTCTGCCCGCTCGTCATCCCCGTAATCCGCTGCCCGTTCCGCACCGACGCCGGCAACTCCGTCCCCTGCATCTTCCCCAGCTTCGGCTTGTAGTCGAACAAATCCACCTGCGACGGCCCGCCCGACTGGTGCAGGAAAATCACCCGCTTCGCCTTCGGCGCAAAATGCGGCAGCCCCGGCAGCGCGCCCGGAGCGTACAGTTTCCCCGCCGTGTTGCCAAAAGCCTCCGGAGTCAGGAGGCTCGCCAGAGCCGCCGCCCCGATCCCCGTGCTCGTCAGCCCGAAGAAATGGCGGCGCGTAAGTGCTAACCCGATTTCATGATCAAGCGGCATAATTACTCCTTGCTAATCGTCTCGTCCAGACTAAGAATCGTGCTCGCCACCGTCGTCCATGCGGCGAGCTCCACGGGATGAATTTTCGCGTCCGGCTTCGACGCCCCGATCGTAATCAGCTTCGTGGCCTCGTCCGGTTTCGCTTTATAGTTAGTAAGGGACTGCGTAAGAAGTTTTTCTAAGATTGCCTCTTCATTCGACTCGAGGTGCCGCGACGTCGCCAGCCGGAAACCGTAATCCAGCCGCTTGGCCGTGTTCCGGCCGCCCTCGCGCATCATCCTCTCCGCTAAAACGCGCGACGCCTCGATAAACGTCGGATCGTTCATCAGCACCAGCGCCTGCAGCGGCGTGTTCGTCAGCAGCCGCCGCGCCGTACACTTCTCCCGGTCCGGTGCGTCGAACGTGACCAGCTCCGGCGGCGAGGCCGTGCGCTTAAAGAACGTGTACATGGACCGCCGGTACAAATCGTCCCCGTGGCTCGGCGTGTAGCTCTGCGCCGAAAACCCGTCGCCGAACGCGATCTCTCTCCACAGCCCCTTCGGTTGATACGGGAACACGCTCGGCCCGCCGACCCGCTCCTTCAATAACCCCGACGCCGCCAGCGCGTTATCCCGAATCATCTCCGCCGGCAACCGAAATCTCGGGCCCCGCGCCAGCAGCCGGTTCTCCGGATCGCGATCGAGCAGCTCCGGAGTTACTCGCGAATCCTGCCGGTAAGTGGCCGACGTTACAATCAGCCGTTGCATCGCCTTCACGTTCCAGCCCGTCCGAACGAACTCCGTCGCCAGCCAATCCAGCAACGGCTGGTTCGACGGCGGCTCGCCCTGCGACCCGAAATCCTCCACTGTCTTCACAATCCCCGTGCCGAAATACATCTGCCAGTAGCGGTTCATCACCACTCGCGCCGTCAGCGGATTCGACTCACTCACCAGCCACCGCGCCAGCGTCAGCCGGTTCGCCGGTGCACCCTTCGGCAGCGGCGGCAGAACCGCCGGAACGCCCGGATGCACAATCTCGCCCCGGTTCCGGTAGTCGCCCCGCCCCAGAATCGCCGTCTGACGCGGCTTCTCCAGTTCCGCCATCACCATCGTCGTCGGAATCTGCTTGTTCAGTGCATCCCTCTGCGCCATCAGCGTCTCCCGCTCGATGTACGCGCTCCGGACCTCCGCTGGCGCCTCATTCCGCAAAAAGTAATCCGCCAATCGCGTGTCCTGCCCACCCTTGCGGTGATCTTCCGGAATCTCAATCGTCGCCCGCAGCGGCTCGTCCACCACAATCGGGTGTAACTCGCCCGGAGTCAGTACCCGGCCATAGAACCGTAAGTCGTCGATCCCGCCCTCGTAACTCCGCCCCCACGTCCGGTTGCCGATTTCCCACTTCGCCGGCGAACTTCCAACCGCCCCTAAGTTATCCTGCGCCACGTCTACCGGATCCGCCGCGCCGTCGAAGTACATATGTACGCCCGAAGCATGGCCCGACCCATCGTAAGTAATCGCCACATGATGCCATTTACCGGGATCCAGCCGCGACTCCGACCGCACCTCCATCCCCTCACCCGTCCCCGCCCCGTCGAACCGCACGTACACCTTCGGCCGCCAGTGCTGGATGTCGGTAAGAAGGAAATCGTCGAGCTTGATCTCCAGCCCGCTCCGGTTCTGCGCCGTGCCTGTCAGTTGATCGAGCACAACCCGAGGCAGATGCCCCGACGGGTTCAGCCAGCAGGCGATCGTGAACGGCTTGTGTGGATCGAACACCGTCGCCCCGCCGAACGTCACGAGTGTGTCCCCGTCAAACTGCGCCGCCTGCGCCACCGCGCCCGGCTTATAAGTCAGGTCGCCGCGCTCCACACGCCCGTATAAGTAATGCCCCGACGAATCCGACAGCCCGCCGTCGAACTCGTAATGCGACAGCAGTCCCGCCCGTGTCGGCTCCGGCAGCGTCGCCAGTCTCTTCGGCTCCCACGCGCGCCTAAGTTCATCGAGTTTCTTCGGCACCAGGGTCTTATTCAGTCCGTCGATCTTCGCATCGAGCGTATCGAGTTCCGCCTTCTGCTCGGCCGATGGCAGCGCCAGGAACGGCTTCGCGTTCCCCCTCTTCCCGTCCAATCCCAATTCCGAGATGTTGTTGAAAAACGCGTAAAACTCGTAGAACTCCTTCTGCTTGATCGGGTCGTACTTGTGGTCGTGGCAGCGCGCACAGCCAAGAGTAATCCCAAGCCACGTCGTCGAAGTCGCCTCTACCCGGTCCACCACATACTCGTTCTGATACTCCTCCGGAATCGCGCCGCCCTCGAAGTTAATCATGTGGTTACGGTTGAATCCGGTCGCGATAAGTTCGCTCGTCGTCGGATGCGGCAGTAAGTCGCCCGCCAGTTGCTCGATCGTGAACTCGTCGAACGGCATGTTACTGTTGAACGCGTTAATAACCCAGTCGCGCCAGTGCCACATCTGGCGCGCGCTGTCGATGTGATAGCCGTGCGTGTCGGCATACCGCGCTAAGTCGAGCCACTGCATCGTCATCCTCTCGCCGTAGCGTGGGCTCGCAAGTAACTTGTCCACCAATCGCTCGTAAGCATCCGGCCGCTTGTCGGCGACGAACGCGTCCACTTCCCCGGGCGTCGGCGCAATGCCTGTCAGATCCAATGAAACACGACGGATCAAAATTGTTTTATCGGCCTCCGGCGACGGCTTCAACCCCTCCGCATCCAACTTTGCCATCACAAACGCGTCAATCGGATTCCGCACCCACTTCGCGTCCGAAACCTTCGGAATTTCCGGCCGCTTCGGCACAACATAGGACCAGTGCGGATCCCACTTCGCGCCCTGCGCGATCCAGGTCTTGATCGTTTCAATCTGCGCCGGCGTGAGGGCCAGTTTCGAGTACGGAGGCGGCATCCGCAGGGCAGGTTTCGCCGCCGTGATTTTTTCGACCAGGCGGCTGTGCGCGACGTCGCCGGGCACGACGTCGGCGTGGTCGCCGCGATTTGTGAAGGCCCCGCCCTCGCGCTGGTCGAGCCGCAGACCCGCCATGCGCCGCGACGGGTCGGGCCCGTGGCAGGTGTAGCACTTGTCGGAGAAAATCGGCCGGACATCGCGGTCGAAATCCACCGTGGGCGCAGCCGCCAGCAGCGGGCCGGCGAAGACGAGAAACGCGAATACGGCTCGGGTACGCATTGCTGGGCTACATTACATCACATTGGGAGGGGTGTGGAATTGGGGTCAAAATCGGGTTTTGTGGGCCAGGAAACTGTCTGTTGGTAGCGTTACCGGTTACGTTATCACATGCGGTCTCGTGCAGCGGTTCTGCGAGAATTTGAGCCGGGGAGAGGCAATTGAAGACCTGGATCCGGGTGGCAGCGGTGTGGGCACTGGAGGCGTGACGGGCCGAACGTTCCGGTGCCGGCTGGCGGCGCAGGAGGCGGTGTTTGCGAACTGCCTTGGCGGACCGGAAGCATTACTCGAAGTACCGGCAGCAGCGAGGCCGGAATTGATTCGCATCGGCCGTCATATCGTGGCGGACGGGTTGCAGAACGAAGCATAAAGCCTGCTGTCGGAGGCAAAGTTCGATGTGATTCACCGCATGACCTTCGGGCGTGAGCCTGTCCCGGGCCTTGCGGATGCGGGGCGGGAGATGGAGAAGTTAGACAAGGCGGACGCGGCGACGAATTTTCTGGGGAGCATTGTGCTGCCGTGAGCCGAAGCACGTGCGAAGGTGGAGGCGCTTTACTGGCTGGTGCGGGCCGGGCATCACGGGTGCGCGGACCCGGAGACGTGGAAGACGACGACGCGGGCGACGTTCCGGTTGTTGCACCGGCGTTATGGAGCGAGGAGTTGGGCGAAGAAGACGCCGACCTGGTTCCGCAACGATGACGTTATCTGGAAGACCGTGAGGCCCGGGGGAAGTTAGTCCGGCAGGAGAGGCCGTGTGTTAGCGTGGGAGCGTGCGTGGAGGAAGCGCACAGGAGGAAACGCATGACGACGCAGGAAGTGGCGGACAGGCTGGTGAAGCTGTGTTCGGAAGGTAAGTTCATGGAGGCGGGCATGGAGCTGTATTCGCCGGAGATCGTGAGTGTGGAAGCCGGCGCGCCGCCGGGAGGGTCGCGCGAGTCGAAGGGCATTGAAGCGGTGAAGGCGAAGGGGGAGTGGTGGACGGCCAACCATGACGTACATTCGGTGAAGGTGGAGGGGCCACTGGTGGCGGGGCCGCAGTTCGCGGTGACCTTCAAGATGGAGGCTACGTTCAAGCCCGAGAACAAGCGGTTCACGATGGAGGAGATCGCGGTCTACAACGTGTCGGACGGGAAGATTGTAAGAGAAGAGTTTTTCTATAAGATGTAGGCCGCCACTCCTGCGAAGGTACTGGCTATAGCGATTCGAGGAAGGCGACTAAGTCGGCTTTTTCCTGGGCGGTGAGGCCGATGTTGAAGCGGGTGTTGTAGAAGTCGAGGACGTCTTCGAGGGTGGTGGCGGAGCCGTTGTGGAAGTAGGGAGCGCGGGCGGCGAGGCCGCGGAGGACCGGGCCTTTGACTTTTCCGATGTCTTTCCAGAGGCCGGTGATCATGGCGCGGGCCGGGTCGGTGGTGGTGACGATTTCGAGCGTGGTTTTGTTTTGCAGCGTGAAGACGGGCAGGTAGCTCACGTCAAGCGCGCTGTTGACGTCGGAGACGCCGATGTTGAGGGGCACGGGGAGGGAGTGGTCGCCGGCGTTGGGGGCGTCGTGGCAGGTGCCGCAGGTGCCGGAGATGGAAGCCATGTTGAGGTCATCATTGAGACCGGCGACGCCGGTGATGTTAATTGGTTTTGAGTTGAATAGAGCCTGGCCGCGGGCGATACTGGCGCGGCGGGAGGAAGAAGGGTTATTCGTCCAGGCGTCGTAGAGGTTGAAGATGACGGGCGTGAAGGGCGTGCCCAAGGGGTTTCCGCCGAGTGGGTCGTTGATGCCGACGAAGAAGGTGGGGATGGTTTGTTGCGCGAGTGTCTTGGGTCCGCCGGTGGCGCCGTGGCCGCTCAGAGATCCGGCAAGGTAGTCGTAGGCCTGGGCGGTTGCAAGGCGCATTTCGAAGTTGACGATCTCCCGCTGCAGTTCGACGCTGAGCGCGGCGCCCTGGGCATGACCTGTGGTTGCATCGAGAGCCTGGTGGGCGAGGTCGGCCTGTAAGTCTGCGGGGTTCGTCGAGTAAGTGATTTTCTGGGTGCCGGTTTGTGGAGATGACTCGCGGGCGTCCCACATGACGGCGGAGAGAAACCGGAGATTTGTGGCGGGCAAGGGGCGGCGGTACATAGACAGAGTGAAGGGATCGGAGCAGCCGTAAGGGTTGGCCACGTTCACGACGGTGAACTCGGCGTTGGCCGGGACGGCGAGCGCGATGCGAATGAGACCTCTATTGATGAGAAGGCTGTAGGCCTGGCGGCGCGCGGCGAGGGTGGAGGTGTCGATGTTGTGGTCGCAGTTGGAGCCGTCGACCGGCCGAAAGACAGGATCGAGACCCTGGGTCATAGCGAAAAGGGCCTGCATGCCGGCGGCGGAGATGGTCCATCCTTGCGAGGGCCGGTGGCAGGAGGAACAGGAACGGCCGTTCGTGCCCAAGGATTGAAAGAATGGCCCGGTGAGGTCGATAGCGGCGCCGTTGGCGTTGTAGGTTTCGGAGACTCCGGTCTGGTTCGGGAACGGGAACAAGTTCGGCAGCGATTGCGCGGCGGCGGGCGCGAAGGCCGGGATCAGGCAAGTCCCAAATAAGATCGCAAGGGCGGGACGTACGTTGTGTAAGTTCAAGAACGGTATTTTCACGAGACCTTTCCTCCTGAGATCATTCGGTCTGCCTTCTTTCACGCAAAGAGCGGGGAATAACCGTCATGCGGGGCGGATTTTTTTGCCGGAGCAGTGCGGGTGATATACTCGTCGGGAGTTCGTGGCATGGGGAATTCGGGGGATCCAGAGACTCCGCCAACCGACGTTGTAACGGGCCTGCTGGCGCGTTGGGGGAAAGGCGACCGGACGGCGCTGGATGAACTACTGCCGCTGGTTTACCGGGAGTTACATAAGATGGCGAAGCGGTACATGGCGCAGCAAAGGGAGGGGCACACACTGCAGACCACGGCCGTGATCCACGAGGCGTATTTGAAATTGGCGGGGGGCGCG
>JAKAJI010000221.1 GCA_021813825.1 Acidobacteriota bacterium | reverse complement strand
CTCGCACCCACCCCCTGCTACATCTCAAATCGAGGCTGGCCCTGCGCCCGCTTCGCACACTTGACTTACGAAAGGATCCCACTCATGTCTTCCCATCTTCCCGAGCCTCCCGCTCGCACCCGCGCCGAAATCAACCGCGCCAACGCCCAGCATTCCACCGGCCCCCGCACCCCCGAAGGCAAGGCCGTCTCCCGCTTGAACGCCACCACCCACGGCCTCACCGCCCGCCTCGACGCCCTGGTCGACGAGGAAACCCCCGAAGATTTCCTCAAATTCCGCCAGCGCATGTTCGCCGACCTCGCCCCCTCCGGCCCCCAGGAAACCTCCCTCGCCGAAGCCCTCGTCGCCCAGCACTGGCGCCTCCAGCGCATCCCCCGCGTCGAAACCCACATCCTCACCCTGTCGGCCAACGCCGCCGCCGACCTCGCCAAACTCGGCCTCTACGAACAGCGCCTCCTCCGCAACATCAAACAGACCCGCGCCGCCCTCCTCGAACTCCAAACCGCCCGCCGCTCCGCCGACCACGAGCAGATGGCGCAGGCCGCGGCTCTCCGTAAGTTACACAAAGATCACAACCGCCCCTTCAACCCCGCCGACTTTGGCTTCGTTTTTTCTCTTGCTGACATTGACCGCTACGCCGCCCGCTGCCTCGACCTCGGCGCCGCAAAAGCCCACGCAAAACAGACCGCCCAGGCCTTCCTCAACCCCGACTACCGCCCCGAAACGGTCTTCATCCCCGCCAAAGCCGCCGCATGATCGCCGCCCCGCATCAACCCCCTCGCCCGAACTGCGCTCGCTTACGGGAACAACCCCAAGTCAATCGCCGCAGCCATCGCCCGGTATCCCTCATCCCGCGGATGCAAATGGTCCCCACTGTTGTAAGCCGGCAGCATCATGTCCGGATTCGCCGGATCCTGCACCGCCTTATCGAAATCCACCACCCCGTCGAACGCCTTCGACGTCCTCATCCACTCGTTCACTTGCTTCCGGATCGCCTCCTTCGCCGGCGTGTAGTATCCCGGGTACACCGTCCCGGCAAACGGCGTCATCGTCGCCCCATAAACCTTGATCCCGTGCTCATGCGCCCGCTCGATCATCTGCTTCATCCCCACCTCCAGATCCTCCGCCGTCGGCAATTCCCTTGCCGCCGCCGACGTTCCCGGATGGCCAATGTCGTTGATCCCCTCCAGCACGATCACGTACTTCACGCCCGCCTGCGACAGCACATCCCGGTCGAACCGCGCCAGCACATTCGTCCCGAACCGGATGTTGTCCGCCGGATCCCGCAGCAACCGGTTCCCGCCGATCCCCGCGTTCAACACGGCCACCTCATTCCCGCCCCGCTCCCGCAACCGCGCCGCCAGGTAATCCGGCCACCGGTGGTTCACGTTCGCCGTCGACCTCGCCCCATCTGTAATCGAATCCCCAATCGTCACCACCGCCCAGGCGCTCTCCGGCGCCAGCACCTCCACGCCCGTCAAAAACACCCAAGATCCGATCGTCTCCGCCCCCTCCATCGTCTCCGCCCCCGTCTGGTCGCCCTTCCCGATGTAGTTCGTCTGCGACGCCCCGTAGTGAATCCCCGCTCCCTCCACCGCCTTCGGCAGATAAATGCTGATCGCCAGGTCCCCGCCCGCCGGCACGTCCAGTTTCACCGGATCGCTCAGCGCCGGCGCATCCGTCGAAAGCCACACCTCGCCCCGCCCGCCAAACTGCAGCACGCGGTCCGTACCCGGCACAATGCTCCCCTCCTTCGCCCGCACCGCAATGTGCGCCGCGCCCACCTCCACCATCTGCCCGCCATAGGCGTTCGACAGCCGCACCCGCACCGTGTCGCCTCCAATGCTGGTGTGCACAATCTCGCGCAGCGTCTGGTTCTCAAAAATCAGCTTCGCCGCATACATCTGCGCGGCCTCCGGAAGTTGCGGCGCCGGACTCGCCGCCCACGTCCCCACCCAGTGCGTCTGCGCGAACGCGCTCACGCCCGCCGCGAAAAGAACTACCCACCTGCCTGCTCTCATCGTTTTCACCTCGTCTATCCTATCGCGGTCTCCCGCACCCTGCCGCTACAATCAGGGGAGATTCCCATGTTTGCCTTCCTACGCCCCAGTTGGCGCTGTGCCGCGGCGCTCTTCCTCGCGGTCACGGCCCTCCGCGCCCAGTCCCTCAAAGAATTTGAAAAGCGCGTCACCGAGTTCAGCCTGCCCAACGGCATGCACTTCATCCTCGTCGAACGCCACGACGCGCCCGTCGTCAGCTTCCATACCTACGTCAACGCCGGCTCCGTCGATGATCCCGGCGGCGAAACCGGCCTCGCCCACATGTTCGAGCACATGGCCTTCAAAGGCACCTCCACCATCGGCACGAAAAACTACCCGGCCGAAAAGCAAGCCATGGCCGAAGTCGAGCGCATCTACGATGCCTACGACGCCGAGCGCAACAAGGCCTTCCGCGCCGACCCCAAAAAGCTCGCCGATCTCCAATCCCAGCTAAAAGCCGCCATGGCCAAGGCCGAGTCCTACGTCATCCCCAACGAGTATCCGCGCATCATCGAAGAAAACGGAGGGCAGGGCCTCAACGCGGAAACCGCCGAGGACTCCACCGAATACTTCTACAGCCTCCCCTCCAATCGCCTCGAACTCTGGTTCAATCTCGAATCGGACCGCTTCTACGATCCCGTCTTCCGCGAATTTTATAAGGAGCGCGACGTCGTCCGCGAAGAGCGCCGCATGCGCGTCGAATCGAGCCCGCAGGGCCACTTAGTCGAAGTGCTCCTGGCCACCGCTTTCGAAGCCCACCCCTACCGCGTCCCCGCCGGCGGATGGTCGTCCGACATCGATAACCTCCGCCTCGGCGACGCCAAGAAGTTCTACAAGACTTACTACGCCGCCTCCAACATCACCATCGGCATCGCCGGCGACGCCTACCCCGCGCAAGTCAAGGCGCTGGCCACGAAATACTTCTCCCGCGTCCCCGGCGGACCCCCGCCCCCCGTCGTCACCACCGTCGAGCCGAAACAGACCGGCGAGAAGCGCGTCCGCGTCGACGCCGTCTCCCAGCCCCTCATCGCCTTCGCCTACAAACGCAGCGACAGTTATTCCCCCGACGACCCCGCCCTCGAAGTCCTCGGCCAGATCCTTTCCGGCGGCCGCACCTCGCTGCTCTACGAGGAACTCGTCCGCGACAAAAAACTCGCCCTCGGCGCCTTCGCCGCCCCCAGTTTCCCCGGCGGCAAATACCCCACCCTCTTCGTCTTCTACATCGTCCCCAACCTCGGCCACACTCTCGACGAAAACGAAAAGGCCTGCCTCGATATCATCGAACGCGTCAAATCGAAGGGCGTCGACCAGGAAGCCCTGAAGCGCGTCAAAACCAAAGTCCGCGCCTCCCTCATCCGCCAGCTTGATAGCAATTCCGGCCTCGCCAACGAAGTCGCTTCCTACTACGGTTTCTACGGCGACTGGCGCAAGCTATTCACCGAAATCGACGACATCGACAAAGTCACGGCCGCCGACGTCCAGCGCGTCGCCAAAAAATACCTGGTCGACGATTCGCGAACCGTCGCCTACATCGAACCGCCCAAGAATGCTACCGCCCCCACCGGAGGTGCGAAGTGAAATACCTTCTCTCCCTCACCCTCGCCGCGGCCCTCGTTCCCGCCGTCGCCCAGACGCCCAAACCCGCCGCCAAGCCGTCTCCCTCGCTGCCTTCTTATAAGGACCTGAAATATCCGCCGCTCCGCCAGATCGTGCTCCCCAAGCCCGAAACCTTCACCCTGCCCAACGGCATGAAGGTCTACCTGCTCGAAGACCACGAACTGCCCCTCGTCAGCGGCTTCGCCCTCGTCCGCACCGGCAACCTCTTCGATCCGCCCGATAAGCACGGCCTCGCCGACATCACCGGCGGCCTCATCCGCAGCGGCGGCACCAAAACCAAAACCGGCGACCAGTTGGACGTCGAACTCGAAGACGTCGCCGCCTCGGTGGAAAGCGGCATCGGCGAAACCTCCGGCTCGGTCTCCTTCAACTGCCTCAAAGAGAACACCGCCGAAGTGCTCGGCATCTTCCACGACGTGCTCACCCAACCCGGCCTCCGCCAGGATAAACTCGATCTCGCCAAAACCCAGTGGCGCAGCGCCATCGCCCGCCGCAACGACGACGCCGCCGGCATCGCCGACCGCGAGTTCGCCAACACCGTCTACGGCAAAAACACTCCCTACGGCTGGGACATCAACTACTCCGACATCGACTCGATCCACCGCTCCGATGTCCAGGCCTTCTACACCCGCTACTTCTTCCCGTCGAACGTCATGCTCGCCGTCTACGGCGACTTCTCGACCGCGGACATGAAAGCCCAACTCGAAAAACTCTTCGCCGATTGGACCGTGAAACAGGACCCCGTTCCGCCCTTCCCCAAGGTCTCCGCCAAGCCCATGCCCGGCATCTTCCTCGCCAGCAAAGACGACGTCGCCCAGACCTTCTTCCAAATCGGCCTGCTCGGCGGCGAACTCCGCGACAAGGATTTTCCCGCGCTCTCGGTCGCCAGCGACATCCTCGGCGGAGGCTTCTTCAGCCGCCTCTTCATGCAGGTCCGCACCCGCCTCGGCTACGCCTACTCGATCGGCGCCGCCTGGAACGCCAACTACGACCACCCCGGCCTGTTCCGCATCTCCGGCAGCACCCAGTCCAAAGACACCGAGGCAACCCTGGCCGCCGTCCAGGCCGAAGTGCAGAAGATGCGCACCACCGAAGTGACCCAGCAGGAACTCGACGAAGCCAAGGGCGCCGTGCTCAACAGCTTCGTCTTCGCCTTCGACCGCCCCAGCAAAACGCTGAACCGGATGCTCACCTACGAGTACTTCGGCTACCCGCGCGATTTCATCTTCCAATACCAGAAGGCCGTCGCCAACGTCACCCGCGCCGACGTGCTTCGCGTGGCAAAGCAATACTTCACCCCGGACCGCTTCACCATCGTCGCCGTCGGCAACCCGAAAGACTTCGGTACTCCGCTCTCCAAACTCGGCATCCCGATCCAGCCGATCGACCTCACCATCCCCGAGCCCAAGACCGAAACCGCGAAATCCTCGGCCGCAACTCTGGCCGAAGGCAAGGAACTGCTCGCGCGCATGCAAACCGCGCTCGGCGGCGTGGCGAAACTCACCGCCATCAAGGACACGTCCTATGAAGCAGACGTGAAAATCGATACCGGCGGCCCGCCCATGACCATGCACCAGAACAATGCTTTCGTCGCTCCGAATGCCATGCGCCAGGACCTCGTCCTTCCCTTCGGCAAGCAGAGCGTATTCTCGGACGGCAAGTCCGGCTGGATGTCCTCGCCGCGCGGCACGGGCGTCCTCAGCGCTCCCTTGCTAAAACAAGTTCAGGGCGAATTGTTCCGGCAGTTGTACTCCCTCGCCTTGAGCGACCACGACCCCGATCGCACCGTCAACGCCGTCGACGGCCACACGCTCGAAATCTCCAATAAAGACGGCGAAAGCGTCCGTGTCGAACTCGACCCCTCCACCGGCCTCCCCGCCAAAGTCCTCTACGACGGCATGGGCATGGGCGGCCCCGCCAAGGTCGAAGAGACTTACTCGAATTGGAAAGATGTCGACGGCCTGAAAGCCCCGTTCGCCATCGAAATCACACAGAACGGAAAGAAATTCGCTGACGCCACGATCACCGGCTATAAAATCAACTCCGGACTCACCGTGGAGCAGCTTTCCAAGAAACCATGACCGCACGCCGTCTCCTCGCTCTCTTGCTCCTGGCCGCTTCCACCGCCGCCGCGCAAAACGCAGCCCAGGACTACGAAAAGAAGCTCCGCGACAAGGCCAAACAGGTGCTCGATCAATGCACCGAAGCCCTCGGCGGCCAGCGCTTCTTCGCCATCCGCAACCGCGTCGAAGAAGGCATGATGTTCTCCTTCTACCGCGAGCAGATGAACGGCCTCGACCACGCCACCGTCTACGTCGCCTACGACACCAACCCCACACCCGGCAAACTCAGCGTCCGCGAACGCGAGAGCTTCGGCAGGCCGAACAAGAAGAATAAAGAGGAATTCGGCGCCGACTTATTCACCCGCACCGAGGGCTACGAAATCACCTGGCGCGGCGCCCGCCCGCTCAACAAACAAACCTTCGACCGCTACCAGGACTCCACCCTCCACGACTTCTTCTACATCCTGCTCCAGCGCTACCACGAGCCCGGCATGATCTTCGAGTGCTTGAAATCGGACATCGTCGACAACCGCCCCGCCGACATCGTCGACATCACCGACCCGGAGAACCGCGTGACCAGCGTCTACATCGACCGCTTCAACCACCTGCCCCTGCGCCAGGTTTACCGCCGCCGCAACGAAGTCACCAACGACCTCAACGAGGAAGTCACCATCTTCGCCAAGTACCGCGACGTGGGCGGCGGCGTCATGTGGCCGTTCGAAATCACCCGCACCCGCGACGGCGAGCGGGTGCTTCAGAAATTCGCTACTTCGGTGAAGATCAACCAGGACCTACCCGAGAGTCTTTTCTCGCTGCCGAGCGGAATCGATATTCTCAAGTCGTACTAGCGGCAGGCGGATCGTGACTTCGAGTCCCGGTTGCGCGTTGCGCGCCTTCAGCGTGCCGCCGTGCAACTCGACCGCGCGGCGCGCGATCGACAGGCCCAGGCCGGCGCCGCCGCTCGAACGCACTCGCGCCGTGTCCACCCGGTAGAACGGGTCGAAAATGTGCTTCAGAGCGTCCTCCGGCACGCCCGGTCCCTGGTCGCGAATTGCGATCGCGACGCCGCCCGGCGCGCGTTTGAGCGACATCTCGATCGTCGTGTTGGAAGGAGCGTATCGGATCGCGTTGCGCAGCACGTTTTCAACGGCCCGGCGCAGAAGTTCGGGGTCGCCGTCGAGTTCGGCTTCTTCGATGCGGGTGGCGCGCAGCGAGCAGTCCTTCGCCGTCGCTTCGATCCGGCAGTCGTCTGCCACTTGCGAGACGAGCGCGTTCAACTGAACCGGCTCGCGGTGCTGCGACGACGGATCCACTTCGGCGCGGGTCACTTCGAGCAGCCCGCCGATGAGTTCGTTCAGCCGGTCCGCCTCGCGCTGGATACGGTCGAGCGTAGCGCTCGGGTCGCGGTCCGAACGCGCCAGTTCCACCGCGACGCTCAGCCGCGCCAGCGGGCTCCGGAGTTCGTGCGAGATGTCGAGCAGCAGCCGCCGCTCGCTGGTGAGCAGGCCCTGGATGCGATCCGCCATCTGGTCGAACGTGCGGGCCAGTTGGCCCAGCTCGTCGCCACGGGTCGAGCCGGCGCGGGCCGAAAAATCGCCGCGTCCGAACCGGTCCACCGCGCGCTGCAGTTGCCGCACCGGGGAGGAAAGATGATAGGCCAGCGCGTAGCAAAGCAGCACCGCCAGGCCGAGCACCCATAGATGCTGGGTGCGCAAAAACCAGAACGGGCCGGGCCGCCGCGGGCCGACCAGGATCAGGAAATACTTGCCGTCCTCGGAGGGATGCGCCAGCGGACGCCGCCGGAAGATGCTCAGCAGAAGCCGGCGCGTGCCGGGCAGCAGCGACGCGCGGTCGGCGCCGGTCAATAGATCGCGGCCGCTCGCGTCGGTGAAGTACACCTCCGCGTGGTCCATGTGGCGCAGGTGCTGCAACGTGGCGCCGAGCGCGGCCGCGCCGCCGGTTTCATACGCGGCGCGCGCCTCATCGAGTTGGCGGGTAATAAAGAACGGGAAAGGAGGGCGGCGGGGTTCGGCGTTTTCGAACACAATGGCCGACGTGATGGCCACGCCCAGGCTGGTCAAAAACGTTGTGGCCAGAAACCACAGCAGAATCTTGGTGAACAACG
>JAKAJI010000220.1 GCA_021813825.1 Acidobacteriota bacterium | reverse complement strand
GGGCTGTGGGTGCCCGCGGTGACGCACTATTACCTGATCTCGCTGCCGGCGGCGGTGCCGGCGATTCTGCTGGGACGGGTGCTGAATCACCGCATGGACGGCGTGGGGTTTCTGCGCTACGTGTACGCCGGACTGGCCTGCGTGGGCGGGTTGCTGGTGGTGCAGGCTTTGCGGGGGTGAGGGCGGGCGTGGCCTCAGGCCACTGGGATCTCGACTGTCGTCGCGGCGTTGGCGTGTCGCAGAGTGTTTGAATTATTTGGTGGACCTGGAGGGATTCGAACCCTCGACCTCTTCCATGCCATGGAAGCGCGCTCCCAACTGCGCCACAGGCCCGTCCGGATGACTGTGATTGAGTATAACACTAAAGGGCGTGCGCGTGCTTCCCGGCAAGCTCGGAACACAGGCTCGCCATCGGTTCCCGAGACCAACGCGGATGGTACCCTTTTCCTCCGCGCCGCCAATGCCGCCGCATGTTCACTTGATGGATCACCCGAACGTCGGTCACAGTCCGGTTTTATCTCTCTTTCGCTGTGAATTCATCAGGATAGGCGCAAAACCCTCCGTCGCGTCGCCGCAAGCCTGCTAGCCTCCTATCGATCCCGATGCTCGTCCAACACCAGCCAGATCACACAAGCCGAACGCTTCTCCGTCATTCGTGCGTCATGCTTGTAATCGACTCATTCTATGAGGGAAATCACTCCGGAATGACGCACGGGCGGAAAACCGGGTGGCACCGTCGTACTATGAGCCACTTGTAGTGTCCCTATTATGGTGTTATGCTGAGCATAGTTGATAGTGAACCACTAAGATTCTGACAGGCCGCACCCTATGGACCTCAACCGTACCACCGAAAAACTCCAAGCCGCCATCCAGGACGCCCAGTCCGTCGCCCTGCGGCGCAACCACCAGCAAGTCGACGTCGAACACCTGTTCCTTGCCCTGGTCAACCAGGAGGGCGGGCTCGCTCCGTCCATTCTGAATCGCGCCGACGTTCCGCTTCCTACGTTCAAGCAGATCCTGGAACGCGAACTGGACAAGATTCCGCAGGTCACCACGCCGACGGGCGCGCCGGCCGGACAGATCTACATCAGCCCGCGGTTGCAGAAGCTGTTCACCGTGGCTGAGGACGAAGCCAAGCGGCTGAAGGACGACTACATCAGCGTCGAGCACGTCCTGCTGGCCGGGGCGGCGGACTCCGGTCCCGTCGGCAAGATGTTCCGCGAAACCGGGCTGAACCGCGAGCGGCTGATGCGCGCCCTGCAGGAAGTTCGTGGCAGCCAGCGAGTAACTACCCCGAACCCAGAGGCCACCTACGAGGCGCTCGAAAAATACGGCCGCGACCTCACGCAACTCGCCGGACAGGGAAAGCTCGACCCGGTGATCGGGCGCGACGAGGAAATCCGCCGCGTCATCCAGGTGCTGAGCCGGCGGACGAAGAACAACCCCGTGCTGATCGGCGAGCCCGGCGTGGGCAAGACCGCCATCGTGGAAGGCTTGGCACAGCGCATTGTCCGCGGCGACGTGCCCGAGGGCTTGAAGGACAAGCGCGTCGTGTCGCTCGATATGGGCGCGCTGATCGCGGGCGCGAAGTTCCGCGGCGAGTTCGAAGAGCGGCTGAAGGCCGTGCTCAAAGAAGTCCAGACCTCCCAGGGCCAGATCATCCTCTTTATTGACGAGTTACACACCGTGGTCGGCGCCGGGAAGGCCGAAGGCGCCATGGACGCCGGGAACTTACTCAAGCCGATGCTCGCCCGCGGCGAACTGCACTGCATCGGTGCCACCACGCTGGACGAATACCGCAAGTACATTGAAAAAGACGCCGCGCTCGAGCGCCGGTTCCAGACCGTTCTCGTCGACCAGCCGAGCGTCGAAGACACCATCTCGATCTTGCGTGGCCTGCGCGAGCGGTACGAAGTCCACCACGGCGTTCGGATTAAGGATACGGCGCTGGTGGCCGCTGCCACCCTCAGCCACCGCTATATCTCCGACCGGTTCCTGCCGGACAAGGCTATTGACTTAGTCGACGAGGCCGCCGCCCGGCTTCGCACCGAAATCGATTCCATGCCTTCGGAACTCGACGAGATCCTCCGCCGGATCATGCAGCTTGAGATCGAGCGGGAGGCGCTGAAGAAGGAAACCGACGCCGCGAGTAAGCAGCGGCTGACGGCGCTTGAGAAGGAACTGGCTGAGCTAAAGACGAATTCCAGCGCGCTGCGCGCCCAATGGCAGGCGGAAAAGGAAGCGGTGGAAAAGCTACGCAACCTGCGCGAGCGGATCGAACAGACCCGCGTGGAAATTTCCCTCGCCGAGCGGCAATACGACCTCAACCGGGCCGCGGAGCTGAAATACGGCCAGTTAGCCGCGCTCGAGCGCGAACTAAAAGCCGAAGAAGACAAGCTGACCCGCAAGCAGACCGGCACGCGGCTGCTCAAAGAAGAAGTGGATGAGGAAGATATCGCCGAGGTGGTGAGCCGCTGGACGGGTGTGCCCGTCTCGCGTCTGCTCGAAGGCGAGATGCAGAAGCTGCTGCACCTGGAGGACGAACTGCATCGCCGGGTGATCGGCCAGGACGAGGCCGTGACGGCGGTGGCCGAAAGCGTCATGCGCGCCCGGAGCGGCCTGAAGGACCCCAACCGGCCGATCGGGAGCATGATTTTCCTGGGCCCGACGGGCGTCGGCAAGACCGAACTGGCGCGGGCGCTGGCCCAGTCCCTGTTCGACGACGAGCACGCCATGATCCGGGTCGACATGAGCGAATACCAGGAAAAGCATACAGTCAGCCGGCTCATCGGCGCGCCTCCCGGCTATGTCGGTTACGACGAGGGCGGCCAGCTAACGGAATCGGTGCGCCGCCGTCCTTATAGTGTGGTTCTGCTGGACGAGATCGAGAAAGCCCACCCGGACGTGTTCAACGTGCTGCTCCAGATTTTGGACGACGGCAGGCTGACGGACGGGCAGGGCCGCACGGTCGATTTCAAGAACACGATCGTCATCATGACGTCGAATATCGGCAGCCCGCGGATCCTGGAATACCGGGGCGAGTTCGCCGGGGCCGATTTCGACGGGATGAAGTCGGCCGTGCTCGAAGAGCTTCGCCACCACTTCCGTCCTGAATTTTTGAACCGCGTGGACGAGGTGATTGTGTTCCACGCGCTCTCAGAAGAACATCTGAAGCAGATTGTGGACATCCAGCTTGGGGCTCTGCGCCAGCGGCTTGCCGCCCGGCGGATCGAGATCGAGCTTACCCCCGCCGCGCGCACGCACCTGGTCCGCTCCGGCTATGACCCGCACTATGGCGCCCGCCCGCTGAAGCGCGCCATCCAGCGCGAAGTGGAAACCCCGCTCGCCCGCCGCCTCCTGGCAGGGGAGATTCTCGACGGCCAGAAAGTGCTGGTCGGCGCATCGCGCTCGGGCGAGCTTACCTTCGAGGCCGTCCAACCGGCGGCCGTCGCGGAGTAACCCATGGATCTTCGTTCGAAACCAACTAATTCAAATCATCAGACACAGAGGACCGACATGCACTCCACTATCCAGATCCGCCGTTCGACGGCGATCTTATCCGCCATCATCCTGGTGATGGGCGCCGCGCTGGCCGTCAATTGGGCCAGCAATGCGCACCGTCTCCCGGATTTCTCGACCACCGCTCACGCCGCCGGCGCCGCCACGCTGCCCGCCAGCGGTACCTTCGCGCCCGTTGTAAAAGAGGCGCTCCCGGCCGTAGTGAACGTAAGTTCCTCGAAGGTGGTTCATCGCCAGAGGATGCCGCAAGGTTTCTTCGATAACCCCATGCTGCGCGATTTCTTCGGCAACATACCCCCGCAGATGCAGCAGCCGCGGACCGAACGCATGGAAAGCCTCGGCTCGGGCGTCATTGTCAGCTCCGACGGCTACATTCTCACGAATAACCACGTCATCGACGGCGCGACCGATGTGAAGGTCAGCTTCCGCGACGGCAAGGAAGTTCCAGCGAAGGTGATTGGCGCGGACGCTCCCACCGACATCGCCGTGCTGAAGATTGACCGCACCGGTCTGCCGGCGCTGCCCATCGGCGATTCGTCCAAATCCGAGGTCGGCGACATCGTGCTGGCCATCGGCAACCCGTTCGGCCTCGGCGGAACGGTAAGCATGGGCATCATCAGCGCGAAGGGCCGCAGCGGCCTCGGCATCGAAGCCTATGAAGACTTCATCCAGACCGACGCCGCCATCAACCACGGCAACTCCGGCGGCGCCCTCGTCAACACCCAGGGACAGTTGATCGGCATCAATACGGCGATTCTGGGCGGCGACGGCGGCGGTAACGTCGGCATCGGCTTTGCGATTCCGTCGAACCTCGCCAAGAACATCATGAACCAGCTCATCGAGCACGGCAAAGTGACCCGTGGCTACATCGGCGTGTATCTCGGCGAGATTACTCCGAACATGCGCCAGGCCTTCGGCATGAGCCCGGACCAGGGCGGCGTCGCCATCACCCAGGTTGAGCCCGACAGCCCCGGCGCCAAGGCCGGTCTGAAGGTGGAGGATGTGATCGTCGCCATGAACGGCGAGAAGATCGACGACGTGCAGGCGTTCCGGCTGAAGGTGGCCAGCCTGCCTCCGGGAACCACGATTCACCTCAAGGTTCTGCGGAACGGCTCCACGGTTGACGTCCCCGTAACCCTGGGCGTGAGCAAACTCATGGCGCAGGCCGGCGGTCCCGGCCGCGGCCCAGGTCAGGGCTCGACCAGCGGCCTGGAAGGCGTCCAGGTGCAAACCCTGACGCCCGACATCGTCCAGCAGTTGGGCCTGAGGGGTGACGTGAAAGGCGTCATCGTCACCAACGTCGACGCGGCCTCGGCGGCTGCCGAAGCCGGCCTGCAGCCCAACGACATCATCGAGCGCGTGAATCGCGTGCCGGTGACAAACACCGACGAGTTCGAGAACGCGGTTCGCCAGAGCAACAACCCTGGCGGGACGTTGCTGCTGGTTCGCCGCGGCGACGCGCGCGCGTTCGTGGTTGTCCCCAGGAAGTAAATCTGCCCTAAACGACCCAGCCATGCGAGCCGCCGGACCAGTTCCGGCGGCTCTCTGCTTGTGGTGGAACTTTGATTGCACTGGATCCTGGCGGAGCGTGCCAAGCATCTAAGTAAAAGGAGACCCATATCATGCAAGAAACCCCAGCCGTCCAGGTTCTTCCGGTTCTTCCGTTGAAGAACACCGTGCTGTTCCCCTATCTTATGCTGCCGCTCTCGGTCGGCCGCACCTCTTCCGTCGCTGCGGTCGAGGCTGCTCTGGCGACCGAAGAAAAAGAAATTGTCCTTTTTACGCAGCGGGACTCCTCGGTCGAAAATCCGACACGTGACGATCTTTACGCTATCGGCACGAAAGCCACGATTCGCAAGATGTCGCGCCCGAGCGAGGACTCGGTGGAGATTCTTGTCCTCGGCATGGATCGCGTGGCCCTGCTGAAGCTGGACGCTTCCGAGCCATACTTGCAAGCGCGGGTAAACCCGCTGCCGCTGCCCGAGGATTCGAGTCCGGAGGTAGAGGCGCTGCACGGAATTTTGATTGAGCTCGCCGGGCGGGCGGTGTCGCTGGCTCAGCCGAGCGCCGGCCAGGAAGTGACGCGGATGTTCACCACCAACGAAGATCCGCTGCGTCTGGCCTTCCTGCTGGCTTCGATGTTCAATCTCGACGCGGCGCGGTCGCAGGCGCTGCTCGAAGCGCCCACGCGGGTGGAAGCGCTGCGCCTGGTCCACACGTTCCTCTCGCACGAGGTGCAGGTGCTGGAGGTGAGAAACCAGATCGCGAGCGAAGCGCGCTCGGAGATGTCCAAGGAGCAGCGCGAGTATCTGCTGCGCCAGCAGATGCGGGCGATTCAGCAGGAGTTGGGCGGGGAAGGCGAAGGGGCCGAAGCGGCGCAGTTGCGCGAACGGCTCGATAAGGCCGACCTGCCCGATCAGGTCCGTAAGGAAGCGATGCGCGAACTCGGACGGCTGGAGAAGTTACAGCCGGCCTCGCCCGAGTATGGCGTGATTACGACCTATCTCGAATACGTGCTCGATCTGCCGTGGCGGATTTCGACCACCGATAACCTCGATATCGCCCATGCGCGAAAGGTTCTCGACGAGGACCATTTCGGGTTGAAAGACGTGAAGGATCGAATTCTGGAACATCTTGCTGTGCTGCGTCTGAATCCGGAAGCCAAAGCGCCGATTCTGTGCCTGGTCGGACCGCCGGGCGTGGGCAAGACGTCGTTGGGCCAGTCGATCGCGCGGGCGCTTGACCGGAAATTTGAACGCGTGAGCCTCGGCGGATTGCATGACGAAGCGGAACTCCGCGGCCACCGGCGCACCTATATCGGCGCCATGCCGGGGCGGATTATCCAGGCGATGCGCCGGGCCGGGGCGAACAACCCCGTGCTGATGCTCGACGAAGTGGACAAGCTGGGACGCGACTTCCGCGGCGACCCGGCGGCGGCGCTGCTCGAAGTGCTCGACCCCGAGCAAAACAAGAGCTTCCACGATAACTATCTCGACCTCGAGTTCGACCTGTCGCGCGTGCTGTTCGTCACCACGGCGAACGCCCTCGATACGATTCCGCAGCCGCTGCTCGACCGCATGGAGATCCTGCGGCTCAGCGGCTACAGCGAAGAAGAGAAGATGCAGATCGCGCGGCGGTTCCTGATTCCGCGGCAATGGAAGCAGGCGGGCGTCACGGGCGAGCAGGCAATCCTGCCGGACGAGACGCTGCGCAAGGTGATCGCGTCGTATACGCGGGAGGCCGGGCTGCGCCGCCTCGAACGGGCCATCGGCCGCCTGGTGCGAAAGATCGCGCTGCGATTTGCCGAGGGCGACACGGCGAATGTCACCGTCACGCCGGAGGCCTTAGCAGACCTGCTGGGTCCCGAGCCGTTCACGCAGGAGCGGATGCGCACGACGCTGCCGCCCGGCGTGGCCACCGGCCTTGCGTGGACCGAATCCGGCGGGGATGTGCTCTTCATCGAAGCTACGCTGCTGCCCGACGGCAAGGGGCTTACGCTCACCGGACAGTTGGGGGACGTGATGCAGGAGTCGGCCAAAGCGGCGCAGAGTTACCTGTGGTCGCATGCCACGGCTTACGGGATCGACCCGGCGTTGTTCCGCAACTCGGGCGTGCATATCCACGTACCGGCCGGCGCCATTCCGAAGGATGGCCCTTCGGCGGGCGTCACCATGGCCGTGGCCTTGACATCGCTCTATACCGGGCTTCCGGCGCGGCCCGACACGGCCATGACCGGCGAACTCACCCTCACCGGGTTGGTGCTGCCGATCGGCGGCGTGAAGGAAAAAGTGCTGGCGGCGCGCCGCGCGGGAATTCGCCGCGTGGTGCTGCCGGAGGCCAACAAGAAGGATCTTGTCGACCTGCCCAAAGAGGTGCGCGACGAGACCGAGTTCATCTTCGCGAGCGAGGTTCGGCAGGTGCTCGAAGCCCTGATTCCCGACCTGCCTTCGCGGATCCAGGCTATCGGACCGGTAAGTCACGCTGCGTGACTTACCGGATTTACTAACTTCGTTACTTCTCGGTGAGCGCGGCTACGCCCGGAAGCTCGATGCCGCTCAGAAATTCGAGCGAAGCCCCGCCACCGGTTGAGATGTGGCTGATCTTGGAGGCTACACCGGCGCTCTTGATCGCTTTCTCGGAGTCGCCGCCGCCGACTACGGAAACCGCACCGGAAGAAGCGACCGCTTTGGCGAGCGCTACCGTGCCCGCGTCGAAAGGCGGCATTTCGAAAACGCCCATCGGGCCGTTCCAGATGATGGTCTTCGCCTTGGCCACTTCGGCCGAATAGAGGGCCACCGTCTTCGGGCCGATGTCGAGCGCCATCTTGCCGTCGGG
>JAKAJI010000219.1 GCA_021813825.1 Acidobacteriota bacterium | reverse complement strand
ATGTATTTCCACTCAATCGCCGGCACGGTTCTCCCGCTATGTTCGCGATACTCCACGAGCCGCTTCAGGTTCGCGTACACCTTCGAGAAAGAGCCCCCGCGCTGATACTTCTGCATCGTGTCCTCATCGATGCCGGCAATCGAAAAGGCTACGGAATCCACTAACAGCGCCGCCTCCCGCTTCTCGTCGGTATTTAGCAACAGACCATTCGTCGAGATCTTAATCGAAAGCTCCGGATTATCTGCCCGGATCGACCGAAGCTGGTCATAAATGTCCGGAGCGGCAAACGGCTCGCCCAGGCTGAAGAACGACACTGACTTGATCTCGTTCTCACGCACCATCGCCGATATCTTCCGAATGTCTTCCGGCGTCATGCGAACCGAACGCCTGACCTTGCGGACCAGGGTTCGGTAGCACGCCTTGCACCGGTAGGGGCACGCCGCCGTGTTCTCCACCATAATGCCCTCTTTACTGGTGTGCCAGTCCTCAACATGATGTTGAGCTTCCTCCGGGGAACAACCCCTCAAGTCGGCGCAGGAGGCGCACGTGGAAAGCGGCAATCTCCCCGCCGCCAGGGAGCGGCGGAACGCCATCGCTCGCCCGGACGCGAGAGCGTCTTGCAGGCTCCCGCGATTCAGGTCTCCTATCTGTCCGGAACCGTCGAAATCCTGGCAGTTACACGACACCGTCATATCCGAATTCACACACAAGTTATATGCGGATTCACCAGAAAGCGAAGCGCAATAGAAACGCTGTCCCGCCCATGCTGCACGAAGCTCAAGCCAGCGTTTTCGTGCCGCACGAAACGCCTGTTGGCTCGCAAAATTGAAAAGTTCTGAATCCACTCTCCACATCCTCCTGTAAACCGGATCGCGCCGCCGGCGGTGAAGGGGTCCCCTCTACGGATAGGAACACGTAGAATTGATTCCTATCCGTTTATGGGCAGGGACCGGAATGGTTCTCCTGGCGGCGCCTGCGCCGTGAAGGTGTCGTACCCGAGGCGTGGATACACAACTCCCCACGCTTCAGAAACACCGGGAATCACTGGAAATGAGACGGGCGCCGGCGGAAATGCACAAGCTACCGCCGTCTCAAGGTCGATTCATCCCGCATTCGCCGCATAACCTGTTTCCAGCAGGCCAATTTCAGCAAGCGGACGATCGGCTACATACCTAAATGGTGAGAGCCGAATTACTGAATGTCAATAATCGTTCCCCTTTACCTAAGCCCAATACAGCCCGCCCACGTGAATCACGCGAGAGAATCCTCTACGCCGGAAACCGCGCAATCGCCCCGTCCTCCCGTCGCCCACCCAATCTTTCCCGGCCGGGGTCACCCGGTCACGAAGAAACTCGCCAAACCATCCGGCTCAGTCTTGCCAGCCTGACCTGCATTTCACTTCGCACAAACTCGTGCCCCCTCTCCCCCGCACAGAGCCTCGTAAGTCCGGTAACCGCCCGAAAGATTCCGCGCACGAAAGCCTTGCTGCGTCAGCACGCGGCACGCGTAATACGATCGCCGTCCCGCCCGGCACACCACCCAAATCTCCCGCTCGCGCGGCAACTCGCTCACCCTCCCCCGCAACTGCCCCAGCGGGATGTTCACCGCTCCCTCAATCGGGCTCTCGCGAACCTCGTCCACCTCCCGCACATCCAGCAGAAACCCATCCCCCGACTCCATCTCGCTCCACTCGGCAAGCCCGACATCCCCCCGCACCACGTTTGCCGCCGCCATCCCGGCCATGTTCACCGCATCCCGTGCCGACCCGTACTGCGGCGCATAGCAAAGCTCCACCTCCTCCAGATCGAACACCGTCGCGCCACTCTCGATCGCCATCGCAATCACATCGATCCGCCGTTCCACGCCTTCCTCGCCTACTGCCTGCGCGCCCAGCACCAACCCGTCCGGCTCCCGGAACAGCAGTTTCATGTGGATCGTCTTCGCGCCCGGATAATATCCGGCATGGTGCCCCGGATGCACATACACCGTGCGAAAATCCCCGATCCCGGCGCTCTCCAGCGTCTTCTCCGTCTCCCCCGTTAACGCCGCCGTCAACCCGAAAACACCGCATACCGCCGTCCCCTGCACCCCGGCGAATCGCGACCGCCGCCCGCAGATCGAATCCGCGGCCACTCGCCCTTGCCGGTTCGCCGGACCCGCCAGCGGCATCAGTCCCCATCGCCCCGTCAACCGGCTCCGGATTTCCACCGCGTCCCCAACCGCCCATATCGCCGGATCGCTCGTCCGCATCGTCTCGTCCACGCGAATCCCGCCGCAGCGGCCGATATCCAGTCCCGCCGCCCGCGCCAGTTGATTCTCCGGCCGCACACCCATAGCCAGAATCACGAGATCGGCGCCAAAGCGCTCACCCGCCGCCGTTCGCACCACCAATCCCCCATCAGCCCCCGCCTCAAACCCCGCCGCGCCGTCGCCCAAATGCAGCCGCGCAACTTTACTGGCCACGCGCCTCCGCACGTACTCCGCCATCTCCGCATCGAGCAGCGGCATCACCTGCTCCGCCGCCTCGACAATCGTTATCTCCATCCCCCGCCGCACCAGATTCTCGGCCATCTCCAGACCAATGAACCCACCCCCAACCACAACCGCACGTCGCACGCCCTTCGCCTCAATCCAGTCCCGGATATCTTCGCTATCGGCAAGCGTGCGCAGCGTATAGATCCCCGGCAGGTCGATCCCCGGCCAGGCGGGCCGAACCGGCGCCGCGCCCGGTGACAACACCAGCGCGTCATAGCTCTCCCGATACTCGCGCCCGCTGTCCACATCCCGCACCACAACGCACCGCGACCGCCGGTCGATCCCAATCACCTCGTTCCGCACCCGCACCTCGATCCGGAACCGCTCCCGAAACAGATCCGGACTCGCCAGCAGCAGCTTCGACTCGCGCTCGATCACGTTCCCCACGAAATACGGCAGGCCGCAGTTGGCGTAGGAAACGTAATACCCGCGCTCGAAAACGACGATCTCCGCGTTCTCGTCCAGTCTCCGCAGCCGCGCCGCGCACGTCGCGCCGCCCGCCACGCCGCCCACAATCAGGACTCGCTTCCCGGCCATTCTTTACTCCGTCCGTGGCCGATTCCGCCGCCGGCTGTGGCACGAATCGGGCACCACTAGATGCAACTAACATCCATATTAGAAATACTCTTACACCCAGTCAAGCAACGCTAAGTCCGCGCTCTGCTCTTTAATAGATGCAGAAATCATCTATTTCGCGATATCCTGAATCAGGAAGCTCGGAACGCACCCGCCAAGGAGACGCCTCTTGCCCCAACGAATCTGCCGCCGCCATGGCAAGAACCAACCCTGCACCTGCGCCATGGGCAATGTCTACCGCTTCGTCGAACCCGTCGTCCTGCTGCTGCTGAAGAAAAAAGGCCGCTCCTATGGCTACGACCTCTCCTCTGATCTCCAGGACTTCGCCCTCACCGACGCCGAAATCGAGCGCGCCGCCCTCTACCGCACTCTCCGCCAGTTGGAAGGCAACGGCAACGTCCGCTCGGAGTGGGAAACCGATAAACCCGGCCCCGCCCGCCGCGTCTATAAGCTCACCGCCAAGGGCGAGCGCCACCTCGAAGAGTGGGCCACCGTCCTCGACAACCTGTCCAAATCCATGGCCCGCTTCGTCAAGGACACCCGCGCCACCCTCCGCGAATAAGACCCTCCGCTACCGCGCACCCCCCGCCGGTTCCGTCTCCCCCTCCTCCAGCACGAACTCCCATCCGCAGTACTCGCCCGGCGCGCTCTCCGGCGGGCACCGCAAACAGCTCGTCCGAATCCGCGCGTCGATAGTCCGGGCAAACGTCTCGAATTCCACCACCCCCACGCGCTTGCACGGGAACGCCGCCAAACCTTTTCGTTCGCGCGTCTGCTGGACCCGGCACTCGTCCATGAAGAACCGCAACCGCCGCCGGTCTTCGCTCCACTCGCTCCGCTGGGCGTTTACCACCGCGTACTGCCGCAGCCCCAGCGCTTTCTCGAGCGCCTCCAAGCCCCCGCCCGCCGGAATCTGAAACACCGTCATGATCCGCCGCGCCTCCGCCGCCGCGAACCGCTCCCACGCGCGTGCGTCCAGTTCAATCGCCGTCTCCAGCCCGAACCGCTCCTCCGCCGCCAGGAACCAACAGCCGTCATGAGCCAGCCAGTTCTTGGCAAACATCTCCACCACGCGCAAAAGTTCCTCGCGCTCCATCGCGTCGAAAGCGCTCATTGGCGTCAGCCCTCCATCCGCCACCCTAACGCCAAATGCCCTTCGCGCGCAGACACGTAGTCCCCCCAGAAACAGCAGCGCCCACCCTTTCGGGTGGGCGCAATCGGGAAAAACCGGGAAATCGGTTGTTACTTGGCCTTCTTCTGCTTCTGCTGGCCCACGCGCACTTTGAAGTGCGTTTGCTTGGCTTCCTGGAATGCCTTATGGTCGTGGCGTGCCACTGCATCCTGCAGATAGCCGTCGACGCTGGCGTCTTTGGGAAGCACAGCCATGAGCGTGAAATTTTCGTTGCACACCGGGCAGAAAGGCCGGAAGCGCTTCACGTTGGGAATTGCCATACCGAACAAAAGCATAGCATAGTGGTACAGTTGTGCGCATGGCCGTACGCCCACGGCGGCTACGGGAAGGGGGACAAGCACGAAGAATATGGCCGCTACCATCAAGGAAGTAGCTCAAAGGGCAGGGGTTTCCGTCGGCACCGTCTCCAACGTCCTCACCGGCCTCACCCCCGTCAGCGAGGAACTGCGCGCGCGCGTCCACGCCGCCGTCGCCGAACTCGACTACCACCCCAACTACGTCGCCCGTAGCCTCAAAACCCGCCAGACGCACATGCTCGGCCTGGTCATCAGCGACATCACCAACCCCTTCTTCCCCCAACTCATGCGTGGCGCCGAGGACGCCGCCTGGAAGCACAACTACGTCCTCACCACCTTCAACACCGGCGAGCAACTCGAGCGCGAAAAACAAATCCTCGACGTCCTCCGCCGCCGCAGCGTCGACGGCATCCTCATGGTGCTCGCTTCCGATGGCGGCGAACTCAGCCACATCCGCCAAGCCATGCAGTCCTCCCCCGTCGTCTTCGTCGATCGCGTCCCGCACACCGGCGATTGGGACACCATCTGCGCCGATAACGCCGGCGGCGCGCGCGATTGTGTCGCACACCTCCTCGCCCAGGGCCACCGCCGCATCGGCATCCTCGCCGGTGCCCAAGCCCTCCACACCGGCCGCGAACGCCTCCGCGGCTACCTCGAAGCCCTCGAAGCCGCCCGCATCACCCCCTGCCCCGAACTCATCCACGACTGCGGCTTCCGCAGCCAACTCGCCTGCGCCGCCACCGAACGCCTCCTCTCCCTCGACTCCCCGCCCACCGCCATCTTCTCCTGCAACATCATGATGACCCTCGGCATGCTCGAAGCCGTCGCCCGCCGCGGCCTCCGCTGCCCCGAAGACATCGCCCTCGCCACCTTCGACGACCTGCCCCTCCTCCGCGCCGTCCACCCCCACCTCACCGCCGTCGCCCAACCCGCCTACGACCTCGGCTACCGCGGCGCCGAAATGCTCATCCACCGCATCCAGGGCAAACTCCCCGAACAACGCGTCCAACTCACCCTCCCCGCCACCGTCGTCGTCCGCGAGTCCACCATGCTGCCGTTGCTATCATGAATAACGGACCGGGACGCTTGGACGCTCCGCCCGCGCAACCGCCCTGGGCGCTCCAAGCTCACCACCCGCCCCTCATCTGGAACATCTTTCGTGAAGCCATTCGACCCGTCGCAACTACCAAAACACTTTGAGTCCCGCCAAGTCGAGGAGAAATGGGCCGCCGCCTGGGAAACCTTGGGCGTCTACCACTACGACCCCGCGCGCCCCCGCTCGGAAACCTTCGTCATCGACACCCCGCCCCCCACCGTCAGCGGCTCGCTCCACATCGGCCACGTCTTCAGCTACACCCAAACCGACGTCGTCGCCCGTTACCAGCGCATGCTCGGCCGCAACATCTGCTACCCCATGGGCTGGGACGACAACGGCCTCCCCACCGAACGCCGCGTCCAGAACTACTTCCACGTCCGCTGCGACCCCCACCACCCCTACGAACCCCTGCTCGACCTCCTGCCCCCCAGCCCCAAGGACGAAGGCGCGCCCCGCAAAGTCTCCCGCCCCAACTTCATCGAACTCTGCCTCCACCTCACCGCCGAAGACGAACGCGCTTTCCAGGCCCTCTGGAAACGCATCGGCCTCACCGTCGACTGGCGCGAAGAATACTCCACCATCAACTCCCGCTGCCGCAAGGCCGCCCACCTCAGCTTCCTCGACCTCTACCGCAAAGGCCACGTCTACTCGACCGAATCCCCCACCATGTGGGACGTCGATTTCCAAACCGCCGTCGCCCAGGCCGAAGTCGAGGACCGCAAAGTCCCCAGCCACTACCACCACCTCCGCTTCACTGTCTCCGGGTCCGGCGAATCCTTCGTCATCGCCACCACCCGCCCCGAACTCCTCGCTTCCTGCGTCGGCGTCGCCGCTCATCCCGAAGACCCGCGCTACAAGCACTTGTTCGGCCGCGAGGCTATCACACCGGTCTTTGGCGCCCCCGTCCGCATCTTCCCCAGCGAGTTAGTCGACCGCGAAAAAGGCACCGGCATCCTCATGGTCTGCACCTTCGGCGATGCCACCGACGTCGCCTGGTGGCGCAGCGAAAATCTGCCCCTCCGCCAGACCCTCGGCCGTGACGGCCGCTTCCTCCCCATCACCTTCGGCGCCCCCGACTGGCCCAGCCTCGACCCCGCCGCCGCTAACCACGCCTACTCCCACCTCGCCGGCCGCCACATCAAGCAGGCCCGCCGCGCGATCGTCGAACTCCTCCGCTCCTCCGGCGCCCTCATCCGCGACCCCGAACCCATCGAGCACGCCGTCAAATTCTTCGAAAAAGGCGAACAGCCCCTCGAGTTCGTCACCTCGCGCCAATGGTTCGTCCGCCTGCTCGATAAAAAAGACGCCCTCCTCGAAATGGGCGACCGCATCGACTGGCACCCGCCCTTCATGCGCGCCCGCTACCGCTCCTGGACCGAAAACCTCAACATGGACTGGTGCATCAGCCGCCAGCGCTACTTCGGCGTCCCCTTCCCTCTCTGGTATCCGGTCCTCGCCAACGGCGAACCGGACTTCTCCAACCCCATCCTCGCCCCCGAGTCCATGCTCCCCGTCGACCCCATGTCCACGCCGCCCCCCGGCTTCGACGAATCCCAGCGCGACACCCCCGGCGGCTTCACCGCCGAATCCGACGTCTTCGACACCTGGTTCACCTCCTCCTTGACCCCGCAAATCGTCGCCGGCTGGGGCGAAGACCCAGCCCGCTTCGAGCGCCTCTTCCCCATGGACGTCCGCCCCCAAAGCCACGAAATCATCCGCACCTGGGCCTTCTACACCATCGTCAAGGCGATGCTTCACTCCAATTCCATCCCCTGGAAACACGTCGCCATCTCCGGCTGGATCCTCGATCCCGACCGCAAGAAAATGTCCAAGAGCAAGGGCAACGTCGTCACCCCCATGCACCTGCTCGACGAATACGGCTCCGACGCTGTCCGCTACTGGAGCGCCAACGCCCGCCTCGGCGCCGACACCGCCTTCGACCCCAACGTCCTCAAGGTCGGCAAACGCCTCGTCACCAAACTCTTCAACGCCGGCAAATTCGTCCTCGGACAAACCGCCGAACCCGGCCCCATCGTCCGCCCCCTCGACAAAGCCTTCGTCGCGGCCCTGGCCAAAACCGTCGAACGCGCCACCGCCTGCTTTGATGCCTGGGACCACGCCGGCGCCCTCGAAGCCGCCGAGCAGTTCTTCTGGCGCGGCTTCACCGACAACTACCTCG
>JAKAJI010000218.1 GCA_021813825.1 Acidobacteriota bacterium | reverse complement strand
TCATAGCGGCCCGCCACGTTCCCCCAGAACGCCGGGCCGCACACAGGAGGGTTTCCTCGCATCAGCCGTTTCGCGCGCGACTCGAACCCCCCACCCGTGTGATCCGGTAATACCTCCCTCGCCGTCCCACCCCCCAAACTTACTTCTCCGCCCACTGATTCACTCGCTGCGTAGCGCTTCCAGGACTCCAGCCTCCGTGGAACCGCCACAAGTTGCGATCCAGGGCACGATCCACGGCCGTACAACGTAAGACATCTAACGTCGCTGCATTAACCCCGGAATCCCCCTCCGTTCACCTCGCAAGTAACCCTATTGAAAACGCTAACCTTACATGCGTTAACCATACGGAAGCGTAATGTTAACTACTTTAGCCTTTTTATCGCACTAACCAAAAACTACTATTGTCAAATGTCCGTTGCGACCGTGCTCATCCCTGTCAACAGTCCACCGAGACTTGAGACCACGCCCGGATGGCTCCCGACAGTCGACACAAACTCGTCCCGTCGGCCCCGCACGCCGCAATGTCTGTTGTTCCGCCTGACCCCTCTAGGGCAGGCGCCAGGGAAAGGGTTTTTAGCCAATGTCTATTGAGATGGCCAAGATGGCCATGAAAAATTGCTTGAGGTTCCTGGGGGGAGCCTCTCTGTTTCTACTGCTGGCCGTGCACCTGCCGGCGCAGGCAATCTATGCGACCTTGACCGGTGTCGTCTCGGACCAGAGCGGGGCGGTCATCCCCGGCGCCATGGTCAAACTGACGAACGAACAGTCCGGCTCCGTCCGTGAAACCGTCTCCAACACCGACGGCTACTACACCTTCGCCTCTGTCGCCGCGGGCAACTTTACTTATAAGCTCAACGTCGAGGCCAAGGGGTTCGTCAGTTGGCAGGCCACCGGCTTGTCCATCCTCGCCGGCGAAAAGCGCAACGTCAACGTTGGCCTACAAGTCGGCAGCACCTCGCAGACCGTCGAAGTCACCGGCGTCGCCAACTCCGTCGTGCCCGTCGACTCCGGCGAAATCTCCCAGACGCTGACAACGAAACAACTCCAGAACTACATCCAGGTAGGCAGCAACGCCGCCGAGTACCTGAAGATCATGCCTGGATTTGGAATCAAGAACGGTACGACCAACAAAGCCAACTATAACGGCCAGGTCATCGGTATCAATGCCAACGGCGACGCCGGCAGTCAAAGCCCGCTGAACAACGCCTACTCCTATAACGGCTTGCCCGGCAACTCCCTCGACATTCTGGCCGACGGCGCGCACGTCTCGGACCCGGGATGCGACTGCGACACACCCGTGAACCCAAACTCCGACATGATCGCCGAGTTTCGGGTGATGACCTCCAACTTCAGCGCCGAAAACCAGAAAGGCCCCGCCGTCGTCAGCACCGTCGCAAAATCCGGCGGCACCGAGTTCCACGGCTCGGCGTTCTTCTACGCCCGCGACTACGCCCTGAACTCAAACGACTCCTACTTCAACGCCACCGGCGCCCCCAGACCGCAGAACAAGTACTTCTACCCCGGCTTCACCCTCGGTGGCCCGGTGATCATCCCGAAAACCAACTTCAACCAAAACCACGACAAACTCTTCTTCTTCACCGGCTTCGAATACTTCTACCAAGTCCTCGACACCGGTCTCCTTCAGGCTACCGTCCCAACAGCCGGCATGCTCCAAGGCAACTTTTCACCGTCCGAAATCGCCAAGCTGGGAAACATAACAGAATCCGGCGTGGCGCCGCTGCCGCTCACCGCCGCCACTCTGGCCAAGTACCCGGGCGGAATCATTCCTCAGTCGCAGCTTGACCCGAACATGATTGCGTTGATGAAGCTGTTTCCGGCCGCGAATGCGAATCCGAACTCCACCGGCGGCTTCAACTACGTGCAGTCGGAAATCTTCAACCAGAACAACAGCCAGTGGATGACCCGCGTCGACTACAACATCAGCGATAACACCAAGCTCTTCGTCCGCTACAATATGCAGCGCGAAACGCAGCAGTTCCCGGTCGGTCTCTGGTGGCGCAACGGGAACCAGGTTCCCTATCCCACTCCAATCGAGGGTCTCAACAGCTCCGACTCAGTGACGGCTTCCCTCACGCATGTCTTCAGCCCGTCGATGACAAATGAATTCGTATTCGGCTATACCTACATCGGTTTCCCGAACGTGTTTGAGAATCCGGCGAAGGTAAACCGCGCCAACGTTGGGTATACCTATCCGGGCCTCTACAAGAACGGCGTCGCTCAGATACCTTCGTTCGGCACCAGTGGCCAAACCGCCATGATCTTCAATCCCGGCGGATTTGAGGCGGGTGGGGCCTCGCAAGGCCTGTATGCCGACAAGTGGCTCCCGAGCGTCAGTGACACGCTGACCAAGGTTATCGGCACGCACACCATTAAAGCCGGCGCGTTCTGGGAACTGATCCGCAATGCGCAGCCGACCAGTGCCAATACGAACGGAGACATGTCCTTCTACGCACCCGGCAACTCCTACACCCTCGGCAATCCCTACGCCGACATGGTGATGGGTAACATGTCGTCATACAACGAGACGTCGGTCAACCCGAAGGAGGATATCAGCGCCAATACGGTCGAGGCGTTCGTCCAGGACGACTGGAAAGTAACTCGGCGCCTCACCCTGAATCTCGGCCTGCGCATCTCCCATTTCCAGCCTTGGCAGGACGGATTGGGATATGGTTTCTCTGTCTTCAATTACGCCGATTACAGCCCAAGTTGCACACCGAGCCAGTATTGCGGGTTCCTCTGGAACAAGCGCGATCCAAGCGTGCCCAATGGTGGCTACCCAACACGCTTCGCCTTCTATCAGCCGAGATTCGGTTTGGCGTATGATCCTACAGGCTCGGGGAAGACGGTGTTCCGCGGCGGATGGGGACGCTACTATTATCACTCCGGACTGGACGGCAGCGGCCTGACCGTCGCCCAGGGCGTACAGACAATTAACCTCAATCCCGGGATCGTTGGTGGGCCGCTCCTGGCCAGCGCGCTCAGCTCAATCCCGTTCCAAAGCCAGGCTCTGTCGCCTGTGGCTGTCGACAGTAAAGACAACAAGCAGCCGTACACCGATAGTTACAACTTCACAATCTCCCGCCAGCTCCCATGGAGCAGCCTGCTCGAAGTATCCTACGTCGGAAATCAGACCCACGATATTCCCAACACTGGCGGCGGCGGCCTCGGCCTTCAGACACTGAATCTCAACTTAGTCCCCGTGGGCGCAATGTTGTCCTCCAATAACGGCGGTGCTGATCCGAACAAGCTCAATTCGAACAATTTCCGGCCGCTTCGCGGTTTCCAGGATCTCTATATAAAGACGAATAACGGATGGTCGAACTATAACTCGCTCCAGGTAAATTGGATTCGGACTAAGGGCCGCTACACCATAAACATGAATTACACCTACAGCAAGGCCCTCGGGCTCGTCAGCTTTAACGATCAGTTCAATCTGAACAACGACTACGGCGTTCTTCCCTCGAACCGGACACAGGTTTTCAATGCGGCGTATTCGATCGATCTCGGCAGGCCGGCCCGAGGCCGCCTCCTCGGCGCACTGGCCAACGGCTGGCAACTTTCAGGCATCACCCAGCTTGAGAGCGGCGCCAACATCAGCGGCTTCAGTGGGGGCGGAACGTTTGGAATGAACCTCAATCGGGCGACGCTCCCGGGTACGAACTTCCTCATCGGCAGCGCCTCGATCCTGGGTACGCCGGACATCGCGCTGTCGCCCATATTGACCTGCAACCCGACGGCGAATTTGGGTGCGCACCAGTACCTGAATCCGAACTGCTTCGCCATGCCAAACCAGGTAGGGCAAAACGGACCCACCGTCATGCCGGCCTACTACGGACCGGCGTTCTTTAACTCCGATCTCGCTCTCTTCAAGAATTTCGCGTTTACGGAGACCCGCTCGCTCCAGTTCCGCATCGACGGTTACAACTTCCTGAACCACCCGCTTTACTCCTTCGTCGGAAGTGATCTGAGCCTCAGCTTCAGCCCGGCGACCGGGAAGGTCAACAACCCCAACTTCGGCACGGCCACCAATACGGTCGGAAACCGAATTATTCAACTCGCCGTGAAGTTCTACTTCTAACCAGGTTCCTCCCTATCCTCGCGGCCCGTCACGTTCCCCCAGAACGCCGGGCCGCGAACAGGGGGACAACGGCTCCCAAAGCCGCTAACACGTTTTCACTAGATTCGAAGTAAATCACTCCCATCCAGAGCGATTTCACGCACTCGGTTGCGCGATCCCGCCCGCCGGCTTCTCTCGGTTCCGAAGAAATCCGCCTCGCGCCGCTGCGAAATCTCAAGACCAGCCTGGTACTCAGCGTGCATCTCGTCGAGGCGTGGGCGAGCATCTCCACCCGAATGTCGTTGCTTCCGTCGGCGTGCGTCCACCACGGGCGCGCCAATGACGCAACGCACATTCCGGCTGCTTCTTGTCCTGGCCTTCGCTCTCCCCGCGCGCCCGCAACAGCCCGCCGCGCCCGCAAAACCGGATGCCAAGGCAGCGGAAGCCAAGCCCGACGCCCCCAAAAATGAGGACTGCCTCGCCTGCCACGACCCGGGCAAACGCACCGGCAAACGCGAAGCCGGCGTCGCCCCTCCCTTCGACGCCGCGGCCCTCAAAGCCTCCCCCCACGCCTCCCTCGAATGCACCGCCTGCCACTCAGACATCTCGGAACTCCCCCACCCCGAAAAACTCGCTCCCGTCAACTGCGGTACCTGCCACTCCGGCGAAGACGCCCAGTTCGCCGCCAGCACCCACGGCCGCGCCGCCGCCCACGGCGACAAACTCGCTCCCTCCTGCACCACCTGCCACGGAACCCACACCGTCCGCCGCCCCTCGGACGCCGGCTCCCCTACCTCCACCATGCAGATTCCGAAACTCTGCGGCCAGTGTCACAAAGAAGGCACGCCCGTCTCGGAGGCCCGTAACATCCCTGAGTCCAACATTCTCGGCAATTACATGGATAGTATCCACGGCCGGGGCCTCTACCAACAAGGACTCACAGTTACCGCCGTCTGCACAAGCTGCCATACCGCCCACAGCGTCCTCCCCCACACCGACCCCCGCTCTTCCATCGCTAAGCAGAACATCGCCCACACGTGCGAACAATGCCACACCCAGATCGAAACCGTCCATCGGAAAGTAATTCGCGGCGAGTTATGGGAGAAACAACCTCACTTAGTCCCCGCCTGCGTCGACTGCCACGAGCCGCATAAGATCCGCAAGGTCGACTACGCCGAGGGCATGGCTAACATGGATTGCCAGCGCTGCCACGGCAACCCGCAGTTGAAAGTCGTGCGCGAAGGAAAAACCGTCTCGCTCTACGTCAACCCCGACCAGTTAGCCAGCTCCCGCCATGCCCGCATCGCCTGCGCCTCCTGCCACACCGGTGGCAATCCTTCTCTCGAACGCCCCTGCCAGACCATCGCCTCCAAGGTCGACTGCACAAACTGCCACGCGCAGCAGGGCACGGACTACCGCTCCAGCACCCACGGTCAACTCGCCGCCAAGGGCAGCCCCGACGCTCCAACCTGCAAGGATTGCCACGGCGACCACGGCGTCCTCGGCATTGAGGATCCCAAGTCCCCCGTCTTCGCCCGCAACGTCCCCACCCTTTGCGCGCAGTGCCACCGCACCGGCGAGAAGGCCGCCGTCCGCTACACCGGCGTCGAGCACAACATCGTCGAAAACTACCGCGAAAGCATCCACGGCCAAGGGCTCCTCCAGGCCGGCCTCACCGTCACTGCCAACTGCGCCGACTGCCACACCGCCCACCGCGAACTTCCCGCCAGCGACCCCACCTCCAGCGTCAACCGCAAGAACGTCGTCGAAACCTGCGGCCGCTGCCACCGCGGCATCTTCGACGCATTCGTCAATAGCGTCCACTCTCCTACCGCCTTCCCCACTTCCAAACCCCTCCCCGTCTGCAGTGACTGCCACTCCGCTCACAGCATCCAGCGCACCGACGCCTCCAACTTCCGCCTCCATATCATGGACCAGTGCGGGAAGTGCCACAAGGCCATCACCGAGAGTTACTTCGAAACTTACCACGGCAAAGTTTCCCGCCTCGGCTACTTACAAACCGCCAAGTGCTACGACTGCCACGGCTCCCACGATATCCTTCCCGTCACCGATCCCCACTCCCGCTTGAGCCGCCAGAACATCGTCAAAACCTGCGCCCAGTGCCACAAAGACGCCCACCGCCAGTTCGCCGGCTACCTCACCCACGCTACCCATCACGATCCCGTCCGCTACCCCATCCTCTTCTACACCTTCTGGGGCATGACCACCCTCCTCGTCGGCACCCTCATGGTCTCCGGCGTCCACACCGCCCTCTGGCTTCCCCGCTCGCTCGAATACCGCCGCGCCCTCAAACGCGAAGCCCCCACCGAAGGCACTACCTACATCCGCCGCTTCCGCCCCTTCGAGCGCAACCTCCACCTCACCGTCATCACCAGTTTCCTCGGCCTCGCCACCACCGGCATGATCCTCAAGTTCTCCTACGCGCCCTGGGCCGCCATCCTCGCCCACCTGCTCGGCGGCTTCGAGGTCGCCGGCTGGATCCACCGCCTGTGCGCCGTGCTCACCTTCGGCTACTTCGGCGCCCACCTCTGGGATCTCCGCCGCCGCCGCCGCGCCAGCGGCAAATCCTGGCGCCAGTTCCTCTTCGGCCCCGACAGCATGATCTTCTCCCGCCGCGACCTCCGCGAGTTCCTCGCCTCCCTCAAATGGTTCGTCGGAAAAGGCCCGCGCCCCGACTACGGCCGCTGGACCTACTGGGAAAAATTCGACTACTTCGCCGTCTTCTGGGGCGTCGCCGTCATCGGCGGCACCGGCCTCATCCTCTGGGAACCCGCCTTCTTCACCCACTTCCTGCCCGGCTGGATCGTCAACGTCGCCACCACCATCCACAGCGACGAGGCCCTCCTCGCTGTCGCCTTCATTTTCAGCATCCATTTCTTCAACACCCACTTCCGGCCCGAACGCTTCCCCATCGACACCGTCATCTTCCTCGGCGGCGTCCCTCTCGAAGAGTTCAAAAAGGACCGCCCCCGCGAATATCAGGAAATGCTCGACCGCGGCGAACTCGAACAAAATCTCATGCCCGCTCCCGTCCCCCTCGCCGCCCGCCTCTGGCGCCGCTTCGGCTTCACCGCCCTCTCCATCGGCCTCGCCCTCATCGCTCTCATCCTCTACGCCGCCGTCTTCGCCTACCGCTGAGTCGCCCCTTCCGATCTCCCAACTCTCACCGCCGCTTCTTCGTCTCCTGCCACAACGTCGACTACACCGCCGCCGAGAAAAACGCCCGCTCACCGTCGGCAACGGCGATCTCGCCTTCACTCCCGATTTCACCCCCCTCCATACCTTCCCCGATCCCCGCACCTCCTACCCTCTCTGCACCGTGGCCCAATGGGCCTGGCAAAGTGCCCCGAATCCCCACGGTCACTCGCTCGACGCCTTCCGTTTCACGCCCTTCGACGCCCCAAAAGCCGCAGGCTCCCCAGCGCCCCAGCCTCCCCTGCTATCTCCCCTCCAGCGGAAGCCTCCTCTACGCCGCCGCCGTCGTCGCCCCCTCGCTCCACGCAAGCGGGCTGCTGGTGGAAACCGGCCATCTTTGGTGAATGTCAACCACGGCAACCGTCATTCCATTCCGTGATTTCAACAACTTACAATTGGCTCTCCGTTTGCTTCGTAACCTGTGAAACCACGGAAAGGAACTCCGTCGCCATGCGCCTGAGAATCGGACTTCTCGCTCTCATCCTCGCTGCCTCTGTCGCCTGGGCTCAGGACCAATCCCAAACCACCGCCCCCGGCTGGCATCGCTTCGACGAACCCCGTCCCGCCAACGCTCCCCCGCCACCCCCCGA
>JAKAJI010000217.1 GCA_021813825.1 Acidobacteriota bacterium | reverse complement strand
TGACGCGGGCCAAGCGTGAGCTGATTCTGGCCGCGTGGCGGGAAAGCGGCTTCAATCATAACGAGGCGGCCGCGAAGCTGAACATTCATCCGAATTCTCTACGGAGGCTGGTTCGGGTACTGGGGTTGAAAGAGAGCTTGAGCGGCGGATCGGTTTAGCGCAGGTGCACGGGCTGGGCGATGGCGCCGTTGCCGGCGGAGTCCCAGGCGGCGAAGCGGACCCACTTCTTGCCCGTTGCGTCGAAGGGGATCTCGAAGCGGTGGCTTCCGAACGGCGGGAGATTCGTGGTGGAGATGATGCGGTGGTTGGTTGTGGCGCCGTCGCCCCAGACGAGTTCGACGAAATCGAGCGGGAAGGTCCAACTTACGGTTGCGGCCAGCATGCGCTGCGAACCGGCTCCGGTGATGGATGTGCCGTGGAGAAGGACTTCGCCGCTTGAGACGAAGTAGTCGCCGGCGCGGAGGGCGCGGGCGATGGGCGTCCAGTCGCCATCGAAGGCGGGGACTTCGCTGAGCTTGACGTAATTTACGATGAGCTGCGGATAGGTTTCGTCGTCCGGGTACTTCATGTAGGTGTCGCCCTCGGCGAGCATGTACTTCGGCCCGGCCCAGTTGTTCATGTCGTCGAGCAGGCCGAGGCAGCGGGCTTCGCAGAGGCGTTTTTCGGATTGGTCGACCGGCAGGGACTGGAAGGAACCACCGAGGAAACGGTCACTGAGGAAGTGGGGCTCTGTTTTTACGGCGTCGGGATAGCCGGCCGAACCTTTGGTTCGAGGGTGCGCCTGCCACATGAGACCTCCCTCCTGCTTGAGGAGTTCGAGTTCTTCGGCGGGCGAGCCGGCGTGGTAGACCTTGCCATACTTGGGGTCGTTCTCGATGAATTGCTGGCCGGCGGTGCGGACGTGTGACCAGTAGACGGGGCGGGGAAGAAACGTCATGTAGTGGCCACCGAAGTTGGCGTCGGCTTCTTCGCCGGGGATCAAGAGGAAATCGTGGTCGGAGAAGCGGCGGCAGCCTTCGAAATAGACTTTTTGCTCGGCGAAGCGGATGGGGCCGGGGTCGTTGGGGTGGGAGTCGGAATGGAAGTCGGCGAGGATGACCATGTTGATGCCGAGAGCGCGGAAGACCTGGAGCCAGGTAGGTTGAAGGTCCATCGTGCCGGCGTCGGTGAGTTGTTCGTTGAAGTGCATGTGGAAGTGGCTTACCAGCACTTTGTAGCCGGGCGGGGCCTGGTAGCGGTCGTGATGCGTAAAGGCGAGGACGGCCTGCTGGGTGGCGTGGCTGTTTGCGGCGTTGAGATAGAAATACACGGGCATGTGCTGTTCGGTGCCCGGCGGCGCATTGTAGAGGGCGAAGTTGTTGATGTCGTGGCGGGCTTCGTGCACGCGGCGGTTCCACTCGGCGTCTGAGACGCCGTAGGGGCGATAGGGTTCCTCGCGCTCGGCCTGACGGACGCCGAGGGCGAAGGATTTGGGCGAGTCCTTGCGGTAGTAGACGAAGCCGAGGTTGGTTTCGATTTCGCGGGCGAAGAAAAACTTGTGCGGGGGAGGGAAGACGGCGAGCGAGCCTTTTCCGGCTTCGAGGATGACGAGGCGGTTGCGGGCTTTGAGCGCGACGGGGTTCTGGTTGGCGCCGCCGCCGAAGGCGTACTGCTGCCAGGCGCGCGCGGTGTCGCGCCAAACGATCTTTGTTTCGGGCGCGATCGAGAAACCGCCGAGGCCCGCGTCGTATTTGTAGGCCACGTCAGGCTGTTCGGTTTTGGCGATGGCTTCCTGCCGGAGCAGGTTCGTGCCGCGGTAGACGGTGTAGCGGAGGGAGCCGGAGAAGATGCCGAGGCTCAGGCCGTTGAAATCGATTTCAAGCCGTGCGCCGTCGGTGCGGACGGTGCACGTGGTGGAGTGAAACTGCGAGGGATCGTGGCGGATTTCGGTTGGCTTGCGCGGCAGATCGAGGTTTGTGCCGGGGGCGCCAGGGACCATGAGCGGAGCGTCCCAGAAGGCGTTCCATTGCTCGCGTTCGACGACGTTGGGGGTAAGCGCGATGCCGAGTTTGCGAAGCGGGGCCATCTGCTGTTCGGAGAGCCGGCGCCGGCCGGTGGTGACTTCGTACTCGGGCTGGAGGTTGCGGCCGAGGACTTCCCAGGCGCCTTGGGCGTTGCGGGCGGCTAGCTGTGACACCGTGGGTTGGCCGTCGCGGAGCGTGAAGGCGGCGCGGAGTTTGCTTTCGCCTTCGCCGTTCCAGGTGAACTCGATGCCGCCGTTGGTCCTGGTTGCGAGGAGGCCATCGGCGGGTTTGTAGGCTTCGATGTTGCAGTCGAGGCTCTGGCCGCGGAGGGCCAAGGAGGCGGTAAGCGCGAGAAGAGGGATCGCCCGGCTCATGGGAATCTTTCGGAGCGTATCACGGGCGAACGGGAATTGGTTTGATCTACATGACGGTCTGGAGTTCGGCTTCGAGGCCGGGGAGATCGACGATGGTGACCTCGCGGCCGTTGACTTCGATGAAGCCCTGGGCCTGGAGGCGGGCCATGTTGCGGCTAACGAGTTCGCGCACGGTGCCGATTTGCGAGGCGAGCTCCTGGTGGCTTGCCGAGAGGGTGAAGGAGGGAGCGGCGCCGTGGCCGGAGGAGCGGGCTTCGCGCAGGAGCCAGGAGATGAGACGGTGGCGGACGGTGGTGAAGGATAACTCTTCGATGATTCCGACGAGGCGGCGGAGGCGCCCGCCGACGACCTGCAAGAGCTTCAAGGCGATTTCGGGATGCTCCATGCAAAGCGCGTGGAGATCCTTGCGGGAGACGAAGACGATTTCGGAATCTTCGGCCGCCGAGGCCGAAGCCGGATACTTGCCGCCGTCGAAGACGGGGAGTTCGGCGATGGAACTGCCCGGGCCTTCGATGGCAAGGACATGCTCGCGTCCCTGGGCGGAGACTTTGAAGATGCGCGCTCGGCCGGAGGCGACGATGTAGAGGCCGGTGCAGGGTTCTCCTTCGTTGAACAGGATCTCGCCGGAGGTGTAGCTTCGCGAGGCGGTGCGCGCACACAGCAGTTCGATTTCGGCGTCCGTGAGCGGAGCAAACAGTGGGCTGCGTCTCAGTAGCTGGGCGATTGCCGCACGATCCAGGGGCATGAAACTTCATTTTCCGTCATCGGCGGTGCGGTTTGTGACCGAAGTCACTGGCAAATCAGGGGAACGGCCGCAGACTGAAACCAGAAAGAAGAATTTCTATGGCCTGCACTTCTACAAAACTTGCGGTTGGCGGCGAAACGGCGCCGCTTGCGTTGTCGCTCGAATTTTTCCGCCGCGCCGTGACGGCTTACTACGTCGAGGAGCGGATGAAGGTGTTCGCCAAGCAGGGAAAGTGCACGTTTGTCGCGCCGGGCCGGGGGCACGAAGCGGTGCAGGTTGGAATGCCTTTGCTGCTCAAACCTGGCTATGACTGGTTCTTTCCCTATTACCGGTCGAAGGGGACGGCGGTGGGCGTGGGGCTGAAGCTCGAGGAACTGTTTCTTCAGATGCTGGGCCGCGAGGGCGATGTCTGCTCGGCGGGGCGGAACATGCCGGAACATTTTTCGTCGAAGACGTTGCACCTGGTTTCGCAAACGGCCTGCACGGGTTCGCAATATCTGCCGGCGGTGGGCATGGCGAAGGCGGTGAAGCAGGACGGCGAGGACCGGATCGTGTATGTCGAGTCCGGGGAAGGGGCGACGAGCGAAGGCGAGTTCTTCGAGGCGCTGAACTGGGCGGGGCGCGAGAAGCTGCCGGTGCTGTTCAGCGTGCAGAACAACGGGTATGCCATCAGCACGCCGCAGCGGTATCAGACCGGATCGTCGGTGAGCCGGATTGCGGAAGGATTCGGGATCGCGGTGGAGGAGATCGACGGGTCGAGCTTCAACAATGTTTATCGCGCTGTCGTTCCGCACCTTGAGGCGATGCGCGCGGGGATGGGACCGTTGCTGGTGGAGGCTCATGTGGCGCGGATCGAATCGCACTCGAACTCGGACGACCAACGGAAGTATCGCCCGAGCGCGGAGATTCTTACCGCGGCGCAACGCGACCCGGTGGTGTTGGCGGAGCGGTATCTGACGGACGAGTATTCGGTGAGCGGGGCGGAGTTGGAGCGGATCCGGGAAGAAGTCCGGGCGGAAGTGGACCGGGCGGCGGAGTATGCCGATGCGCAGCCGATGCCGGGCGGCGGCGAACTTTTGAAAAACATCTTTGCGCCGGCACGTTCGGAAGAGTCTGTGGCGTCCGAGCCCGCGGGCTATGTTTCGTCCGAGCCGGTGACGATGATCGACGCGATCAACCATGGGCTTCGCGAGGAAGCGGCGCGGAATCCGCGGGTGGTGATGTGGGGCGAGGACATCGGCGACCCGAAGGGCGGCGTGTTCGGCGTGACACGGGGCCTGCGCGAGGCCTTCGGCGACCGGATTTCGAACGCGCCGCTGGCGGAGGCGAGCATCGTGGGTGTGGCGGGAGGCATGGCGATGGGCGGGTACAAGCCGATCGTGGAGATTCAGTTTGGCGACTACCTGTGGCCGGCCGCGATGCAACTTCGGGATGAGATTCCCACCGTGCGGTGGCGGAGCAACGGGACGTGGAGCGCGCCGGTGGTGGTGCGGATCGCGGTAGGGGGATATATCAAGGGCGGGCCGTGGCACTCGGCGTGTGTGGAGAGCTTCTTTGCCCACATTCCGGGCTGGCGGATCGCATTTCCGAGCAGCGCGGACGACGCGAAGGGGCTGATCAAATCCGCGGCACGGAGCGAGGATCCGGTGATTTTCCTCGAGCACAAGGGACTGTATCGCCGGATGCAGGCCAAGAGCCTGGAACCCGACGCGAATTACCTGGTTCCGTTTGGGCGGGGCCGCGTGCGGAGGGAAGGGAAGGACCTGACGATCGTCACGTGGGGCAGCACGGTGTATCTGGCGCTGGATTTGGCGCGGCAGATGGAGGCCGAAGGACGGTCGCTCGAAGTGATCGACCTGCGGACGATTGCGCCGCTCGACGAGGAGTTGATTTACCGGAGCGTACGAAAGACGAGCCGGGTGGTGGTGGCGCACGAGGACAGCCTGACGGTTGGTTTCGGCGGGGAGATTGCGGCGCGCCTGGCGCAGAACTCGTTCAGCGACCTCGACGCACCGATCCGGCGCGTGGCGGCCGAGGATAGCTTCGTGCCTTCGGCGAGCAATCTCGAACTGATGGTGCTGCCATCGCTTGCCGGGTTGCGCGCGGCGGTGGAAGAGACGCTGGCTTACTGAGTGGGAGGCCCATCATCCTCTTATGCCGCGGAGGCGCTGGGCCATCCATTTTATTTCCTGGCGTGCGGCCTTCTCGACTCCGATGGCGAGGGCGAGGGCAGGCGAAATGCCCGAGAAGGCGCCGCCGAGGTCGTAGAACGCCGCCGGGGTGAACGCAGGTTCGTTCACGATGGCGTAGACGCCTTCCCAACGCTCGGGCCCGAGCTTGCGGCGGAACTGCAGGAGGCCGCGAAAATTGTAGAAACGGTTTGCATGGGCGCGGGCTAACGCCATCAGGCGCCGCATCCACCAGGGATTGCGGCTCATCTCGCCGGGCAGTTCGTCGGCCAGGGCTACGAGGCCGAGCGTGGCGTAGCGCCGCCCCTGGGCCGCGATGGAGCGCATGGCGTGGTCGATGAGAAGCTCCGTGGTTCCGTTCGGCGCGACGGTAGAGCGCGCGATCTGTTCGATGAGGTAGCCGTCGCGTGCGGGCACCGGGCTGGCGACGAGGATTGCGACGGCCTTGCGGGCATGGCGGGCGACGAGGATGAGGCGGTCGTCCAGTACACCGTCGAGTGCGAACGGTTCGACGAGGAAGTGCAGCGGAGGGAGCGGGCGCGCGGCAAGCCAGTCGTGCACGCAGGCGCGCAACTCGGCATCGTGAAGGGCGTCGCCGGGGGCGACCGGTTCCACGTGGACGCCCTTGTTTCGCGCTCGGTTGAGCTGTTGCCGGACGGTGCGGCGTAGCTGCGCCAGGGCCTCCCATCGCGCCGGATCCCACACCGGCTGCGCGCCTAGGACGATGCGGGCATGGCGGGGAGAATTCTTGTAGATTGCGTCAAGCCGCTCTTCGGCGCAGACGTAGCAGACGCGATGACCGGCCGAGCGCGCCTGGGCTTCGAATTCGGAGGCGACGGCGGCGAGGCGTTCGGGCCGGCAGACCGGGGCGCCGGCGACGACGAGGGTCTTATGGCGGGGCACGTAGCCCACCACGGCGTCGCCCGCCTGGGAGAACCAATGCCGGATGCCCGGGTTCAGAATCTGGTAACAGGTAGAGTTCCAGCCATGCTCGAGCACGAGCCGCCGCGCGGCGCCCAGGTCGAGGGCTGCGCCCGGTTCATTCAATGGGTTGCCAGCCGCGGACTTTGGCCTGAACACGCCGCGCCTGCTTGGGGCTGAGTTTGGCGGCGAGGGCGCCGGCTTCCTGCGCTGCCTGGTCGTCGTCCCGGTTGGCGGCCAGCGTGAGCCAGAACGCGGCCTCGGCGTCATTCTGCGTGACGCCGACGCCGTCGCGATACATCTCGCCGAGCCGCTGCTGAGACGGAACGACGCCGCGTTCGGCGGCCCGGCGGAAGTACTTCGCCGCTTCGCTCTCATCGGCCGCCACGCCCTGTCCTTGTTCAAACATCACGCCGAGGTTATGATTTGCGTTTGCCGAGCCGGCGCGGGCCGCGGTCCGGTACCAGCTCAGGGCGCGGGCGAAGTCCCGGGGCGTACCGAGTCCGGTCTGATACATGAGTCCCAACTCGAACTCGGCTTCGGGATACCCCGTTGCGGCGGCCTTCTGCGCCAGGCCGAAACCGTAAGCGGGGTCTTTGGGCAGGACTTTGCCGCGGGCGTATAAATCCGCAAGAAAAGCTTCGGCGGCGGGGAAGTTATTCGCCGCGGCGGTTTCGAGCAGCGTGCGGACAATTTCGGGGTCGCGGTACTCGGGTGCTCCGCCGACCAGACGGACGGCGGTATCGTACTCGGCCTGGGCGGTAGAAGGCGCCTGGATGAAGAAGCTACGCCCGAGATGGAAGGTGACCTCGGCGAGGGCATTAGATGGCACGGGCTTGCCGTTTTCCTGCGCGGGGCGGAACTTCCATTGGCGCACACAGTCGAGGGCGCTGCGCTCGAGTCCCATGCCGGAAGGGTTCAATACTCGGGCCTGGCCGGGGTTTCCTTGGGGATCGACGGTGACCCAGACCAGGAGCACGCCCTGGAACCCGGTGCGCCGGGCCTCAGCGGGATAGACGGGATCGGTGCGCGAGACCACCGCCGGCGGAGTAATCGCCGCCCACAACGCCGCCAGCAGGAGCCATTCCGGCATCAGATCGCTTCCAACTCCTCTTCGAGCAACTGCTTTTGATACAAGTCGGCGTAGTAGCCGCCGCTGGCCACTAATTCGGCATGGCTTCCGCTTTCGACCAACTCGCCGCCTTCGAGCACGAAGATCCGGTCCGCGTTGCGCACGGTGGAGACGCGATGGGAGATGAGAATGGTTGTCCGGCCGCGCATGACGCCGGCCAGGCCCTGGAGGATTTTCTCTTCCGTCAAGGTATCGACGCTCGACAAGGCGTCGTCGAGGATCAGGATGCGAGGGTTCCGAAGCACCGCGCGCGCGATGGCGGTGCGCTGTTTCTGCCCGCCGGAGAGCGTGAGTCCGCGTTCGCCGACCACGGTATCGAGTCCGCGGGGGAAGCCGGCGAGGTCCGGCGCGAGTCCGGCGAGAGCGGCCGCCTGCTCGATTTGTTCCCGCTTTGCGTCCGGGACGCCCCAGGCGATATTTTCGGCGAGAGTGGCGCTAAAGAGGTAGGTCTCCTGGGGCACGAAGCCGATCTGGCGGCGCAGTTCGGCGGGATCGAGCTGGCTGAGATCCACGCCGTCGAGCAGGACGCGGCCTTCGGAAGGA
>JAKAJI010000216.1 GCA_021813825.1 Acidobacteriota bacterium | reverse complement strand
GCCAGTCTTCAATCCCAATCGACAACCGCACCAACCCGTCCGTCACCCCAGCCTGCGCAAACTGCGCCTCGCTGAACCCGGAATGCGTCGTCGATTTCGGATGACACGCCAGCGTCTCCACCCCACCCAGCGACACCGCATTCCGCGCCAGCCGCAGCCGCCGCAAAAATTCAAACGCCGCCCGCTTCCCCCCGCGCAGCTCAAGCGAAACCATCCCTCCCGGATAATCGCACTGCGCCTCGTAAATCCGCCGCTGCTCGCCCTCGGGCAACAAAGCCGGATAAAACACACGCGCAATCTTCGGATGATGCTCCAGCGCCGCGGCAATCCTCGCCGCGTTCTTGCTCGCCCGCGTCATCCGCAGCCCCACCGTCGACAGCCGATGGTCCAGCATCCAGCACTCGTCCGGCTGCAGAATGTTGCCGAACAAGCTCCGCTTCGGCCGCATCTTCGCAATCAGCGACGCGTCCTTTGCCAGCGCCGCCCCGCCGATCATGTCGCTGAACCCCGACAAATACTTCGTCGCCGAATACAACACCAGGTCCGCGCCCAGCTTCAGCGGATGCTGAAACGTCGGACCCATCAGCGTGTTGTCCACCATCACCACCGGCCGCGGCTCCATCCCCCGCCCGAGCCCCACCGCCGCGCGAAGATCGGTCATCACCAGCGTCGGGTTCGCCGGCGTCTCAATCAATATCGCCCCCAGCCGCTTCACCCCCTCGGTCCGCTCCCGCAACGCTTCCGTATCTCCGGCCGGAATCGCCACGCCCCGCACCCCCCACGGCGCCAGAAAATCCTCGATCAGGTGCTCCGTGCCCCCGTAAATCGGCGTCGTGTACGCCAGCGCGTCCCCCGGCTTCAAGAACGTCAGCAGCGCCGTCATGATCGCCGCCATCCCCGAATTGAACACCAGCGCCGCCGTCGCCCCCGCCTCGAGCGGCGTCATCTGCTCTTCAAGTATCTGCGCGTTCGGATGATTGAACCGCGAATAAACCAGGTCCGCCTGCTCGCCCGGAGCCGCCGCCACGCGCCCCGCCATCAGGTCGAACGCGTGCTCAGCCGCCTCCGGACTCGAAAATACATATGTAGAACTGCGGAATACCGCCGGCCGCGCCGACCCCACCGACAAACTCGGATCAAACCCCCGCGTCAGCACCTCCGTCCGCGGATCCAGCGTCTCCACTACCGCTTTGCTTCCATCCCGGTTGGGATTTTCGCTCGCCATTCAGGTGTCTCCTTTCTCTGGCGTTACAATCATAGCTTCTCGAAAAGCGCGGCCGGCCGCACGTCGCTTTCGCGCCAGAACGAACCGGCCCATCGCAACAACCATCATCATAAGGAGATCTCTCTTGGCAAATCTCGCGTTTCTCGGTTTAGGCATCATGGGCTACCCTATGGCCCGCAATCTCCGTCAGGCCGGCCATAACGTCGCCGTCTGGTCCCATACCGCCGCAAAGGCCCAAAAACTCGCCGCCGAGTTTGGCGCCGTCGCCTGCGACACCCCCGCCCAGGCCGCCGCCAACGCCGAAGCCATCTTCCTCTGCGTCGGCGACTCCGCCATGTCCGAACAAGTCCTCACCGGCAAACACGGCGTCATCGAATCCGCAAAACCCGGCGCCGTCGTCGCCGACGCCTCCACCGTCAGCCCCGAAATGAGCCGCCGCGTCGGCCGCGCCCTCGCCGAAAAAGGCATCCACTTCCTCGACGCCCCCTGCACCGGCTCCAAACCCGGCGCCGAAGGCGGCACCCTCACCTTCATGATCGGCGGCGACCAGAAGGTCTACGAAAAAATCAAACCCTTCCTCGAAATCATGGGCAAGCAGTTCTACTACTGCGGCGGTCCCGGCATGGGCCTCCACGCCAAGCTCAGCCAAAACCTCATCCTCGCCAACATGCTCCAAGCCTTTAACGAAGGCATGGTCCTCTGCACCAAGGCCGGCGTCGATCCCGCCCAAATGATCGACATCCTCAACAATAGCGCCGCCAAGAGCGGCTTCATCACCTTCAAAGCCCCCTACATCCTCAACCGCGACTTCTCCACGAACTTCTCCACCAAGTGGATGCACAAGGACATCACCCTCGCCATCGACTCCGCAGAAGCCCTCGACCTCCCTCTCCCCGTCACCGCCGTCACCCAGCAAATGTTCCGCGCCGCCATCGCCAAAGGCTTCGGCGAGGAAGATCTCTGCGCCACCATCAAGGTGATGGAAGATTGGAGCGGAGTCGAAGTCAAGAAATCAACCACTTAGAAGATTTCTACAAAAAACTGTTGCATTCCAGAATTCCATATATTATTATTGGAATCAAGCCAGGGAGGAAACTCCCACCAAAGCGAGACTAACCTCACAAAGACCCCTGAAGCATCCTCCCTGGCGCCCTTTGGGTCAATCCCTCTTCCAGAAATGGAATCCCCCCAGAAAAACCCCAAGCCGCTCGCAGCCTGCTTCCGCTCGAACACCCCATGTTTCGCGCAAGATTCCCTTTCGATAGCGATATAATCGAGCTTTAGGCCCGCCGCCTCCTCCCCCGTCTCATGACCAACGTCACCGTCCTCGGCTCAACCGGTTCCATTGGCGTCAATACCCTCGACGTCGTCCGCCGCCGGAACGAACGGTTCCGTATCTTCGCCCTCGCCGCCGGAAAGAACGCAACTCTCCTCGCCGAACAAATCGCCGAGTTCCGCCCCCGCGTCGCCGTCGTCGCCGACGATGCCATCCGCCGCGATCTCCAAAACCACCTCCGCTCCCTGGGTCTCCCGGAAAGCGATTGGCCCGAACTCCTCCACGGTCCCGAAGCCCTCGTCCAAATCTCCACCGCCAACGACTGCGACTTCGTCCTCTCCGCCATCGTCGGCGTCGCCGGACTCGAAGCCACCTACGAAGCCGTCCGCAAAGCCAAGCGCGTCGGCCTCGCCAATAAAGAGGTCATGGTCGCCAGCGGCGCCCTCGTCACCGCCGCCGCCCGCGCTTCCGGCGCCGCCATCATCCCCGTCGACAGCGAGCACAACGGCGCCCACCAGTGCCTCCGCGCCGGCGCCCGCGGCGAAGTCGTCCGCCTCATCCTCACCGCTTCCGGCGGCCCTTTCCGCGAAACCCCTATCGAAGCGCTGGTTTCGGTGACTCCCGAGCAGGCCCTGAATCATCCAACCTGGAGGATGGGGAAACGCATCACCATCGACTCGGCCACCCTCATGAACAAGGGCTTCGAAGTCATCGAAGCCTGCTGGCTCTTCAACCTCGCCGGCTCCGAGGTCGATGTCGTCGTCCACCCACAGTCCACCGTTCACGCTATGGTGGAATATGTGGACGGCAGCATCATCGCCCAGGTCTCGGCCACCGATATGCGCATGCCGATCCAGTACGCGCTCACTTACCCCGAGCGCGACTCCGCCCCCGTACCCCGCCTCGACTGGACGCAAGTCCGCCAATGGGACTTCGCCCCGCCGGACTTCGCCAAGTTCCCCCTCCTCAGCCTCGCCTACGAAGCCCACGCAGCCGGTGGCTCCGCTACTTGCACCCTCAACGCCGCCGATGAGATAGCAGTGGAGGCCTTCCTCAACGGGCGCATCTCGTTCCCCGCCATCTCCCAGGTAGTCCGCGAAACTCTCGAGCGCGTGCCCGCGCAATCGCTCCACTCCATCGCCGATGTCATGGACATCGACCGCCGCTCGCGCGAGGCCGCCCGCAGCGTCGTAGAAAGCTCATCCGTTCCGCGGCCCCTAAGCGCAGGAATGGTTAAGGCGTAGGCAACATGGTCTTCTTCCAAAATCTGTGGTGGCTCCTGGTCCTGATCGGAGTCATGATTCTGATCCACGAGCTCGGCCACTACTGGGCAGCCCTGCTGTTCAACGTCAAGGTCGAGGCCTTCAGCTTCGGCTTCGGCCCCCGCCTGTTCGGCTTCCGCCGCGGCGAAACCGATTTCCGCTTCTCCGCCATCCTCTTCGGCGGCTACGTCAAAATGGCCGGCGAACAGGCCGGCGACGAAAACGCCTCCGACCCCCGAGCCTTCCTCGCCAAACCCCGCTGGCAGCGCCTCATCATCGCCTTCGCCGGACCCTTCATGAACATGGTCCTCGCCGTCGGCATCCTCACCGGCCTCTACATGGTTCACTACCCCAAAATCCCCCGTCCGGTGAACCCCGTCGTCGGCTACATCGTCTCCGGAGGCGCCGCCGACCACGCCGGCATCCGCGAGGGCGACCGCATCCTCCAACTCGACAGCAACACCCACCCCACCTGGGACGACGTAACGCTCAAAGAAATCGCCAGCGCCCAGCGCCCCATCAGCCTCTGGGTCGAACGCAACTCCCAGCGCCTCCACTTCACCGTCACCCCGGTCTACGACCCCAAGCAGGGCGTCGCCATCGCCGGCTGGGACGAACAGACCACCCTCCAGGTCAGAGGCTTCATGAAGGGCATGCAGGCCGCCCAGTCCGGTCTCGCCGCCGGCGACAAGATCGTCGCCCTCAACAACCACCCCATCTACTCTCTCCCCCAATTGCATGACCTGCTCCAGGCAAACGGTCCGAAGCCCGTCGAAATCGCCTACGAGCGCGGCACGCAAAAAGGCGTCGTCACCGTCACCCCCGGCCAGTCCGACGCCGACGGCGCCAAACGCTGGATGATCGGCGTCGAACTCCAGCCCCAGGTCATCATGACCCGCCTCTCCTTCCCCGACGCCCTCGCCGAATCCGTCAACAAAAACATCCGCAGCGCCGGCCTCGTCTACGAATTCCTCGAAGGCATCGTCACCCGCCGCATGTCTGCCCGCTCGCTCAGCGGTCCCATCGGCATCGCCCAAGCCTCCGGCCAGGCCGCCCGCGAAGGCGTCACCCCGTTCCTCGAACTCATGGTCATGATCAGCCTGAATCTGGCCATCTTTAACCTCCTCCCCATCCCCATCCTCGACGGCGGCGTCATCCTCATGCTCCTCGTCGAAATGCTCATGCGCCGCGACCTCAGCCTCCATGTCAAAGAGATGGTCTTCAAACTCGGCTTCGTCTTCCTCATGGCCGTCGTGGCCTTCGCCATCTATAACGACATCTCCAAAATCTTCAACGCCGGCTGATTCTCCCGTGGTAACGCGGCGTACCTTCGACGCGTCCAGCTAAAAGTATTCGTTTCCGCCGCGGCCGGACCCGGCGGACCGCTTTTTGCCAACGGAGACGCCCGCTTGTCCACTGTCACCGCCACTGCCGCTGCCCTCGCATCGAATTCCGAATCCCTCTACAACCAGCACGTAAACCCGCAATGGGTCCGCCTTCTCGAGGTCCTCGGCATGAAGGTCCGCTACGAACGCTGCCAAGGCGTCGAACTCCACACCACCGATGGCCGCACCATCCTCGACTTTCTCTCCGGCTACTGCGTCCACAACGCCGGCTACAACCACCCCGCCATCGTCTCTGCCATCCGCGCTGAGCTCGACCGCCGCGGCCCCGGCATGCTCCAAAGCCACGTCCCGGAACTCGCCGGAGAACTCGCCGCCGCCCTCTGCGAACGCGCCGGCGGGAATCTCTCCAAAGTCTTCTTCTCCTCCTCCGGCAGCGAGGCCGTCGAAGCCGCCATCAAGTTCTCCCGCGCCCACACCAAACGCTCCGGCCTCTTGAGCGCCTCCGGCGCCTTCCACGGCCTCACCCTCGGCTCGCTCTCCCTCATGGACGATCCCTTCTGGCGCGGCAACTTCGGACCCTTCCTCGAAGGCTGCGAAACGGTCCCCTTCGCCGACCTCCCCGCCCTCGAACAGCGCCTCGCCACCCGCCGCTTCGCCGCCTTCCTCGTCGAACCCCTCCAAGCCGAAGCCGGCATCCGCGTCCCTCCGCCCGGCTACCTCCGCGCCGCCCACGAACTCTGCCGCAAATACGGAACCGTCTTCGTCCTCGACGAAGTCCAGACCGGCATGTACCGCACCGGCCCCTTCCTCGCCGCCCACCACGACAACGCCTCCGCCGACATCGTCGTCCTCGCCAAAGCCCTCAGCGGCGGGCTCGTCCCGGTCAGCGCCACCCTCATGACGGACGACATCTATCGCGCCGTCTTCGGCTCGCTCAAGCGCTCCATCGTCCACGCCTCCACCTTCAGCGAAAACCCCCTCTCCATGCGCGCCGGCATCGCCGCGCTCGAAACCCTCGAAGTCGAAGAACTCGGCCCCCGCGCCGCCGAACGCGGCCAATACCTCCGCCAGCGCCTCGTCGAATTCCTCTCCGGCTACGAAATGATCAAGGAAATCCGCGGCCTCGGCCTCCTCAACGGCATCGAGTTCCAACCTCCGAAAAAAGTCGCCCTCCGCGTCCCCTTCCAAACCTTCCACACCATCCACCCCGCCATGTTCGGCCAGGTCGTCGTCATGCGCCTGTTCCGCGACCACAACATCCTCGCGCAAATCTGCGGCAACCACTTCCACACCCTCAAGTGCGCGCCCCCGCTCATCGTCACCGAAGAGCAAATCGACCGCTTCGTCGCCGCCCTCACCTCCGTCGTCGACCTCATGCACACTTCCCCGCTCTTCTGGACCGAGGCCCTCGGCATGGCCCGCCGCGTGGTAAATATCTGAAGGGTTACCTGGCGTGCTGATCCTCGTCTTCCTCTTCTTCGCCGCTCTCGCCCCGGCCGCTACGCCGTCCGCGCCCGCGCCCCCGCCCGCCAACCCCACCCTCCTGGCCGGCTACTTCCAGATGTACGACCTCGCCTTCGACAAAGCGCACAACACTTTCCTCGATTTCGAACAACAAAACCCCGCCGACCCCCTCGGCCCCGCCTCCAACGCCGCCGCCTACCTCTTCCACGAATTCGAACGCCTCCACATCCTCCAGTCCGAACTCTTCGTCGACGACTCCGCCTTCAAGCACCGCAAAAAACCCGATCCCGACCCCAACGCCCGCCGCGCCTTCGACTCCGAACTCGACAAGTCCTCCCGCCTCGCCGCCGCCATCCTCGCCCACTCCCCCCACGACTCGAACGCTCTGTTTGCTACCCTCCTCGGCTACGGCCTTCGCGCCGACTACGACGCCCTCGTCGACAAGCGCTACCTCTCATCTCTCGATAACCTCAAAGCCGGCCGCACCCTCGCCCAACAACTCCTCGCCGCCAACCCCTCCTGCTACGACGCCTACATCGCCATCGGCGTCGAAAACTATCTCCTCAGCCTCAAACCCGCACCCCTCCGCTGGCTCCTCCAACTCGGCGGCGCGCAAACCGACAAAGAAACAGGCATCGCCAACCTCCGCCTCACCGCCGAACACGGCGTCTACCTCAAACCCTACGCCCGCCTCCTGCTCGGCATCGCCGCCCTCCGCGACCACGACACCGCCACGGCCCGCCGCATCCTGCTCGAACTGTCCCATCAGTTCCCAGACAACCCCCTCTACACCCAGGAGCTTGCCCGTCTCCACTAACCGCGAGGCCCTTGCCCCATGACCATCTCCAGCGCCGCCACTTCCTTCCCCGCCCACGCCTACGACCAGCGCCTCCTCCTCCGTGCCTTCGTCAACTACTGGGGACCCAAACTCGACAACCCCGTCTTCCTCGAACGCCTCCACGCCCGCGTCGGCGTCAGCCAGCGCCACCTCGTCCTCCCCCTCCACGAATACGAAACCCTCACCTTCGGCCAGGCCAACGATCACTGGATCCGCGCCGCCTGCGAACTCGGCCGGCAGGCCCTCTGCACCGCCCTCACCCGCGCTTCCCTCACCCCCCGCGACATCACCGCCATCTTCTTCGTCTCCGTCACCGGCATCGCAAGCCCCTCCATCGACGCCCGCCTCGTCAACCTCATGGGCCTCTCGCCCCACATCAAGCGCATCCCCATCTTCGGCCTCGGCTGCGTCGCCGGCGCCGCCGCCATCGCCCGCGCCTCCGACTACGTCCGCGCCTTCCCCGCCGAATCCGCCGCCGTCCTCAGCGTCGAACTCTGCTCCCTCACC